>JALNZK010000002.1 GCA_023229365.1 Pseudomonadota bacterium | reverse complement strand
TCCAGAGTATCCACTAATTCCAGAGTATCCACTTTTCCCTGAATAACCACTGTAGCCACTGATGCCCGATCCAGAGTATCCACTAATGCCTGAGCCTGAGTAACCCGAGTACCCACTAATGCCAGAATAACCACTGATGCCTGAGCCACTATATCCCGAGTAACCACTAACGCCTGAGTAGCCTGAAACTCCTATGACTTGCAATGAAATTTCAACCAAATCATTGTCGCTGAATCCAGTACCACCAAAAGACCCATCAAATCCTGGGCTAAACCCTCCGCTAAAAGGCCCCGTATTCACACCCAGTGCGATAACATCACTGACTGAACTATCAATACTTATGATGTTAAAACCAAAGTATAATGCCTTATTATTGAGATTTGTAATCCTTATTTGATCCCCAACCTTCATAAGGTTAAAAAACATATAAACATCGGTAGTATGAAACTCTATTGATGAAATGTATACAACGGTAGCATCTGTTAATACATCATCTGCGGAGAAATGACCAGCACCAGGGGTGCTGGTATGGGCTGAATTATATAAATACAAATATGGTGCTGGCTCTCCTGAGTATCCGCTGTAACCACTGACACCTGAGCCCGAGTACCCACTAATGCCCGAGTACCCACTAATGCCCGAGTACCCACTAATGCCCGAGTACCCACTAATGCCCGAGTAACCACTAATGCCTGAATAACCACTAATGCCTGAATAACCACTGTATCCACTAATACCTGAACCTGAGTAACCACTAATGCCCGAGTATCCACTTTTCCCTGAGTAACCGCTATATCCTGAGTAACCACTGATGCCCGATCCTGAGTAACCGCTATATCCCGAGTAACCACTAATGCCCGAGTACCCACTAATGCCCGAGTAACCACTAATGCCCGAGTACCCACTAATGCCCGAGTACCCACTAATGCCCGAGTAACCACTAATGCCCGAGTCACCACTAATGCCCGAGTATCCACTTTTCCCTGAGTAACCGCTATATCCTGAGTAACCACTGATGCCCGATCCTGAGTAACCGCTAATGCCTGAGTATCCACTTTTTCCTGAGTAACCGCTATATCCCGAGTAACCACTAATGCCCGAGTAACCACTAATGCCCGAGTAACCACTAATGCCCGAGTAGCCGCTAATGCCCGAGTAGCCGCTAATTCCGCTGTGGCCACTGACACCTGAACCTGAGTAACCTGAATAACCACTAACGCCTGAATAACCACTGTAGCCACTAACACCTGAACCACTATAACCACTGTAGCCACTAACACCTGAACCACTATAACCGCTGTAGCCACTGATGCCTGAGCCTGAGTATCCACTAATACCTGAGTAACCACTATATCCTGAGTAACCGCTATATCCCGAGTAACCACTGACACCTGAGCCAGAGTATCCACTAATGCCTGAACCACTATATCCTGAGTAACCGCTATATCCCGAGTAGCCGCTAATTCCACTATATCCACTGATGCCCGAGTAGCCGCTAATTCCACTATATCCACTGATGCCCGAGTAGCCGCTAATTCCACTATATCCGCTGTAGCCACTAATGCCCGATCCAGAGTATCCACTAATTCCAGAGTATCCACTTTTCCCTGAATACCCACTATATCCTGAGTAACCACTGACACCTGAGCCAGAGTATCCACTAATGCCTGATCCTGAGTAACCACTAACGCCTGAGCCTGAGTACCCACTTTTCCCTGAGTAACCGCTGTAACCACTAACGCCTGAACCACTATAACCGCTGTAGCCACTGATGCCTGAGCCTGAGTATCCACTTTTCCCTGAGTAGCCACTGACACCAGAACCAGAGTAACCACTAATGCCTGAACCACTATATCCTGAGTAGCCACTGACACCAGAACCAGAGTAACCACTAATGCCTGAGTAACCGCTGTAGCCACTAATTCCTGATCCTGAGTAACCGCTGATTCCAGAATATCCACTGTAGCCGCCCGTAGCTACAGTTTTCCCTATATAAACATAAATCTTAATAGAGGTTGGAGTTGGTGGGGCACTGGCGGTTTCTTGAAAAAACACACCAGATTCATATTGATAAATCCAATCTCTTCCATCTCCAGGAGGAATGAGTGTGGCCCCGGCGTATGGTTTTCCTTCATAGTCTGTTCCATAAGACGGAGGAATGGCATTTTTTACTCTGTCTCCAGCAGAAATTCCAGGCGGATAAGACATCTCTCCTGCTGGATATGTGGCAAAAAATGCTTGCCCATTAGATGTTGGATCGGCTGTAAGGACAGCCTGAGCGTGCGTCACTCCATCCAGACAATAAATAACACTCGTGTCACCAACAGGAGCCGTGCCTGGAACACTATCTGTCCAGACTTTAGTGCCATCAACAACAATGTTGTAAGCTTCAGCCTCATTGTTTGGTCCTTTCTGTGCATAATTAGTATCACTCTTACCTAAGAGGAACTTTAATGCCATTTGGGCCATTGTGTCTGTTGATAACGCCATTTATGCTCCAACCAATGTAATACTAGTCAAATTTCTAATCCATCCACTAGGAACTCTAATTCTTAAAAATACCTTGCCATTAACACTTGCGGCTCCCGTAGATTTTGTGCCAACAGTTATTGACATGGCAGAATTCATAGAAAATGTTCCTGATAACAAACATCCGTCACCGTCTGACCAATGGGCTGTTGCGAACAATGCAGTTACATCTAGCCAACCAGTGCCTTCTCCACCATCATTAGGTAGCTTAATATCTATTTTTATTTGACTTGTTGTAGAAAAAGCCGTTCCATTTGATATTGGTGTTATTGACGCTCCATTTACCGTAAGTGTAAAATTGCTCCTAGCTGTGGTTAACATGTCAAAAAATCTATAATAGCAACGTTCACCAGATATACCTGTGGAGTAGTTAACGTTTCCAGCGGGACCATTGGCTATGGTTGAGAAATTCATTGTTGGATACACAAGTGTGCCATTATATGTTTGTGTTCCATCGTTGTATCCAGCACTACCAGCATCAGCAATGGTATTAGATGATGTCCACGAACTAGTGACGGCTGTAGCGTCGTTGTCAAAATCTGAATTTGATGGCAATCTATAAGTCTCATCGTCAAAATATTCAGCAGTAACGGTAGATGAGGCAACAAAATTATCAAGAAGTATATCTGTGATAGATCGATAGGATGAAGATTGAGTAGATTGCACAGTCCTTTTTGCAGTTGTTCTAACACTAATGGTATGTCCAGCAGTGGGATTTAGTCTGGTGCTGGATGAAGTAATGTTTACTGTTTTTGATTTAGTTACATCTAGTGCTTCATCCCCTCCTGAATTGCCCAAAGATTCATTTGTCAATGCTTGTAAAGGGGTGCTGTTAAAGCTGTAAGCAATAGCATCTGATCCTGTATACCATGTGTTTCTGTAAAGATTGCTGATTGTTGCGGCATAAGTTGCCGATCCACCCGTATAATAATTTACTCCCGACAAATATTTTGATCCACTGCCAGTAAATCCTGTAAGCGTGTCCGCAGAAAAAGTCGTGGTCGTAGTATTTAGGTCACGAATAAAATCGCAATAAAGATTGGTGGGCGGGCGATCTGTTCCTACGGTATGGGTAATACGCACCCAATTCCAACCTTCTCTGCAATCAGCGGTATTGACCACCCATTGTGCTGTCCTATAAACAAATAATGTAAAATCACTGCCATTAGGAAATTTTTCATAGGTTACTGCTGATATACTTGTAAACCCGGTGCCATTGCCATTCAGAGAGCTTCCAGAACTAAATATTGATAAATCAACAGTATGTTTTGGTGTTACATCATTATTGACATATATACTTAGAATTCCTGTGTCACCGTCAATAAAAGCATATTGAAGATATGCTCCATTCGGTTCTGCAACAATATTAGATGCCAATTGTCCTGTAAAACTTGTTGTTGTGGAACTAAAAACACCTCTTCGCATGCCGCTTAAAGCATTATAAGTAAATGCACCATCGACAGCGACAGATGTGCAATTGCCAATGCCATCTACGTTCGATACACCGCCTATGGGATATGATCCATCAAAACTTAGTTTTCCTGTTGCTCCTGTTGTTTGGGCATTGTTATATGTCGAAAAATTGGGTGCTGGTGCGGGTGCTAATGCAGCTAATACTTCATTTACTTCTTGTTCGGCATCAGCAATCAAAGTTACATTGGGTTCCCAGGGAAATAACCCATCTAGGTAATCGCCAGTCGTTGGATTTCCCAAATATATATTTGTGGTTCCAGAGTATCCTGAGTATCCACTGATGCCTGATCCTGAGTATCCTGAATATCCACTGATGCCTGATCCTGAGTATCCTGAATATCCACTGATGCCTGATCCTGAGTATCCTGAGTATCCACTGATGCCTGAGTCACCTGAATATCCGCTATACCCACTAATGCCTGAGTCACCTGAATATCCGCTATACCCACTAATGCCTGAGTCACCTGAATATCCGCTATACCCACTAATACCAATTCCAGAGTAGCCAGAATATCCGCTAATACCTGAGCCAAGGGCACTTGCTATTTGAAAATATATTCCATCATAAATAACAGTGATGACTTGTCCTGTTTTGATATCGCCCATATCCAGGGCATCACTTACATTTTTTTTAATAGCAACAGCAGGCAGACTATCAACTTTTAAAGTTGACGCACCTGTATTATCATGAGAGGCTTTGAAAGAAACCGGCAGCCCTATAAATAAATAATTTAAACCCAAGCTTACAACATAAGCGTTGGCAGCCCCAGTATCTGCTGAATAATTAATATTGCCAGCAACAATCGTTTCGGCCTTAAATGCACCTTTAATTTCCATATTGAGTATCTATCCTTTGCCCTGCCAGTTTCAGTAAAAACCACCAGTTTGTGGGGTAATTTTGGGGTTTACAAACCAGAAAGCTGAAGTATAATGGCGGTGGAGGAAAATGATGACAGCAGATCAAATACAAACCCACGAAGTAGTCGAGCATTTCATTAGAATGCTTGTAGTTGAAGCACAAGCCGATCCACGGTACATTATGACTGGCGTACACAACGCCTTTGTTCATGGGGAAATTCTTCATGAGGCTGACTTCAACCTGGGCGAGAATGACGAACATTTGCAGGAATTTTTTCGGGGAATTGAAATTTCCCAGGCGGCATTAAAAGCCATGCGGGAAGAATAACCGAAAAATTTTTTTGAAAATTGAGAAACTGGTGTTGACAGGGAATAAAAAAGGCGTATAATAGATCATACTGAATGAACCGCAATACGGTATTCAGCGTATAGTGTTGAAAGACGGGGCTTGTGGTTTTGTTGGTTCGACTCCAACGGCTCCCCTTGCTATCCCAAACCTATAGAGGTTACAAACGACTTTCTCCCCCGCTTGAAGGGGGAGATTTGAATGTTCTCCCCTCTATGAACTTGGATAGCCAATTTTGTGTTCTTTGACAATTTGAGTTGTAAACATCATCAAGCTTCCGTCTGTCCCATACAGACGGAGCTTACAAACAAATAAGTGGGTTCGACTCCCATCATTCCGCAAGGAATGTAGCCTAACGGTCAGGCACCAGTAATTGGAACTGTCAAAAGTTGAACAGCTTCTTCAACTTGGACAGACGGAAGCTTGATGATGTTGACGCAGGCAAGTGTTTGCTCGTCCCACACAGACAGAGCTTACAAACAATCTGTTGGTTCGAATCCAACAAACACGCCAAAATGTGTTTTAGCCTAATGGTAAAGGCAACAGTCTATTAAACTGTCACTATGTGAAACAGCTTTTTCGACTTGGACGGGCCAACACTTGCTTGCGTCGGTAAAATCAACATAAGGCAAACATTTGATCGTCCCATACTGACGGAACTTACAAACAATTAGCTCATCAGTAGAGCAAAACTTCCATAAAGTTTCGGTAGTTGGTGCGAATCCAACATTGTTGCAAAAAACAGTTTCTTCGACTTGGACGATCAAATGTTTGCCTTATGAATATCCCGGTGAAGCTAAACAGCAAACAGTTTCCCAAACTCGGATAAGAAATTATCCCAAACCTGAGAGACGTACAAACAGCGTTTCCATCCTAAGGAAAAGATTGTAGGTGCGACTCCTACCACCGGGTCTGATTACTCGCCTCTTGGGATAAACCAATAACTGGAGGCTTTTCTGCCGGGTTTCCGGTTGCAGGCAGAGAATTATAAACCGGGCACATGGGGAAGTTAGAAGTTCAGTTTCCCAAACTTGGATGGGCGACCATCCCACACCTGAGAGACATACAAACAATTGGTAAAAGTTTCCCTGTTAAGGAAAAATTATGGGTTCGAATCCCATCTTCCCCGCTGATACTTTGGAGGGTTAAAAACGTTCAGTTTCCCAAACTTGGACAAGCAATTGTCCCACACCTGAGAGACATACAAACAAAAGGTAACTTTTTTCACTGAAAACGAAAAAATGTTGGTTCGAATCCAACACCCTCCACTTTCCGTCCCATACCACTAAAACTTACAAACAATTAGCTCAATGGTTGAGCGTCAGTCTTGAAAACTGAAGAATGCTGGTTCAATTCCTGCATTGTTTACCAAAAACAGTTTTTGTAACTTGGACGGATTTTTTCTTGTTTACAACTCAAATTTCTGAAGTATAATAGGGAAAGTGAAAGACGAACGAACGATATAAGGAGAAATTACGATGGACAACGAAAACCAACTTGAAAACATGCTGCACGTTCGAGTCGAAGGAAGGTCTTACGACGTTCCCTTGGCGGAACTGAATATTGGCGACAATAGCTCGGATGCCGATATCCGCAATGCTGCCGCCGATTGGCTAGGCATCCCTCAAGGGAAGCTACGGGCTTTTGCTGTTGATCGTAATGGTGAAACTAACACCCTTACACTCCGACCGGAGGCAGTTTTCGGCTAAAAACAAAACAACAGAACAAGCCCATCCCATACCGGCCCAGCTTACAAACAGAAACTTCCATATCGTTTCCAATCAAAGCTGACCAGACTTGGATGGGCTATTTTTATTTAGAAAGGGATATGAAATGAACGAAAATACCGAACAAGATGTGCGACTCCGAATTCTCAACACTCTATTGACCACGCCTCACCGTGATCTGGCCGCTATTTATCCAGAACACCAGCGAATGATTACCGATGATCCTCGGTTCTATTCGCAATTGGCGGCTTGGTATAATGATACCGGCGAAATTCGTGACCACAAAGAAATGTTTATTATTTCTTTGTGTCTGTCCAAGTTTGACGGGCACCGAGAAGTTGGTTTGGCCATGTTGCGTGAGCTTCCGCCCTATCAATTGACACGGGTATTGAAGTTCATTTTGGGCAACTATATCACCGAACGAAAGCCGAAGGCTGCCGCACCGGCACCCGCACGCATGGTTCGGGGTCGTAGAGTTGCTGCCGCACCGGCACAACCGGCTGCTCCTGCCAAGAAAGTCAAAACGGGCTTGTTCCGACAATTGCCCAATTCCGTAATGACGGAAATCAATCGTTATCTGCAAGAGCGAGAATTGGATAAAGATTGGTTCGATAGTGTCTGCGTTGGTGCTCGAAAATATATGAAGAGTTTGTATGCTTTCGGACACCGCAAGCCGACCGACCGGGCTCAAGCCGTGTTGTTCGATGATAAGCCGCCTGCTGATTCCAAAGCGTTCCTAATCAAGGAGTTGGCCAAGGCAACTTCACCGACTGACCAAGCCCGAGTGATCGTGGAAAATAAAATTCCGTACCGGATTGCCAGTACGGTAATCGAATCCATGACACCGCCTGTTATTGCGGCTTTGTTGGAAGTAATGACTTCGCAAGAGTTGGTCAACAGCATCGGCAGCTTGAAAAAGCGTGGCGTGTTCGACAACCCCGATCTCAAGCAATTGATTGAGGAAAAACTTGTTGTGGCCAAGGGCGATAAGCGAATGGCTGCATTGAAATCCTTGGAAGCCGTCAAGGCGGCACCTGGAGTTTCGGATGAAGTAAAGCAACAATTGGAAGCCGTTGCTGACCAACAAATTAAGTCCAAGGGTCGTATCAGTCGCCCCACGGCTTTGTTTGTGGACAAGTCGGGTTCTCAAGCCGCTACCATTGAATTGGGCAAGCGAATTGGCTCCCTATTGTCTACGGTTATGGAGGATGGTGTTCCTTTGTATGCGTATGCTCAAGATACAATCGCCTATCCCATCACTAGCCAAGGAAAAGACTTGGCAGCTTGGGAGAAAGCATTTGAAGGCATCCGTGCAAGCGGTTGGACTTCCTGCGGCGTTGGCTTGCAGTTTATGCTACAAAAGAAATACATGGTCGAACAGATCATTTTGGTAACGGATGAAGGGGAAAATACTGCTCCCAAGTTCTTTGACATTTATCAAAAATACTGTCAAGCCTTGAATGCATTCCCCAACATTTGCATTGTCAAGACTCCTAATGCTACGGATCAATTGGAGCAAGAAGGTCGAGTCAAAGGCATCGAAGTAGACGCTTGGCAATTTACCGGCGACTACTACAGCTTGCCTGGACTGGTGAAATTCCTGTGCAAGCCCAGTAAGCTTGACTTGCTCATGGAAATCATGAGTTGGCCTTTGCCGAAGAGAAAAGTTGCGTAGTGAGCTTTGCGAACTTGTCTGGGAAGCCCTGGGGATTGTCCCCAGGGCTTTTCTTATTTACAAGATGCGTTTCTGGAGTATAATGGTTATAGAGACTGTGCAGAAACAAAAATCCGTGAAAGGGTACAAAATAATAAGTAGCAATGTTGAAATCGCTATACTGAGTTAAAGCGGTCGTGAACAGGGTGGAAGGGCGATAGCCCCGAATTGAAAGCCCCAATGTCTACTTATCACAGTCTTACATTGATGCAGGTCGGATAAAGAGGTTGGCGGGAAAGAAATTTAGATGGACAAGAAAGAGAAAAATTGTTGAGATTTGGTTGGTGGAATTTTTATAAAGCAACAGTTGCCAATTTTACAGTTTGCAAGATACCAGATGAGAAACCTCATTTTGTTTCTAAAAGCGGCTCGGCATACTGGGATTTAGGGGACAGAGTGGTGCGGTGGAGCGATCACTGGGGTGTTTGTGCCTCTTGCTACTGGCAATTGTGGGGTGAAAGCGAAACAGCATTGTGCGGAGAATGTTCTTACGGAGATTTCAGAAAATGTCCTGGTTAATTCATTTGAAATGGTTTTTATTTTTTGTTTTGCTCCTTGCCGGATGCTCTCCTGAGCCGCATTATAGCAAATTAAAAAACATTGACCGTGTTTTGATGCATGAGCCATCCCGATATTCCTTCCTAATTAATGGGAAAATGCACACTTACCCGGTGTGTGCAGACAATGTAAAATTTGTTTTTGATGTCAGGGAAAATGAAAAAGTGTGGATGGAAGGAACTATTGCCACAAGTTACTATTTAACGATGACAATTCATCTGCATTCACCCAAAGAAATCAATGGAGCGGGCTGGGACGCAGGAAAAAACGGCAGCGGGCAGACAGAAGCTATCGAATAACATGAAAAAAAAGAAAACGAATATTCACAGTCTGATCGATAAGCTCGCCGCTGAGGAAGATCAATTCCTTCAATCAGAGTTTTTGTCCCCTGTGCTCAAGGGGCGAGCGGTCAGAGTTCGTATTTCTGGCATTGTGATGGAAATGCGTGTAGTGCCTGTGAATTTTCAGGGTTGGGGTGTTTTCAAGCCTACCACCCGTCGTTTGGCCAAACATGTGCGTGCCCCGTCCATGATGGAGCGAAGACAATACTTGGCATTGTTTCCTACTATGAAATTTATTTTGCACCATCAAAATAAAGATTTGTGGTATGGAACCCTTGCTCAGGCAGATGCCAGATTTAACATTTCTGGGTCCGTGCCGATTTATTTGTCTGAGGAAGTGCAATTGTTTGATACTGTTTGTGCTCGTTTCGATGGACAGATTTGTTGGTTTGATGAAGTAGACCCTCGCAAAAGTCCGAAAAGCGGAGCATATTTGCGAGAAATGTTGACTACATTGGCCAAGCCAGAGAAGCTGGATTTGGATATTGTTTCCAAGCAAGAATTGGATGCATACCAAATCGCTTATAAGGTCGCCTATGAAGCCAGCGAAGAAGCCAAGATGGCACAGGCAGGCAATCGTATCAAAGTTGCCCTAGAGCGTGCTGGTGCTGATTATAAAAGCCACATTGAGCGTGGAGACAGTTTCACTATTGAATATCAAATCGATGGAAACCCTCATCGTTCAGTTGTTGACAAAAAAACTTTATCAGTAATTTCTGCTGGTATTTGTTTGTCGGGCTATGACCGTAACTTTGATCTTCAAAGTCTAGTAGGTGTTATCCGAGAGGGACACCGCCGTGACCATATTGTAGATACCTCTGGTCGTGATACGTGGTATTGGAATCAATACGGCCATAATCGTGGCAACGAGCCAGAGCACGATTACGACGACGACGACGACGATTAGTAAATCATGACTGAAATAGAATACAATCACGAATTGGCTTGTGCAAAAGGTCTGCAAGATACTGTTGATCCACTTTCCCAATTGCTTTATTATCAAGCACTGGAAAGGTGTCGAAATTATATTATCGAACAGAAGCAAAAGGAGCAAGAAAAGAAATGAGTCAGCGTGATATTGATCGTATTCAAAAACTGATGCGGCACATTCACGGTGTTCAGGAGAATTGCGTAATTCTTGCTGAAAGACTGATGGAGAATGGAGAGTTTAAGCTTGCCAAAACGCTGGTGGCAAATTCTTTTCTTCACGATAATAGCAAGTTTTTTGGTGCTGAATGGGATCATTTATCAATAGAGAATCCAGATAAGGCTGCCTTGAAACTCGCTATTATGCAGCACAATCATACGAATAAACACCACCCAGAATATTGGGATGGCGGAATTAAAGGAATGCCCCGCATTTATCTTGCCGAGTTGGTGTGTGATTGGAAGACCCGTTCCGAGGAAAGGGCCACTTCCTTGATGGAATGGGTGAATGATGAGGCAATGAAAAGATTTAATTTCACCAAGGATGATGTGGTCTACGGAACAATCATGATGTTTGTAAAGATGTTGGTAGCACCACCTTTGAAATCGTGGACAGAAATGTAATGAAAAAAATATTTTCTGGAAATGCCTCCCGCAAGTTTTGGAATGCTGTCAATAAGGCAGAGCCAACCGCTGGTGTTTTGTATGACTATGGTTGCAAAGCACAGGTCATGGAGGCAGAAGTGATTCGGTTGCGTGAAGAATTGAAACAATTTAAAAAGGGAGTGAGAAAAGTAACAAATTCAATGGATTTGGCACATTCATTGAAAAAGCTTGAAAAGAAAGAAAAGAAAAAATGAATGACAAGCAAACAAAAATTGATTCATTTGATGGTGAATACAGGTATTTGTCGAATTTTGCCATACTGTCCACGCCGGTAGTTTTGGATGGTGAAAAATATATTTCCACCGAACACGCTTACCAAGCTGCTAAATTTTTAGACCCGGCATTGCGTAAGCAAATTCAAGACGCTATTACCCCTGGAAAAGCAAAGAAGCTTGCGGCTGTATTCAAAAAAGCTGGACACCAACGACCCGATTGGCAAAATATTAATTTAGGGATTATGGAAGATTTGCTTGTGCAAAAATTCTCCGATCCACAATTATGCAATCAGCTTCTTGCCACTGGCAAGGCGGAATTAGTAGAAGGAAATTGGTGGCACGACACGTTTTTTGGGGTATGCAACGGAGTTGGGGAAAACCATCTTGGAAAACTTCTAATGAAGATCAGAGACCAATTTGACAAATTATAAGAAAAGAAGGAAATTAGTGGGCAAATAAATTAGAAAGCTACTATATAATTGTATGGAAGCAATTATATACAAAATAATAAATGATCTTAATGCAAAGGTCTATGTTGGGCAAACTTGGAAAACGGCAGAAGAAAGGTTCAAAAGACACTGTGCGGAGGCAAGGTGGAATAACACCAAACTAATGCCGATTGTCCTTGCCATTCGAAAATACGGACCAGAACATTTTAAGATTGTGGTGTTAGAAAAATTAAATGGCACACAAGAAGAAATAGATGCCAGGGAAGTGTATTGGGGCTGTGAATTAAAAACCCTTTCTCCAAATGGTTATAATTTAAAACTTGGAAATGCCCGAGGCGTAATATCTGAGGAGGTTAAACGCAAAATATCCATCGGCAACAAAGGGAAAAAAGTAACCCAAGCAACAATTAAAAAGCTTAGATCGAGTCATTTAGGACACAAAGTAAGCAATAAAACAAAAAAGAAGTTATCGCTATTTAACACTGGCAAAACGCTTACAGAGGAACACAAAAACAAAATTGCCAAATCAGCCACAGGAAGAAAGTATTCGGATAAGTCAAAAGAAAAAATGCGAAACAAAAAATTGAAATTCGCATACAAAATAGCATCGCCAGATGGAGAAGTATTCGAGACAAGTAATTTGGAGCAGTTTTCAAGGGAACACAATTTGAATTCTGGGCATATGTGGAGTGTAGCTGCTGGCAAAATCGCACATTACAAAAATTGGAAAGTGTTGGAAAAGAAAACATTATGAATAAAGACCCGAGTTTAATTCCGAAGGGAATATATTGCTATGATACAAATGGCATTTGCCCTTATTGGAGCAAGCACCCCGACCACGCTGAACAAGAAGACGGCTATTGTGCATTTTTGGAACGTGGTGATTGGGAAGAAGACAAACACCCATCCGTTGCTTTGTTGTGGGATCAGGTTAAAGAGTGTGGACAAAACGAGTGTTGGGAAGAAGAAGAGGCACGCTGGGCAGCGACAGGCAATCCGTTTGCTGCATTGCGAGAAGCTATTGGTCCAGAGGCTTGTGAGAAATTTATCGAAGAGAATGTGAAAGAAATTGTAGAGTCAATGGACTGGGACATAGAAGAGTCAAAAGATTGTGTGTGCCCTGGTTGTGGTCGTCCTGAATTACACAAAATGTGCCCAGCTTGGGGTACAGAATATTACATGAGCGGGAAATTGTTTACTCAAGAACTAGAAGAACAAACCCGAGAACAACGTCAAGAAGCAATAAAACGACTAAGGGAAAAATAAATGAGACAAAATGAACAATCGTGGATTTTGACGGGCGGAAATCACAGGAGAATGTGGTGGGGTCATGTTTCGCACGAAAGCGAAGGGCACCCTGGCTCCGTGGATTTTCCATATAAGTGGGTCATGGATCGTGAAGAAAAATATGGGGATGTGGTTGGGTTTTATCACACGCACCCCGGAATGATCGCCTCCCCAAGCCCACGGGATGATGCTACAATGGCACAGTGGGTGTTGTCGTTTGGCAAGCCTCTCGTTTGTTTGATCGAAGGAGTCAATGGGCTCAAGGGTTATTTGTATTACAGCGATGAACAACCTCCAATTCCCATTCGTACTCTAAAGAGCTTTGGGCAACTAATTGTAGGAATTACACCCAAAAAGCCACTGGCTTGCTATGGCTTGGCAACACCTAATGTCGTTGTGGAGGATGACTTGACATTATTTGATGAAGAGGTTGAGCTTGGGGGGCATGCCATTGATTGGGATCAAGACTCTGCAATTAATTTGGGTGCTCTCCTAGAGAGCGAAGAGGTGGCGAATGAAATTGAAACAGACAAACCCAAGTGAAATAAAAACAACTGGTAAAACCAAATATCAGTATTTGGTGAAATATAGAGATATTTGGGTTGCTGGATATTTATGCTGCGGGCAAATTACATACCAGAATTTGAAGCATGGCTTGAATTTCGACCAAATCCCGACAATTGCAGTTTCAATCATATACAAATGCGTTACGATCCACATGATAAGATTTGGGGCACAGTTTACGAAATAGTGGAGGAAGAAAATGGCAACGAATAAATTCCATCATGAAGAAATTTACCGAGGCAAGGATTATGCCAAGAAATTGCAAGGTCTAATCACCATTTGTGGTGTAGGAGCCCTGGGTAGCAATTTGCTTGACAATCTTTCTCGACAAGGATTTGCCAATCTCCGTGGTATTGACAAAGATCGTGTCGATACTCATAATCTAAACACCCAGTTTTGGAATGAGCGGGATGTTGGAGCTTTGAAAGTTGCCGCCGCCAAACAGAAGGTGTTTGGCAACATTGGTGTTGAAATTGACACCGTGGACAAGGAATTGACCGCCGCTACCGTGGATAAAATGCTGCGTGGCTCAGCATTGGTGTTGGATTGTTTTGATAATAATGCTGCACGGCAAATTGTTCAAACCCATTGCCGGGCAAAGAAGATTCCATGTCTGCACACTGGATTATTTGAAGATTATGGCGAGGTTGTATGGGATGATCGCTACAAGGTGCCAAAGGACAGCGGTGGCGACGTTTGCGACTATCCCTTGGCTCGTAACATCATCATGTTGACAGTAGCGGCAGCCTCAGAGGAAATCCTTGATTTCTTCTTGGCATCATCGCCACGGCATCAATCATGGTCCATTACCCTGCGTGACTTACACATTAGTGCAATGCACTAGAAAAGAGGAAAAAATGGCGGAACAAACACTTGGCGAAAGAATTGATGACGCTACGGAAATTGGCATAAGTTTTGACACCACAGGTTCCATGCGACCGTGTATCGCTGATGTTCGCAAACATCTGGAAGAAACCTGTGAGGGTTTATTTGCAAATATTCCCGGCTTGAAAATGGCATTTATTTCTCACGGGGATTATTGCGATGGACAAAACTGCATCCGTGTGCTAAAGCTCACGAATGATCGTGCAAAAATCTTCGACTTTATTCGCAATGCACCTGACACATCGGGTGGCGATTGCGATGAATGTTATGAATTGGTTTTGCACGAAGCCAGGGATTTGGGTTGGACCCCCGGTGTGGCGGCGGCTTTCGTCATGATTGGTGATGCTGATCCCCACGATGTTAATTATCCGCAGAATGAAGGCAAGCTGAATTGGAGACAAGAATTGGCTGCCCTCAAAGAAATGGGTGTCCGTGTTTTCCCGTTGCAATGCCTGAATAGCGGAAGCAAATTCTGGGCTAATGTGGCTCAAGCTGCCGATACCAAACTAATGCTGTTGAATGAGTTCACAGGCGGCAAATCGGCAAGAACGATGGAAGCTATGGCTTTTGCGGCGGCTGGAAGCAAAGCCTATGCCGATTACGAATCGAGAACCTCTGCTTCTTGTGATGCCGATGAAGTTCACAACAGGGCCGTTCTGCGAGCAACATCGGCGGAATACGATGCATTGCACAAAACCGATAGCTAATATTTCGTCCTCACGGTGAGGACATTCTGTGTGTTTCAACCCCTAGCCCTAAGGAGTATCGTATGAGGTTGAATCTATTGTTTGCGTTTGTTGTTGTGTTGTGTGTTTGTTCAGTGGCAGAAGCCAGAGGCAGAGGTCGTCGCCAGCAGAGTTATAATGCCCCAACGACGGCACAGACCACTGAAGTGGAAGCAATAACAAATTATCCGACTGCTGCGGATAAAGTAGTGGTGGTTGATGGTGTGAAGCTTGCCGAAATTGAAGCCAACATCATTAAATTCACCAACGAAGAGCGGGCACGATATGGTCTTCCGCCTTTCGAGGTTGACAAGGATTTGATGCAGACCGCCAGAGGGCACGCTGCCTGGATGACTCGCAATCAGGCAATGGTGCATACGAGGCTCCCACTTGCTGAAAACATTGCAATGGGACAACCGCACAGTAGTGATGTGGTCAATTGTTGGATGAATTCGTCAGGTCACAGGGCGAACATTCTCAACCCAGGTCATCTACGCATTGGTGTGGCGGCTTTTCGTACTGCCAGCGGAGTAATCTTCTGGTGTCAGCAATTCCGAAATAGATAGTTCTGGAAAAGCTAAAAAGGCAGGGATTGAAAAATCCCTGCCTTTTTTTGTTTAGCTATCGACCACTTAAATTCTTTTCCACTTTGGAAGGTGCGTTCTGCCTTTTCGGTCAATAACCATTCTTTAAATTACACACTATCCACACCATTTACTCTCATTGATCCACCCACGATCAATTGCATTGTCTCGCATTTCATAAAACATAATTGGCAGGCCATCAGAAACAACCCAAGTCGCTGTTTCCAAGATTAAATAACTCATGCGACCTTCTTTTATAGCAATTCATCAAATATGGCTTTTACAGCATCTTTGTATTGGTCAAACTTGCCTAATTCATGACCACAAAAAGCTTCCCATTTCATTATCTATTTGCCTTTTTTTCTCGAAGTGTCCACCATCTTTCAATTATTTTTCTAGCTCTAACAGGGCACATTTTCCCTTCTTCAACATCCTTTAAACAATTGGCAATCCACTCATCGAATTGCTCAATAGTTCCTTGTCGGCGTCGATGCAGCGGTCCATCTTCAA
The DNA here is from genome assembly GCA_023229365.1 of Pseudomonadota bacterium. NCBI lineage: Bacteria > Pseudomonadati > Pseudomonadota > Pseudomonadota bacterium. The sequence continues at coordinate 323,714 of JALNZK010000002.1, read as the reverse complement.
ATCCGTGTCTTTTCGCAAGCTTATCTCCATAAGCAAACTCAGATTGTAAGCCATTCTCAACAATGGCGTTATGGACATAAGTGCTCATTTATTTCCTTTTGGAGTCCAGCCGGTTCCTTTAAGAATAAAGCCAGTTCCGCCAGTAATCAATCGATGGACTTTTTTGCCGCACTTAGGGCAAATTTTAATGGGCTTATCATTCATGTGTTGAAATATTTCAAACTTGTGTTCACAAGTATCGCACTGATATTCGTAATTAGGCATCATTTTTTCTCTTTTTTCAGCATTAATTTAGCATATCCGTGTTTCTCTGGCTGGGTGAGTCCCAGTTTTTTGGCTATGTCATTAATGGCTTCAATTGCTCCTGCTTTAAATTCTTCTTTGAGAACCAGCATTTCAATTTCTACATATTTTCCCAATCCCAAAACTTCATCTAATGTTATGGTAAAGGTGGGTTCGCCACTATCGTTAGTTGGTGTAACCACGGCTGATCGGCGGTATTTTTCCACTCGTATCAATTCTGCAAAATCAAGGATTTGCAAAAGTTCAATTATGTCCATAGGCACAGAAAATTCTATCTCTCTGCGACTTTTAACATCAGATGAGCCTTGATTTGATCCTTTGTGACACAGATGAATTTCTTCGCACCCGAGGTTTTCCGCACAGGGAATGCCCTTAAAAATTCTTCGCACACGGAACCACTCTCCAGTTTTCATAAAATCACGAGAGGGATGCTGATAATATATATCTCTTTGTAACACGGGGCCATCAAATTGGTATTTGGCTTCCAATAAATCAAAACTATCCACAATGAATTTAGCTTCTACTTCTAGCATAATGTTTCGTGTTCGCCTCCATAGTCAAAAGGGCTCAGTTTACGATCAACAATATCTTGTATCCCCATCATCAGTGGTGAAGGAAGATCATTCCAATCAAACCATTCCCAGCATTCACATTTTTCTGGCTCCATAATCTTTGGCTCGCCAGATACCCAATCAGCCATAATAAAAAGAACAACATAATGCTTGTCTTCATCATGAAATCGAGTATTGGCAACAGTCCAAAATTGCAAATTATCAATTTCTATATCTGGCCCTGCTTCTTCTTCTAGTTCTCTACGAACAACTCCTTCAAAGGATTCCCATTTTTCCATATGCCCGCCAGGGAATGCCCATGTGCCAGGAGCGTGCTTTCCTTTTCTTTTGTGCAAAAGAACTTTGCCGCTGGATGGTTCACGACGACAAATGCAAACGCAAACGCCGATTAATGGTCGGCCACGATTAGCAACCATCGCCAGAAATTTATCCGGGTCTTGTATGGCTTGGTCAATTTCAAGCAAAAGCTTGCCTTGTTTACTGACGCAATCAAGGCACCACCCATCAGGTGAATGTGGGCAATTCATTAAATGTGGCATTGTCATGGTAATTGTATGCTTGAGGGTGGCACAACGATCCCAGAGCCATATTTTTCATTATAAACATTGGCTATTTCATCTTCTGGATCGGCGGCAAAAATAACCTTATCTTTATCAATTGTGATTGTAGAGCCCTTTTTCACAAACATTGCGAAGGGGGCTATACCTATGCCCTGTTCGGTGGGTATAAATCGCATTGGGTTCTTTAAAACATAATGCAATTCGGTTTCTTCTGTAACTTCTGCCAATGTGTCTTCGCCGGTAATTAGTTTTAAAAATTTAATCATTTGTAATCCTCCACAGTCAATTTTAACAAATAATAATTATTGAGTCAATGGGAATGGCAAATGAGGGCTAACCGTATTCATAAAATGCACAGAAGCCTCTCTGTTCAATCGTAAACGGTAATAGGTGCGGTCTTTAAATATTTCAGCAGGCCATTGACAATATTCGAAATATTTTGCCAGGGTTTCTGATCCTTTTTCGCCCCAGATGTGAGTGTTTAATATAACTTGTCCATTTTCGAACTTGCCCACATCTCCAAACCAAATAGACAATCCCACGTCCCAGAAAGTAAGGCTTTCGATATCGACACAACGTTTTTTGTGATTATAAAACTTTTCTCTAAATTCATCGAAAATAGGATATGCCAAAGAGTGCCAACGATTTGTTTTTTCAATCGTAAAAGGCTCTGGCGAGGCGTATCGAGCTAATTGATCTGCTTTGAACTCTAGCCAATTGGCTCTTTTGTCTCGCATGGACAAATAACAATGCTTTCCCTTTTTAGGCCGGATGATTGATGAGCCGCCCATAATAGTGCCCAAAATAACCTGATATTCTCGTTTTGTTGGTTCCATAATATCCTATATACTCGTTTGGAAAAAATTTTTCCAAACGAGGCATAAATTTAAAAGGGCATGAGTATCTATTGTATCTAAAACGTGGGTATTTAACCACAAGGAGAATAAAATGGGTGCATCAAGTGTAACAGGTGTTGGACAAGGCGTTGCCGCCAATTTAAAAGGCCCAGGTAATAATCGTAGTTTTTGTGTTCCACAGGTTTGCCCGCATGTTGTAGCTGCTGGCGTTGGAACGGCTGCGGCTAATTCATTGACAGTTACTTTTCCAGATGCTCTGGATTTGGCTGCTGCGAATTATGTTGTTTTAGTAACGGCTCTTGGGGCCGGGGCTGCTACTCACAATGCAAGTGTAGTCACTAAACATGACACTTCTAGTAAGTTTGATTATTTCACAATTTACTCAGAGGGTGCAACTGACGAGATCGATTGGGTCGTTATTCGTACAGGTTGGGGCATTGATTTACATCACACTGTGTAATATGCCAATAAATTACTCAAACTAACAAAAAGGAAAAAATATAATGGGTGCTGCAAGTGTAACAGGTGTTGGACAAGGCGTTGCCTCCAATTTAAAAGGTCCAGGTAATAATCGTAATTTTAATGTTCCGCAAAATAGCCCGCACATCGTAGCTGCTGGTATAGTAACAACTGATGGTGGAACTGGTTTAGCTACAGTGACTTTTCCAGACGCTCTACCATTGGCTGCTGCTAGTTATGCAGTTATATTAACTGCAAGGGGTGCAGGGGCTGCTACACATAATGCTAGTCTGACCACCAAGAGTGATACGTCTAGTCACTTTACTTCATTCGTTGTCTATGCCGAGACACCGGGTGATGTGGTTGAGTGGATAGTCGTGAATACAGGTTGGGGATTAGATTTACATCACACTGTATAACAAATAATAGGTAACAACCTTTCAAGAGCCAATGAGTTCCTTTATGGGGCTCATTGGCTTTTTTGTTAACAAAATAATAATTAAATCTACATAAAAAATCTTGTTTTAATTGCTATATAATGCCTCATAGCAACTTTCCATACACCTCAATGAATGATCCATTATTTTTGGAGTGTTGGAAATTAGATAATTTGCAACCGCTTGAAAAGAAAGCAAATATGAGCAAGGGCTCGAAAATTATTTAGCAAATCCTGAGTTGTGTAAAACTTCCATCATCTTCATCAAATGCTTACACACAATAGGGGATTCAGTAGGATTTGCAGAACCAGGATTATGTTTGGCTTCGTATTTTTTCCTATCGGGTCCATATAACGAATGATCCAATTTATTAAAATGTGTTCCTCGCCAATAAAAATCACCACACTGGCATCTGACCAAAACATCATTATTTTGTAATGATAGTTGTTCTACAAAGTATCGTTGTCCATTTTTGTCTTTTAGAGCAATACCACCAGATTCCAGATAATGAACTTTCTTAAAAACAATGATGGGATTGTAGACACGACCTTCATTACGAGCCATTGCTTTGACAAACAGGGTTTTTACACCCCTATATGGCACCCAAGTAAGTTCCACTATTTTGATTGGTTGGGTGGCATGTTGTCTTTTTGTAGTGCGGGGGAATGCTTCGACGGCACTTTGATAAAGGTCGTTCAGGCTCGATTCTTGCAAAATCCAGTTAGAAAATTCCATACTATTACTTATGTATTATATTATGGCAGAAATTATCAATCCTTTTGAAGAACCCCCAGTAACACCCACTCCACTTTTGCCCGATGGCACTCCAAAAAAAAGCTTTGAGGTCATGATGCGAAAAGGCAAGGGTGGCAATATAGAAAAAGCCATTTTCATAGATGGAGAGTTTTTAGACTGGTCAGTTGATATGAGTAGTTTAGCAGAAGCTCTACAAATGGGGCCAATGTTTTTTAGAGCAGTCCAAAAAGACATAGAAAAGCACTTCACTGAAAGTGTCAGTGAAGTGCTTGGAAGAAGAGTTACTACTGAGGATATTAAATTAGCCACTAAAACTGGGTGGATTTAGGGACCAAAATTCTTTTGATTTTGACCTACTTGTGCTGTTGTTGCCGCCACATTTGTTTGAGTAGTGGCTGGATTCACTTGTTTGTTCTGCACCTGTGTTAACTGACTTTGTAATTCTGCAATTGTTTGCTGTAGCCATGTTGACAAATTCATTGCTGGCAAGCCGCCGCCGCCAGTAGTCATTGATTTGCTCCAATTTGGGTCTTTTGATATTTGTTGCCAAGCTTTTTGAAGAGCACCAATTGCATTCTGGTATTGTGTCAATGGTCCTGTCATTTGACTGTAGGCACCTTGTGCTCCTGCCTTAAGTCCACTCCATGCTGTTTGTCCAAATTGTTTTAAAGCCTGCCCGGCATTTCGTATCATACCACCCCAACCTTGTTCGAGCAAAAGATCGTTTAATTGTGAGTTGTGTTCGGCTTCTATGGCAAGTTGTCTAAAGGCATTTTCAAACATTGCATCTAATTTTTGTTGTTCGACATAATCTGTAAATGTTCGCATTATTTTCTCCAGTTCTCAATATGGTATATAGTGAATTAAACAAAAATTTATGGAGGGGCAAGTGGCACGGTTATCATATTAAAAGGCGGATTATTTAGTTGTTTTTCCCGCTCTAATATTACTTGTTGAAGTGCTAGTTTGGTAGTAAGGTCTGTTGTTATTGCTAATTCTGTTCGTAAATTATCAACATATGCCTGAATCTCTGCCTGATTAAAAACCCGATAGACTTTCACACAAGCCTCATATCTTTTAGGATCAAAGCTGAATACTTCCCATTGTGATAGTGGTATTTTATTAAGAAAGTTTCCAGTTGGAGTATTGGCTGTCATTCCCAACAAGGTTTGTTGAGATAAGTTTTTAACTTTGGAACAGGCCATAAATTTTTTCCTTTTCTTACTAATATTAGATAGAGATTTGGTTTATGAATATTCAAAGAGATTGTTATTATTATCTGGATTCTGGAGTCATCAAACCAATATGTGTTAGGTGTTACACAAAACTAAAGCGGGGTTGGTTTTGGCCTGGGGCATCGGCTGGTTATGGCGAATCAGAAATAAAATGCACCAAGTGTGACGAACAAATATACAAAACAACGGAGCATAATGAGCATTAGACCACTTGTGAAAAGCAAAGGAAAGTATCATCTTGCATCATGGATCACTCAAAACTTTCCACCCAATTATATGCAAATGAGTTACATAGAGCCTTATGTACAGGCTGGTGGTGTGTTCTTTAATAAAGAGCGATCAGTAGATGAATCTATCAACGATAGTGATGATGGCATTATTTGTATTTATAAAGCACTAAGAGACGAACCAGGGATGTTTCTCAGCAGATTAAAACGAACAAAATATTGCATCAATACTTTTAACAAAGTTTTGAAAAAATCACCTAATAAGGATTACCTGGACGTTGCTGTAAATGAATTCATTTTGAGAAGAATGAGTAAAAATAGTGCCAAAAAAACATTTGCAGAAGATGATTCTTGGGATTCTATTTTAACAGAACTGCCCAAAATTGCAGATCGTCTACAAAATGTACATATTTTTAACAAATCTCCCATAGAAACCTTACTGGCTTATGACGATAAAGATATGTTTACATTCGTTGATCCGCCTCCATTGTCAGAATCAGTAGATGTGAATGAAAACAAGTTATCTACTGATGAGCATATTGCACTGTCGGAGGTGCTCAACCAATTTCGAGGGAAAGTAATGATTTGTGGGTTGCCTTCTTTATTGTATCGACGCCTTTATCATGCGGACAAAGGCTGGAAATGCATTAAAAAGAAAACAAATGTTAAGCTCACAATAGATTGTTTGTGGGTTAATTACTAGGGTGACGCTGCTTTTATGGCTAAGAAATGAAGAATGTAAGCTGCTGCGACTACGCCTGCAATATAGCTAATTAAATGAAAAATAAATGTGCCAATTGTTTTCCAGTGGTTTTCTTGTTTTTCTGTTGTGATCTGTTGTTTTTGTGTGGCTAATTCCATTTCTTTATTAGCTTCTCGCATCTCTGCTATCTCTTTTTTTAGCCCTTCACAATGATTATTAAAATCTTCTTTACTTACATATCCACCATTCTTGGTAACTGTCGTTTTTTCTAAGACAGACAATCTACTCAAATATTCTGGCATTTGGCACTTAACTGGGCAATTTGAAATATGTTCGTCTAATTTACCAGCTATTTGTTCTTGTTGGTCAATAAAAATTTCTACCCGTTCATCAATCCGAGTAAGCGTATTCATAAGCCCACGGAGTTCTGAAGAAACTTGGTCGAATTTCTGAGATAGTGCTTTGTCATTAGGTGTCATTTTTTATATTCCTTATCTATATATACCTATATTACTCAGAGAAAATAAAAAATCGGAGAAAATCAAGCAATGGCAATTGATATCAAGGAAAAACCAATGGTAATACGTCCTGTTAATAGTCCAGAACTGATTTTAGATCACATAAAAGCCAACATTAAGGAATTGCAAAAAAGGGCAACTATTTTGGAAAGAAGGATAACCAATGGTGGTAACGTCATCATTCAAAAAGTGGCTTGAAGATACTGGCGAGGTTAGAACAGCCTTGTTGACAAATGAGCCCTTGGGATTTCCTAGTAAATATACTCAAGGCAAAAAATGGGACAAAAGCAGACTTCGCAACCCATTTTGCAAAAGGAAAAAATCAGAAGATCAGGAGAAATAATGCAGTCATTCTTAGAAGTTTGGAACAATATTCATGAGCAACAGAACAATGATGAGCAATATGCCATGAAGGTGGTTCGCAAGGGTCTGACGTTTGCTAAACCCGGTTGTAAAGATTTCTGGGAGTCATTTAAGGAACTTTGCAACGATTCTAAAGGTTTACATGCTCTTTTAGGAGTAGACCCTACAGTTGTTAGCCAGTGGTCACAAAATATAGAAATGTATTTGAGCAAAATCCGTGCAGAGGATAGTGGTGCTATGGGGGAGAAAAAATCGAGCGTAATTCCAACTGGTAATGAGCCACTAACCGCTGCGGCCAGAGACGTGCGAGGAACCACTGAGGAACCTAGACCACAATGAGAGTATCAAGGCGTAAAAGCACACGTTCTAAAACTACCTCTTTTTTGAGAAGCAAGGGACTAACTCCTGAGGAAATAGAGAGAACACATGGCATTCCTTTGCCAAGAAAAAGGATTTTAACAACAGTCAAGAAGGTTCCAATCCCCCCAAGCACAGGAAAAAACATGGGAAGCAAGATAAAAAGAGTAACAACAGTAACAACAGCAACGGCAGTAGCACCAATTAAATTGCTTCCCAGCAAACTAACTTACGATCAACTTCAATATCAAAAAAAAATGGCACTTCTTAATCCCCATAGAACGTGCATTATAAATCAATTTCAAGGAATTGGAGATATTTTATTTTGTGAACCAATTGCTCGTATGCATTATAAAATGGGGTATAGGATATTATGGCCAGTTCTTCCTCAGTTTTTGACCCTTAGCAAGCATTTTGATTACATTACTTTTATTGATAAAAACTTACTTAACATTAATTATGATGACCCTAATTTCAACAATATAGATGGAGCGTTCATTATACCACTTAGATTTTCTGATTCTATTATGGGTGTTCCATATAAAGACTGTATGAAATCTAAATATATGATGTTTGACCTTGATTTCACAACGTGGAGAAACACACAATGGACACGAGACATCAATTCTGAAAAAGAGTTATTTTATAATGTGTTAGGATTGTCAGATAATGAACCATATAATTTTATTAGTGATGTATTTAGAAGTGATTTTTCTGGCAAAGCCGACATTGCCATCACTAACAATTTGCGAAATATAAAATTGGAAAAAATTTCAGATTATTCGATTATTGATTGGAGTATGGTTATAGAAAATGCAACCAACATTCATATTGTTGGCAGTGCAGTATCATGTATTATTGAAAAATTAGATATTAAAGCACAAAAATATCATTTATATCCAAGAAAACCAGATGAAAAAGATTGTGCAAATCATGAGTATTTTGTTGAAAAACCACACATTACGCATACATGAGGTGATTTTGCAAAAAATAGGATTAGTAATTACAACATATAATCGCCCGGATTACTTAAAGAGAACAATTGATTCGTTGTCGCACAGTTTTTTTCCTGCGGGATCGGAGATTTATATTATTGATGACAATAGCAATGCACAAACTAAGCAAATAATAAAATCTTGCAACATAGGAGTAAAGACAATAAAAACATACAATCCTAAAAACAAGGGTATGTTTTATGGATTAAAAACTGGGTTTACCTATTTTTATGAATCTGGATTTGACATAATTAGCAATATAGACTCTGATGCCATTGTGAAACCATATTGGCTCATTATTTTAAATCAATTGTTAAAAGAATTTCCAGAAAGCATTATTTCTGGATTTAATGCTCATCAACATCATTTTGTATTGGAAACATTTAACAAATATTATGTAAAAAATAGTATAGGTGGAATTAATTTGTTTTTTAATAGAAATTTGTGCCCTTTTATTTTACCTTATTTAACTAGCAATCAGTGGGATTGGGAATTAAGTGCTGGAATGAGAGAGAGAAAAATTTCATTAATTGTCACAAAACCCTCTGTCATAGATCATATTGGTGGCGAAAGCTCTTTAGGACATAAAGGGGCCGACGTTGCAAAGGATTTTCAAAAATGAGAAAAATAAATGTTGCTAATCGTCAATTTTTTATATCCCCATCTCACTATCCTTTATTTTGGGATAGAGTAGAAAACAACACCTGGGAGCCGATTACTTATCAAATATTAAATAGATATGTGAATCCAAACAAAGATTACATTGATATTGGGGCATGGATTGGTCCAACAATTTTATATGCTGCACAGATCGCAAAGCGAAGTTTTGCAATCGAGCCCGATCCGGTTGCTTATCAAAAATTACTTGAAAATGTTGCATTAAATAATTTTCCAATTACAACAAATTGTTGTGCCATATCTGATACTAATGAAACATTAAAGCTTGGCACACACGAATGTTTTGGTGATTCTATGTCTAGTATAATGGTGCAAACTGGTGATCTTGTCGATGTAACCGGCATTACCATTGAAGAATTTGTAAAAAAGAATGACATTGATTGTGGGTTTATCAAAATTGACATAGAAGGAGGGGAAGTTAAAATATTGCCATCTTTTGCGTCATACTTATCTAAGATTAAACCAATCCTGTATGTGTCTTTTCATGATTATTGGTTTTGCGGAACAGACACACAACCAATGTTGGATACTTTAAAAATTTATAATTATATTTTGGATGAAAACATGCAACAAGTTGATATGAATTTTGTTGCACGCAATCTTCGTAACGCATTTTTGTTTATGGATAAATAATGAAATTTACATTCGTAATTCCAGACATGTCGTGGCTCTACGATTACAAAGCACAGTTTTCTCTGGGAATATTGTATATTGCGGCGGCTTTGAAATCACAAGGAATAGAGACAAAGATTTTTGACACTAATGCAGATAACGCTGAAAACATAGAAGATAGCGATGTTTTTTGCTTCTCAGCAGTGCATCCGACTTATTTAAGCTGTGTTGAGATTGCTAAAAAAATCAAATTAAAACACAACAAGCAAATAATCATAGGTGGCCCAGCAGCCACCTTGTCCAAAGACACTATTGATCCTGTTTTTGATTCTGTATTTGTTGGACAAGCCGAAGACACCATTCTGGATTATGTGAAGGATTTTGAAAACAATTCAATAAAAAAATTCTATACTCAATCTAAAAATGTTGATATAAACTCATTGCTGCCGTTGCGGGAAATTTTGCCAATAAGTTATATAAAAACAGATTCAATTTTTAGTTCCGGCACATCATTCAAAGATGGCGGCTCTACTTCCATAATGTTTAGCAGGGGCTGTCCTTTTAATTGTGCTTTTTGCTCAAGCGTTAAATTGTATAACAGAAAAATAAACTTCAGATCACTTGAATCAATTAAAAAAGAAATCACACAAATCAAAGAAGTCTATGGAATTCATCAATTCAGAGTTCAAGATGATACATTTACGATTAATAGAAAATACTTAAAAAGTCTTGCTGAATTGCTAAAGGATTTGGACATTTATTACAGATGCTCTACCAGAATTGACGCCATTGATGATGAAACAATGTCTTGGCTATATGATTCAGGTTGCCGTGAAATAGGGATTGGTATTGAAGCAGCAGATAATTCTGTCCTCGCAAAGATGAGCAAGGGCATTACAGTAGAGCAGGCAAAAAATGCAATGCTTGCTATGAAAAAATATCCAATAAAAATAAGGCAATTCTTTATGATAGGATTGCCTTACGATTCAGAAGAAACTGTTGATGCAAACATTAGATTTATAGAAGAAACAAAACCTGATAATGTGGTTGTGGGCAGATTCATTCCATTTCCAGGCAGCGACATGTATGAACATAAAAGTGAGCACAATATCAGGCTTATTAAAACAAACACCTGCATGAATATTGGCAGACATCTAGATATAAATCCAAACATTCATAGACATGACATAGATGAAGACAGTCACCTAAAGATAATGAAACGCTTTTTTGATTATTTGGTAAGCAGGAATTTCATATGAATATTTTAATGAACTATAAAGGCGAAACCTATCCAGAATACATTCGCAGCGAACATGCTGCGAACTTTATTCTGCCATTTGCTGAAAAATTCTGTAGTGGGGATGGATTGGATATTGGGGGACTGATTAATTGTCATTTCCCAGGTGCTAAAATTATCAACATTCTAAATCATGATGGCTACGATGCCTACAATTTGCCGGATGGAAAATATGATTATATTTTTAGTTCTCACACACTTGAACATGTTGATAATTACGTAAAAGCATTAGAATATTGGATAACATTTTTGCAACCTTCCGGTGTATTATTTCTATATTTGCCACATCCTGATATGGAATACTGGCTTCCGCAAAACAACAGAAAACACTTGCATTCTTTTGTTCCCGCCGCTACGGTAAAACTCCTAAAAGATTTGGGGTTCAAAAATGTGGTGCATAGCGAGCGTGATTTATATTGGTCATTTTCTGTTGTGGGTATTGGATTATAATTTGTCATATAAAGTGTAAATACAATAGAATAGGAGCATATATGATAGCAGCCGGAAATCCTGTCGCAAAGAATCCGCCACAAGTGGAGTCTATCAACAATATAATAAAAAGCTTACAGGCTAAATGGGTTGAAGAAAATCCGCCTCCAAAATGGTGGCAATTTTGGAAAAAAGTGGACCTTCGCAAAGTTGTAAAATTTATTTTAGCTGCTTTAGATGAAATGATTATAGCTGTTGAAAAGGAAATAGCCAGCGGACCAGAAAAAAAAGCCATTGTATTAGCGGCTTGCGTTGTAGTTTATGAATTCGTTGTTGCTAATGCTTTACCCACTGCTTTAAAGCCTTTCTCAACTCAAATTGAAAACTTTATCATCTATATTGTAATAGCAAGTGCTATAGACTGGGTTGTTGAAAAATACAGAAATGGCTCTTGGTCAGCCCCAAGTAGTTCTGCCAGCAGCATAAGTTCATCGAGCAGTAATACAGCACCACAGGAGCCAGTAAAAAATGTCAGAAAACCCAGAGGTAAAAAAAGAGGAAAAAAAATCTAAGCTTGAAAATAAATTCAAATTATTTCCCATTATTAAGGAAGAAATTTTAACTTTAGCTGATGTAAAAGAAAAGTCAGGATGGTCAATTTCAGCTTTTAATTTACCAGAAATATGGAAACACTGTGCAGGCGAAGGAGTTGTGGTCGCTGTCGTGGATTGTGGATGTCAATTAGATCATCCATGTCTTATAAACAATTTAGTGCCAGGAAAAAATTTCATTTGTCCTGGTAAAGAACCTTGGGATGATAGCGTTCTTGGTCACGGCACCCATGTGGCGGGTATTATTTGCGGACAATGTGGAATAGGTGTGGCGGAAAAAGCAAAAGTAATGCCCATAAAGGTGTTGGACAAATATGGTTCTGGTAGTTATGGAATAGTAGCCGATGGTATTCGGTGGGCTGTTGATAATGGTGCAGATATTATTTGTTTGTCTTTAGGCTCTCCTAACCCTATTCAGCAAGTTCGCAAAGCTATTCAATATGCACACAAAAGAAATATTCCAGTATTTGTGGCTGCTGGAAATTCTGGATTTACATCGGATGTGTTTTATCCTGCCGCTTATCCTGAAACTATTGCTATTGGATCAATTGATGAAAACCTTGACAGATCACAATTTAGTTGTACTGGTAAGAATTTAGATTTTATGGCCCCAGGCGAAAAAATTCTTTCTACGGTCCCCAAAAACTGGTACGCTATGCTTTCTGGCACTTCGATGGCCACTCCGTGGGTAGCCGGTATTGCAGCACTATTGTTATCGGCTCATAAGCAAAAAAAATTAAACTTTCCGCTAACAACAGTAAGAGATTATTATAAGGCTTTTAAGAATCATACCACCCCCATCAAAGATCAATTAAAAGATAAAAGTTTTTACCAAGGGTTTGGAATAATTGATCCTCAGCAACTTTTGGAACATTTGCACTAAATTGGACTACAAGTAACTTGTAAATTTAAACCATCATTATATTTTGCCGCTGTCCCCGCTAATAGATGTCTTTTGATCCATACAGGAAATCCTTCACCTGGGCCTAATGTCCCTATGTCCAAAATAGTGCCCGTGCCCACAAAAGTAATGCCAGCAGGTGTTATGGTTTCATGGGATATTGTTGAAGCAATATTATTAATTGGCCCACCGTTTGTAACCTTAGATACAGTCGTTGTTATGCCAGCAGGCGTTAAATTATTAGTTGCCACTAACAACGGATGTTGTTTGTGATCGCCATATCCTTGGAAAAGAAGTATAAATCGTGTCAATCCAGGGCTCGCAGAATAGGAAACCACAACCCCAGATAAAACTGGCAAATTGTTTAATGCACTTTGTATGCTGGCGGCCCAAGTGTTGGTAAAAGGACTCCAAGGAATTGCCGATGTGGTGTAAGCATCATAAGAAAGCGTGAATGAGCCTCCGGTAACGTTTCCCGAGATTACTATTTGCTGCTGCTCCGTGGTTATCGGGGTGCCAAAATATTCTACGGCACCACCGCTAACTGCGACAATTCCGGCTGTTACTCCATACATGGAATCGAGAGCATGATTATTAAACACATAAATACATCGATAGTCTATGTAGCCGCTATTTGTCTGGGCTAAGGTGTAGTTAGGAAACAAATTATTCATGCCAGATGTTATTGGATAGGCAGACGGATGCCCCCCCAAAGATTGAGTTGGGTTGGTGTTCATGGTGCCGCCCGACAAAGCAAAAGAAATGTCGTTTCCACTAATCATGTAAATTCTTTCTTAGAATATATTTAACGTTTTGTGTGCTATACTTAGTAGCTCGGGCAATTTGATCCAGGGGCATGCCCTGATCGGCCAGGGAGATTACGTTGTGGTGATTGGTGCGTAAACGGTTTGGTACACCAAAGTTATGCACAATTGCGTAAAACTCTCTTTTGGAAAGCCCGGTTAGGTCTAGTATCTCTTGCACAGATGTCTTGGGATTGCCAAAATATATGTTGGCAATCTCAACATTTGATAAAACAGGACGACCCAGGAATTCTCTAAAAGTACCCATCAAGATATTTACGCCGCCAATTCGGAATTCCGTGTTGACAGATGTGCCTATTTTGTTTATTATTCAGATGTTGTTATCCTACAATTTTGGAGCCAAACTGTGAGAAATTACAAAAAAAGGATAGTGTGGTATCAAAAAAAAGCCTCTTTGAATCAGGCTATTTGGTCGGGACTAGAGTTCTCTTTTGTTTCCGAAAATTACTGCCAAATATGCCCTTTTGTGCTGTGTAAAGACTATTTGCAGGATGCTATCTACAATCAGCTTTACAGAACAAAGAAAAAAATCTACGGCTTTCAGTTTATTTCCCAAAAGGGACAAGAAATCTGCTTGTCCAAAACTAAAATTATCATAGCAAATTCTCAAGACAAAATTCTTAGAAAAAAAATTCCTGCCTGCCTAGATTTTTTGCATCAAATAGAGTCACAACTCAAAATTGTAAAAACAAAAGTCCGAGAATGTGCCTCGCCACCCATAAAATATGCGGCTGGTGGGGTTTGGTTATTAGAGGGCAGCAAACGTTGGATGAGAAGCCCGCCTATGATTTCGCTCTACACCATGCTCATTCGAGTTGGTTTTTCGCATACGCTGGGCAAAGATTTCTGGGATACGATTAATGGCATCTGCAATTGTTCAGTCACCCCTTATCAAGCGGAGGATCGTGACCGACTCACCAATAGTCTTAAAGGAATCAAGCGTATTTTGGCAGAAGGTGACCGAAAAATATTTCCCGAAGATATCAAAAAAAATTATCCTAAAGGATTGAGAATACAAGACATGCACGATAATTTGGGTATTTGTTCTTTCTCAAGTGGTGATACAAGATCGCTTGTGCCAATTTGGCATAAATGACAAACAAAAATGGAGAGGAAAATATGAATTTTTCTTTTGGAAGTGACCCTGAGTTTATGCTTTGCAAAGATGGCAAATTTTTTAGTGCCATTGGTATTGTTCCTGGGGATAAGTACAAACGACATGAAATTGGGAAACATCAATATTTTTATGACAACGTAATGGCTGAATGTGCTGTTTCTCCAGCCAGTGATAAAAATGATGTTATCAAAAACTTTAGAGATTGCTTTAAAAAATATGCCAAATTGGTATCGCCATATAAATTGATGGTAAAAGCTTCTCAAAATTATCCAGTATCTGAACTACAACATCCTGAGGCGAAGAAAATAGGTTGTGATCCCGAAGTTTGTGTTTATCGACTTGAAGTAGTAAAGCCACCCAAAAATGAGTTTCTTTCCAATTGTTTAAGAACAGCGGGTGGACATGTGCATTTGGGTAATAAGTTTTTGCAAGATGATATGTCCTGCTACTTTGTGGTGCGTATGTTAGATTTATTTTTGGGATTGCCTTCAGTTTTCCTTGATACGGACAAATCTTCTGTTGCTCGACGTAAATTATATGGCAAAGCTGGTCGGTTTAGAAAGCCAGACCACGGAGTAGAATATCGATCCTTGGGCAATTTCTGGGTGGCGAGTCCCAAGTTGGTGGGCTTGATATATGACATTTGTGAGTTTACAATAGATTTCGTCAAAAATGGCAATCATCTAAAATATTGGACAGTAGACGAAAAACGACTAAATGATGAAAAGGCATGGGCTGAAGAGGATTTTACTCCAGCAAGTTGTTATCATTGTCATGGATATGATGTAGAACAGTTGCAGGAAGCAATTAATACCTCCAACAAAACTAAATCAAAAAAGTTTCTCAAGTTGCTTCAACAAGAAATGCCCCGCCAATTATTTAATCGCCTTCAGACAGAAGATACGCAATTTGACTTCTACCGAGAATGGAATTTGTAAATGACAAGATATCACTATTATGCCAGTCAATGGCTGGGACGAGGGCAGCCATTTGACAGCATGCCTAATGACATGGGATTCCACAATCTGTGGCGTCCGCAAAGCCGTGCTGAATTTTATCCACCCACCTTGGAAAAACGCTGGATTAAATACAATAAGTGGAATCATGACTCTTGTGTGCTTTGTTTGCCTGGGCGTGGCAATCATGGGCAGGAATTAGCTTCTGCGTACAAACGACAAGGAGTAAAATCTTTTATCGTTGGAATAACACCCACAATTCGTTCTTGGTATCCTATGCCCAATGGCATCAACGACCAAGAAGAGGCAGTCAAAGGCGTAATGCCAGCAATGGCTGTGATAGAAGAAGTGTTGAAACTCATTGAAAACAAACGTGGTATTCCACGGAATAGAATTGTGCTGGTAGGGCACTCAGCAGGGGCAGTTATGGCTATTATGACTGCTGTAATGAGCCCAACTCCCTTTGCTGGTGTGATTTCTCACAACGGGGCTATTTTGGACCCAGAAGCTGTGCCGCAATGTAATTGTCCTGACACCCCATTCTTTCTGGCACACAGTAGGGATGATCTTATTTTTGAGTGGCAAGAACGTTTCATCCCTATGTTTACTGCCCTGAAAAACAAAGGGTACAAAATCTACACAGATATTGAAAAAGATGCTGGGCATTGCGTGACTAGGCGACAATTTCAAATTGGCAAATATTTAATAGAGGCTTGTTTAAAACAACCGACTAGTCCCTAAATATCTTTATGGAATTTAGACTGTGGTTGTTGGAAGATATTCAAAAATATTTTCCTTTTATGTTGCCGAAGTACGTAAGCCCAGAAGATGCAGAGAAATTGCAGTTCTTTGGGCCAGTCTATCATGGCACTACAGATGAAAAAAGACAACTGATTCAACATCAGGGTTTTCAATTCTTCAAATCCCCTCCCCGCTCTGGGGACGTTAGACACGGATTCAATCCTGGGGATTTTGGTGCTAGAGATACATTGCCTCCGATTCATTTTCTTGGCTGGGGCACTTACTTCACTAAATCGCTTGGTATAGCCAAGAACTTCAATGTAGGCACTGGCAAAGGCTTAAAGGCTTATTACATCGGTGGTGCCGATCATACCCCGCCTCGTATTGAAGAAATAAACTTTGGTTCTAATAATACCATGATGAAATGGTGGAGGCAATATGGATATGACATGCCGCCCAAAGGAGACTTTAAGAATCAAGAAGAATTAGAAAAAAGATGGATGCAAGAAACAGAGGACTTGACCAATGCTTTAAAATCACAATTTGATGCTGTGCATTTTAAGGGCAAAAGCATGCGTGGCTCATTGTTGGATGGCAATCAAATCTGTGTCTATCGTCCAGAACAATGTGTTTATACCCTGGATTCAAGCATGTCCCCTGGCTACACCACGGAAAATGGCATTATCTTACGTCCAGGGGATCGTGTCCAAATTCAGGGCACAAAAGCCACTGCTTATATGGTGAAAGTCAGTAAGCCGAGAAAAGATGATCCTTGGCAATGGGCTTATCCATCTAAATTTGAAGTAATGGTAGGCAGTCTCAAAGGCATGGAAGAAGTGATAAAAGTGCATGGCCCAGCCCTCAGGAAAGCAATTGAACAGGCAGAAAAAAGCAACAAATCAATAATGGTCACACGCAGGCAGAATATGACATCTGAGGAAAGTGTTCAGAGATGGTATGAATACAATATAATGAAATCCACCTTTGAATACAAAGTTCCCTCTGCGTTGGTAGCCAAGGTATTGAAATCTGGGGAGCGGGTAAAATGAATTTCAAGGAATGGATGATTAATGAAGCAAAAGTGGTGGAAATTCCAAACTACGTCTTGCTGTCTGTCCAACACCTAGTGGGTGGTGACTGGGCTTGGAAAATGGGATCGTCCGGTCGTAGCGAAGTCCCTGCATTGCGTTATCAATGGCGGCTCGTTTGCGAAATGACCGGGCGTAATGTTCGTATGGAGGGGGATAAGTATTACCTCAAATTCTTCGTTCAATGCTTTAAAAAGACAGAATGGGCAGGAAAACCACCAGAGGCACCTGAAGGATATTTTGGTGGTCCGAAATATTGGGGTCCATCAAATAGTTGGGAAAGACATCAAAAAGAGCTAGAATATGAGCGTAGTATATCATTTGAAAAAGTAACTGAATTTGACCCCAAAAAAGGACATCCTTTAGTTCGCTTTATGGGATTCCTCGAAGGTTGGCGTCCTGGTATGATGCCTGCACCTGAAATGGATTATAAAACATCTGCTGAGATCAAAGGCTTTCCCATTGCGGTAAGTAGCCCCGGTGATCCTCGTCATGACATGGAGCGTATAGGCGAATTCACAGACGGTCCAGATGAGCAAGGACAAGGTTGGTCGGATACTCGTCTCAACACGCCCTATGAAATAGCTAAATTCGTAAAAGAATCAATAGATCGTTTTTATCAACCAAGGGGCGATGATGACGACGAGCCAGAACCAGAACCAATGCCATCAAGCCCACAGATGGTCAAAGCAGAAGCACTGGATAGAGAAAAAAGCCGAAGGCTAAGAAAAAGATCAATGTCGCCATTAGTGCGACAAACGGCTGTTTATACTTAGTTTGGTTCCAGCAAACCACGTTCTGAGAATTTTGGCATATGTCCGAAAAATTGGCTTAAATTACTGGTTTCTTTTTCTGTCTCTTCCTTGGCTTTGAACCAACATTCAACATCAGTGGCACCAATCTTTTCCCAAATATAGTAAGCCTTTTCTTCCAGTCTTCCCCGAGGGCCTGGAAGCCATTCGTCTAATTCTGGATTGTAATATCTTAGAATTTGGCCATTTGAATCAATTAATCGCATTGGCCAAATCATTCTTGCCATATTTGCGTTTCTTTCGAACGTTTTGATGGCAATTGCTAACTCATCGTCATCAAATTCTTGATGTCCAGCCCGACTGGAACTTATTGTATTCCAGTCCCTTTCTGATATATTTTCGCCGTGGAAATTATGATTGGTTTGAATTCGGTATGTCATGCTCTTGATCTTATTGCTTCTCTTAAATCTGCTTTTGTCAGGTATTGAACTTTTTTCTTGTGTTTGTGAGCCCAGTCAATAATTTTACTTATTAGAGGCAAATATTCTTTAATGTTTTTCATAATATTTGTTTCAGTAATATAATATTAAATTATATCACATAACAAAAAAAAAGCAAAGCCCATTTGAGCTTTGCTTTTTAATTTAATTTATACAATTAATTTAGCCGCCGAACCAACCACCAACTCGTTGAACTGGTGCCGATCCTACGCTGCCAGGGGCAGGTTCACCATCTACTAAACCGGCATTTTGATCTGCTGGGGCCAGTAAAGCATCTTCTTCAATTGTTGAAAAACCGTCCCAGAATTTTGCGTTGGGATCAGAGTTAAGTTGGTTGATTACAGAACCATACCACTCCTTGTTTTCTTTGGCCATTTTCTTGTCGGATTTGCAATTACAACCTTTGCATTTCTTTTTTGACATTAGAAATGCTGGCTTGTCGTCTTTGTCGCCATCGGGTTCTTTATCGACTTTTTCCTCGCCCTTGTCTTCGCCTTTTTCCTCACCCTTGTCTTCGTCGTCATCCTTGTCATCATCCTTTTTGCCTTTAACGACTATTTTTACTTCTTTGTCTTCGTCGTCATCTTTCTCGGGCTCTTCGTCTCCGAACATTTTCTTTTTGCCCTTTTTGGCTTCTTCTAATTGAGCTTCATCTCCAAATTGAGCACCGACCACACCCACGACTGCACTGGGCTGACCGAGGCCAATGGGAATCGCCCCGCCAAAATTTTCATTTAATGTTTTCCACTCTTTGAATGTAAGCACGGTGCTCTCCTTTTTTATATGGTGCCCCTAATATGCGGGGATATGATATATACACCTAAAAAACTATTTTTTAACAAAATTCATTTACCCTGAGCTTTTAAAATGGCCAAACGTCGCTTTCTTTCCACTTCCCTTCTTTGAAGAGAATAATTTGGCGGTGTTTGTGCTTCCTGCATTGCCTTCATTTGAGCCTGTCGAACCATAGTGGGCGGCATGGTGCGAGGCGTAACAATACGCCCTTGTCTTGGAGTATGGTTAGGATTTGTTCCAACTCCCCTTAATCCAGTGACTCTCATTCCAGTAGCACTAGTTTTTCTACCACATCCACAACCCATAATAACCCTCCATTTATATAAATATTTTTTTTTGTTTTCGAGCTTCCATTAAAGCCTGTCGTCTTCTAATAGAGGCTTCTTCTTCCTTGGTTATTTTTCGTAATGCTGGCTTGTTTTTACCGCATCCACAACCCATAAATTATCCCCTGTTATATTGAGACTAGCATTACTCATATTATTTATATACTAAAATGAATTCCATAAAATTACCAGATATAGACGAATTGATAGAAAAGTCTTTAGACAAAGCACTTTTTTTAATGCAAAACAATTATTTGCACGATGCAGATATTTTACTTCAACAATTATTAAAGGTAGACAAACTCAATGCTCGTGGAATGCAGTTATTGGGATTGATTAAACACAAACAAAAAGAATATGGAGATGCCATTGCTTTGTTTGTCAAAATTCTGCAAATTGATCCTAGTAATGCAGAAAATCACAACAATATATCACTTGCTTATGCTTGCATGGGATTTATAGACAAGGCCATCGATCATGCCAATAAAGCGACAGAACTAAATCCTAACAACAGTTATTATTACAGCAATTTGGGATTACATTATCGTCAAAAGAACAACATCCCCAAAGCGATAGAATGTTTTGAGAAGTCCATAGCTATAGAGCCAAATTATTATGCCTGGACTAATATTGGTTCAATTTATGGATTTTTAAAGGATTTATCAAAAGCCGAAAGTTGTTTTAAAGAAGCTATTGCTCTAAATCCTGAGCACCACCCATCTTATGTGGATTTGGCACACGTTTATTTTTTACAAGGCAAATATAATGACGCATGGCCATTGTATGAACATCGATTAGAGTTTTTTCCGCCAGCCTTAGCCTTTAGAAAAGTCTATCCAGATGCCAAAAGATGGGATTTCGTTTGCAAATTTGATGACAATTTGTATAAAAAACAAAACCTAAAGAATAAGAAGCTGGCATTGTATTGTGAGCAAGGCATTGGAGATTTTATTCAATTTTTTAGATTCGCCTCTCTCTTGAAAGATGTTTCCCTTTGTATTCATACGCCCGCTGGTTTGCAATCCTTGATTCGACAGAACACAACAGCAGAAATAAAGGATGTGTTTAAACCAGAAGAATATGATTATCATTGCTCAATGATAAGCTTGCCGCATCTCTTTGGTGGCGGCAGCCTTGATTACCTTTTTGGCAACAGCACACCTCCTTATCTTCGTTGTGAAAAGAAAGCAAACCTAAGCAATTATTCAGAATTAAAAATAGGCATCGCCTGGGCAGGCAACCCGCAACACCCTGGTGATCGAGCACGTTCCTGTAATTTGGAACATTTTAAAAAAATTCAAGCAATTCCAAATGTCAAGTTATTTGGACTGCAAAAAGAAACGGGGCCAAGAAAATATGCCGGGGACAATCAAGCAACTGACCTCACAATAAATTGCGAAGGCATGGGAATTATAGATTTATCCCAGCATATTGAAAGTTTCGAGGACACAGCGGCCTTCATTGATGCAATGGATTTAATCATATCGGTAGATACAGCAATTCTTCATTTAGCTGGGGCTATGGGCAAAAAAACATGGGCTGTTTTGCCCTATAGTCCAGATTGGCGATGGGGAACAGATGGAGATACAACACGTTGGTATCCCAGCATGAGGCTTTATAGACAAACAAATCCATCAAACTGGGGTGAGGTATTTGATCGAATGGCTCAAGATTTATGTTAATCATCTACCGCATTTCTAATACCAATAGTCGAGGCAAGCCCAAGGTGCCTGGAGCCACAAAAGCATTTTGTTTACAAAATGCTTGGTCTATGTTTCCAAATGCTGATTGGCTATTTATAGCAGACAATTGTGATGAAGAAACAATTCAGCTTTGCGAAAAAAAAGATTTTACATTTGTGACTAATCTTGGCAATTGTGGAGCATTTCGCTTGGCCCTAAATCTCGCTTGTAATTCTTTAGATGATGATGATTTAATTTATTTAATGGAAGATGACTATTTGCACAATGAAAACTCAGAAGCAATGCTGCAACAAGGGTTGCAAAAGGCGGATTATGTTACTCTGTACAATCATCCTGATAAATTCGAAAAGCGATATGATTTTGGGGAAATTGCTAAAGTTATACGCATTGGGCAAACATATTGGAAGCATACCATTAGCACAACTATGACTTTTGCTGCCCGAGCAAAGACGCTTAAAGAAGACCGAGATACTTGGATAAAATTTACCCAAGGTGCTGTCCCTCACGATCACAAAGCATTTTGTTCCTTAGACAGAGCATTAATTTGCCCTATCCCTGGCTTATCTTGTCATATGGACTTAAGTGATTCGAATGAGGAATATTTGCCCAATTGGGTTGTGGAAAAATTGAGCATCCCTTTTAAAGAATTATTGGGGGAACAATTCCCAGAATTCTCCTATGCAGAAACACCACTTAGACAGCTAAAAATAATGCAAGCATTAGTAGATATTGGGCGTAAATAATTCGGGTGAAAAGGGTCCATAATCGTGCTGGTTAGTCGTAATAACGCTTGGAGATAGAATTCTTTTATCCGCAGGTCGATAACGAGTGGCATAAAATTTTCTAATGGCGGTTTCGTATTTCTCATAAAAAGTACAGATCGAAAAGCTTGTGATATTATTCTTTAAATTAAAACAAGCCAAGATATTGACGACAGTTTTGAGCACATCATTTACTTTGAGTTTCTTGTTTCCTCTGCCGACTCTTGAAAAATCAACAAACCATAAAAAACTGCTTGGGTCATAATAAAAAACAGGGTTTAGCAATCCAGTTTGAATATGTGCGGTTACATATTCTTTAATTTCTGCAAGGTACATCTTCTTTGTTACAACGATTGGATTTACATAGCGTTCTTGGTAATAATGATTAAAAACATTACGAAACGTCAGCAACAACACATTTTTATTATTTCGTGTGTTAAAGCCATGTCGTAAGCAAAATCCACAATAATAATTTTCACCAGATAGTTTATCGCAGAGATTGCCAGAAAAAGTAGGAACAGCCATACGTTTGCCGCAAAAAGCACACTCATAATAAATTTCTTTGCCCAATTCCCCTGCTAAATTTTCTTGGATGGGGATAATTTCTACTTCTTTTGCTAGAATTGTCATTATTACTTCCTATATACATTATAGGCTTTGGCTTAAAAAAACCCAAATTTTTTATTTGTAGAAGCTTATATATTGTACCGCTGAATCAAGAGGGAAAAACATGAAAACATTTATTAAATGGTGCGAAGAGTCCAAGCGTGACTTGCCTGCAATTGATGAAAATAGAGTTAGAACTGGTGTAACACAAAATTATCCCGACGCTTATGTGCGATCTCAGTATCCTCATAAGTGGTTCAATCCAGCTAAGGCAACGACTGATTTGGATATGCAAAATAAGCCAGCTAAATATGCTGGTCCAAAAGCTGCCAACTAGCTAGTCGCACAAAAAAAACAACAAGCACAGAAACCCCAGCTTCTGTGCTTGTTTGTTTTGCTGAACTAAGCAGCATCCTCACAACGTTTATCCTGATCTGCTTCTGCTATGGACTTTATGTTTCCCGGCAATAATTCTGGGCATCGCTCCCAATAAGCCCATTGATCTTCTTGCTTAGGATTGGGAAATACCATTCCTTTTTTGTAATATTTTTGCAGAATTTGCTCTACTCTCTCTTTTGTTAAATTGGCCTCTTTAGACAAGTGTGTAACACTTCTAAATTTCCATTTAGGGTTACGAGCCAAGGCAATAAATAGTTTTTGTTCTTCATTCCCAGCTTTTGAGCCTTGTGGATAAACATCAGTCCACTTGGGCGGATCGACAGCTTTACTCGATGAAGTTGTGCTTGTTGATGAGCTTGAGCAGCCAGCCCCACCTTTGCCACACCCACAACTCTGCATGGCGGGAATGCCTGCAACGCCAAGGGCACCCAGGGGGCCAACCGGACCCTTGCATGGTCCTTGTGGATGTGAATCAATTTGAAATCCCTGCCAAAACATATTGTGAGCCTTCTCGAAGGAGGCTCGATTTTCTCCAGACATAATTATCTCCATTATTTTTTAAATATTGTTTCTCTGTTATATTTAGGCAGGTAATTCAGTTCTGCCGTATAATACTATAGTGGATTCGCTATAAAAAGTCAACGAAAGGTTGTTATGAATTATAGACCGAAAAAAAGGAAAACGACGGCAATTGAAAGACAAGAGGAAAGAAGACAACATATAGCCCGTACTCTTGAGGGTAAAGGACTATATATATTTGAGAATATTACCAAAGGTGATCTCTGGCTGCCCAAAAAGAGTGCAGATGGATCAAAGGGTCCAATTCCCCCCGGAGGGCAATGGAAAGGCGATGATTATTTCGTAGGATTGGTCAAAAACAGAGATGCCAAAATGGTTAAAGTTTTAGTTTCACCACAGGAGCAAATTATGCCACAAAAGTTATTGGTAGATCAACCAGATCGTGTAACTGTTGAGGGAGTAGTTGAACAAATAGTTGCGGGAGATATGCAACCCCTAAATGAAGGGGAGCCAGTTATTGACTCCCCCAAAAGCACTGTTCTTATTACTGAAGACCCCTTACAAGGTGTAGAAATTTTGATGGACTGAGTTTACAACAGCACTTTCTGAAGTATAATGCTGACGGAGGTGCTATGAAAGGTCCAATCTACCTAGTTACCCTGACCAAGGAAACTCGCAAAAAGCCTAATCCCCAAAGGATCAAGGCAGAGGTTGATGAGCTTATAGGATTGGGATTAGGCACCAAAACCCGCAAAAGGGATTGGTCCACCCAAATCCATGATTCTACTTGTGTTAAAGAACTGGGCACCTATACCATTGTTCGCAAGGTGGCATTCCAACGAGTGCGAGGACAAAGAAGAAGCGAAGCATCCCAATGGACTATCGTCTATAATAAATTGGCGAAAGCTTGTCATACTTCTGGTCGCAGGTGGTCTATTACGTCGCCACACGCTCCAAAAGAAGCCCCGCCAGCAGTTCATATTCATGTCAAAGATGATGTGAAGGATTACGCTCCCATTAATTTGGATATGGGAAAGCACTTTAGCCACATTTTTGATCGAGAGCGGCAAATCCGTCGAATCATGGCAGCATTGCGACTGGCTCAGCAAACCAACATGCAAAAACGATTGCATTGTGTGTTATTTGGCGAACCAGGATGCGGCAAAAGCGAAATTATTGCTGCTCTTGGCAAAATGTTGGGAGAAGAAAGAAAGCATTATATTCAGTTTGATGCAACCTCTACTACGCAGGCGGGGGCAATCAATATCTTTTTAAGTTCACCCAATATTCCCCCGGTTTTGTTGGTGGAGGAAATCGAGAAAACCCACCAAAACGATCAACGTTGGATGTTGGGACTGCTTGACCAAAGAGCCGAAATTCGCCAAGTCAATTTTAGAGTTGGCAATCGTGCTAAAAATGTGAAGGTTTTGTGCATCGCCACCTGCAATGATTTGCAATTGTTTAAATCCGTTATGAGCGGTGCTTTAGCATCCAGGTTTACGCACAAGATTATGTGTCCACGTCCCACACGAGAGATATTGCAAAAAATTCTTACAAGGGAAGTGTCTCACATTCCGGGGGGCAAAACAGCGTGGATTACTCCCGCCTTGGATTTTGCTGATGAGTTGCACATTACCGATCCTCGTGAAGTCATCTCTATTTGTCTCTCTGGACAGGATGATTTACTAACTAAACAATACCAATCAGACTATCGAGCTACTACCGAACAATGAAAACACTTGAATTGAGCGATGAAGAATTCTTCGAATTGGCCGACTTGTTACAGCTTATGATTGTGTTGAATGTTAAGCTTTACATTCAAGGACAACAACCCAATCGCCAGCTTCTATCTGGCATTTGGGACAAGATTTGCAAAAAAACTATTGAAGATATCAAAAAGACTTGACGCCCATGTTTTTTTGCAATAAGATGATAGATAGGTATTCGGAAACTTTTTTAAGGAGAATTTGTATGAAGTATTTACTAGCGTTGATTTTGTGTTTGTGTTGCACAGCGGCATTTGGGCAGTATTATGTGCCAGCCGCCCCGGTATATTACACTGCACCGCCTATGTATTATGCCCCAGCACCCGCACCTGTGTATTATGATTTGCCGACCTATTACTACAGAGTGCCAGTGTATGCTCCACCTGTTTACAGGTATTATCCCTATGTTTACAGGACACCAGTATACGCTCCACCTGTTGTATATGGTCCTCGGGTATGGGTGAGTCCCAAAGTTTATGTGGAAGGACAGCCTGTACGGAATTTTATCCGTGCCTTCACGCCTTGAAAACAAGAAATCAAAAAACACCCCACTCAGACTTCTGGGTGGGGTGTTTTTTTTTATAAAAAAACTTTATTTGAATTAGGAACACCCATGATATGTTCTGTTATCACGCCCGCAGTATCGCCTGATTCTACGCAAACAGAATAATAATTAATGCTTTCAAAGAAATTGTGTGTTGATTGAATTCTATCAAGGTTTATTGCTTCGCAAATTATCTTAGGTCTAAATTCATTAATTGTTTTCTTTCCCGCCTCTAAAACTTGCAAGTCCGCTCCTTGACAATCTGTTTTGATAAAATCTAATCGTGAAAATTTTCTTTTTTTCACAAACACATCCAATGTTGTTAGGTTAACTTGTCCTTGTGGAGCACGATTTAAATTTGGAGCATAATATCCTTCGCCAGCCACACACGCACACAAATCACCAATTCCGTTATATATTAATTTGCCAACACCCACTTTATTGCTCATTGCCATTTGAAAAGTTTCTATGTTTGTTGAGTGAGTAGTTTGCACAACTTGCTGAAGGTAATTAAAAGTTTCAGGAACGGGTTCAAAAGCATATACTAGACCGCTCCGACCCACTGCTTTTGACATCATAAGTGTATAAAATCCAATGTTTGCTCCAACATCTATGCAGACATCTCCTGGTCGTAGGATTGCAATAGTGATTGAATTTTGATTTCTCTTAAAATTCCCACCAATCCATAGTCCAGCCCCTCCTGCATTTGGTACTTTATATCCCTTTAAAAAATCTTGGTATTCTATCAAATTATCCATTGTTAATATATAGAACTTATGATATTATAAAGCTCATGCTTACAAAATCACAAAAATTAGACATGATTGCTGAAAAGATCAAGAAGTGCCAGAAGTGTCCAGACCTTCTGTGCAGAACCAACACCGTGCCTGGGTGCGGTGATCCTGATGCTAAAATCGTTTGCTTGGGTGAGGCACCCGGCAAAGATGAAGACCAGCAAGGAATTCCCTTTGTTGGCAAAGCTGGCAAATTACTCAACAATATGTTGAGTGCTTGTGGCATAATCCGAGAAAGTGTTTTTGTTTTAAATATTTTGAAATGTCGCCCACCCGCAAATCGTACCCCCACGCCAGAGGAATCTAAAAATTGCAAAAATTTCCTTGATTTGCAATTAAAAGTCATTGCTCCCCAATACATTCTTTGTTTGGGAGCCTGTGCTGCTCAAAATCTTTTGGGGGAAGACACTCCAATAAGCCAAATGAGGGGCAAGTGGTATAACTACAATGGTATAAAGGTCTTGTGTACCTTCCATCCTGCCTATCTTCTCAGGCAGCCTGACCGAAAAAAGGATGCCTGGGCGGATTTGCAAATGTTGATACAGGATGTGTAGTTTACAACTGTCCTTTCTGAAGTATAATACTGTTGGACAATCCAGTATTCTCAATCCTTTAGGAGACGTAAGATGCCTCGTCGCATTCATTTGGTCATCATCGATCCGCAGAATTCCTTCTGTAAGGTCGTTGATGCCGCCCAACAGCAGTTGATCCATGATGGTGAGTTGTGTGTTCCTGGTGCTTGGGATGATATGGTTCGTGTGGGAAAAATGGTTCACCGCCTCGGTCGGAAAATCGACCAAATCTCTGGCACAATGGATTCCCACCAATGGAATCACGTAGCCCACCCCAATTGGTTCAAAGATCAATATGGGAATCCCCCGTCTCCCTTTACCATCATGCGTCCCGAAAATGGAATGATTATCGGCACCATGTTTGGCACCAGCGGTCCTAGTGTTGTGGGTCATTATACTACGACCAAGCCGGGTTATTTCGACAGGACTTACAAGTATTTGGAAGCTCTGGAAACCGGCAAGCGTTATCCCCATTGCATTTGGCCTCCTCACTGTCTCATCGGCACCCCTGGGCACAATATTGTCGCCCCTCTGATGGAAAATCTTTTGGATTGGTGTCGTGACGGATTTAGAACCATTGATTTTGTTACCAAGGGCTCCAATCCGTTCGTGGAACATTTTTCTGCCGTTCGTGCTGAAGTTCCCGATCCCGATGATCCTTTCACCCAAATGAATTCCCAATTCATCCAAGGTGTCATGGAGGCAGACGAAATCTTGGCATGCGGTGAAGCAAGCACACATTGTTTGCCCAACACTTTCCGAGACATGGCAAATTCTTTTGGCGATGATTCGTTTATCGCCAAATGCGTTTTGCTCACTGATGGCACTTCGCCTGTTCCTGGCTTTGAGCAATATCAGGCCGATTTCATTTCCGAAATGACAAAACGGGGAATGAAAACGACAACTACCGTGGATTACTTGGCATAAAGAAACAACTATCACTAATCCTTGGGTTGACCTCTCATGCGTCCCCTTGGATTGGCGATGAACACTGGTAACAAATTTGGACTGCCGGTGGGTAGGATGTTACTATTGAACCGGATTTTTTACAAAGGAGAATTCAATGGGAGAGAGTAAACAATTAGTTCCTGTTTCGCATAAGGCGGGACACTTCGGCTTTTCTGCCGTAGGTCTAAATGATCTGGGTGCCAGTGAATACACCCTGGTCACTGTGGTAGCTGACCGTAGTGGCAGCACCGCAGATTTTCAAGTAGCAATGGAACAGGTATTGAAAGAAGTTTTCAAGGGCTGCCACAAAAGCGACCGTTGCGATAATTTGATGATTCGCTTGGTGGCTTTTGAGGATTTTGCCGAAGAAGTTCACGGCTTCAAAATGCTGTCACAAATCAATGAGGGTGATTATGATGGCGTGCTTCATCCTGGTGGTATGACGGCGTTATATGATGCTGTGGTGGATGCCATTGAGGCCACTACCAATTATGCCCAATATTTGGGCGAGCAGGATTATAACACCAATGCGTTTGTGGTTGTTGTCACGGATGGGATGGACAATCGATCCAAGACAACTCCTCTATCCTGCAAAACTGCTTTCGGTAATGCGGTCAAATCCGAGTATTTGGAATCAATGATGTCAGCTTTGGTGGCGGTCAATGTCGCAGACCCCACGGCTCTCAAGATGCTGCAAGAATTCCACAAGGAAGCAGGATTCAGCGAAGAAATGAAGGAAATGAAAGACTTCAACGAAAAAACTTTTGCAAAACTGGCTAATTGGATTTCCAAGTCCGTATCCAGCACAAGTCAGGCTCTTGGTACTGGCGGGCCTAGCCAGAGTGTGGCGTTTTAACCCTTGGATTGGGGTGGTGTTGACGAACCTATCGGAGATGCACGCATAAAATCGATGATGATAGCCTGATTGACTTGCAAGGCCCTTTGCTAAGGCTAATCCCACCAATACGATGACGGTAAAGGGTGGTAACAATAATATGGGATAGCAACCCACAGGAAAAAATCAGGACCACCCCTATTTTTTTGGAGAAAACCATGTACGCAACAATTTTGCTTAGCTTGACATTGATGGGAGGAACCCCCAATCATGTCAATACACCGAGCAGATATCATTCAGCCGTACAATACGGCTACAACTGGGGCTATTATCGCCCATATTATTACTATTATTACAACCCCTTCCTGTACAATTACTACAGAGCAAATTTGCCATATTTTTATCACTCAGCCGTACAAAATGGCTATAGTTACGGATATGGCAATCGTTCTCGACGCACACAATCATTTACCAACAGTTTTCACGAAGATACACAAAGGGGTTATGCCCAAGGATATAAGGGATCGGCACCAGCACCTGTGCCTAAAAAGCCCAAAACTCGCCAATCTCCGAAAAAGCAAGCAGCTTCGGATTTTCATTCAAGCATACAATATGGATATAGTCACGGATACCAATTCTGTCATGTGTGAGCCAAAAAATAGTCATGGTGTCCATGACACAAAAAAGGAATGATAATGAATTTGCCATCTATCTTAGACACCGATCTCTATAAACTGACAATGCAGCAGGCGATACTGGAATTGTATCCTTCTGCACGGGCTGAATATAGATTTTTCAATCGTCGTCCCAGCGATACTTTTGATGAAGCATTTGCTGAAACATTACGACGATCCATTCAATATATGCCCGCACTGTCTTTGTCTGGTCAGGAAGCCACTTGGTTGCAACAGTCCTGTCCTTTTGTCAAGCCAGCCTACATTGAATATTTGCGAAATTATCGCTACAACCCCCAAGAAGTAGAAATTTGGCAAGAATCAGGACAACTCCACATTCATATTAAAGGTTCTTGGCACCGTACTGTGATGTGGGAAGTGCCTTTGATGGCACTGATAAGTGAATTGTATTTCCATAATAAAAATTGGGATTACAATGGACAACGAGAAAGAGCCCAAAATAAATTGGCTATTTTGGAATCTGAGCGGTGTCATTTTGCTGATTTTGGCACCCGTCGAAGACGAAGTGCTGATGCCCAGGGTTTGGTGGTTGAAGAATTTTGCAAAAACACCAAAGGCTTTTTTGTCGGCACCAGTAATCCCTATTTTGCGATGAAATACAAAACAAAGCCAATAGGCACTCAGGCTCATGAGTGGGTTCAAGCCCACAGTGTTTTGGGCAGCTTGCGTCATGCTAATCTGGCAGCGATGGATGCTTGGGTGAAAGTATACAATGCTCAGCTTGGGATTGTGCTTACCGACACCTATGGGCTGAAGTCTTTTTTGGAAGATTTCGGACCATTTCATGCACGCCTGTGGGATGGAGCACGGCATGATAGTGGTTGTCCATTCAAGTTTACCGATCAATTGGTTGCACATTACCAAGGTCTGAAAATCGATCCAGCCACCAAGACGCTGATTTTTTCAGATAATTTAAATGCTGATAAAGCAGTAGAAATCAAGCATTATTGTGATGAATTGGGCATCCGATGCAGCTTTGGCATTGGCACTCATTTCACCAATGATTTTGATGGCGATTTAAAACCATTGAATATGGTTATCAAAATGTGGGCTCTAAACGGCATTCCCGTAGTGAAACTGAGCGAAGACGGCGGAAAAGCTGTTGGTGACAAAGACGCTTTGCGAGTGGCCCGATGGACACATTATGGAACACCTTTGGATGCTTAGATTATGGCACATAAACTTGTTGGCAGAACCATCGTTGCAGTTCGCAAAATGAACAAAAAAGAATTGCAACAAGAAGGATGGGAAAGGTGCGGTGATCCGCCCAAAGTCTTGGTTTTAGATGATGGTAGTCGAATTTATCCATCCCAAGATGAAGAGGGCAATGGCCCAGGGATATTGTTCGGGATGACAAATTGTGTTAACGATGATTGTTTCTTTGTATAAGGAAAGTAATTGTGCCACAAACAGAACAAGCTGCCCCGGATGTAAAGTCATATGCAGAAATGTGGGATGGCATTTGTATGATCCCAACCCCGGTATTGGAAACAATATTGGAAATTATCAACACCAATGCGTCTTGCTCAATTACAAAAGATTCGGAAGTTGTGCAAAAACTTCGGGACGCATTGATTCAACAAGAACTTTTAGAAAGGACGGACCAGCCATATGTTGGCTGTGTTCAAATCATACCATGAGCATTGATTACAGAACTGGCAATTTGTTTGAATTGTTTCCCAGCACACTTAGCCCAGTGGTTATCCCTCACATTGTAAATTCAATAGGGGCTTGGGGATCGGGTTTTGTAGTTCCTCTAGAGCAAAAATGGCCCAGCACTGCTCAGTTGTATCGAAGGTGGTATCGGGAAGGATGGGATTACGAACGTGGCATCCCATTTGAATTGGGAGAGGCCCAAATAGTTTGTGTGGAACCAGCCCTGCCAGATATACACGGGCCAATCTTTGTGGTCAACATGATTGGACAAGAGGGGCTGATTGGCAGAGAAAACCCACGCCCAATCAAATATGGTCCTTTGGGTCGGGCCATGCACACAGTAGAGCAATTGTGTCTAAAGCTATGGGATGAAAATAATCCAGTTGAGATTCACGCCCCAGCTTTTGGTTCTATGAGAGCAGGTGGCGACTGGAAAGTTATTGAAAATCTAATTCAAGAACTTTGGAAGCGGGGAGAGTATATCAAGACCTTCATTTATACTCTCAACGAACAAGAGCAAAAAGCACTTCTTGATTCACTTGCATAAATGACTAAACAGCAAATTTTACTAAATGCAAAACAAAAATTTCCCGGTAAAAATGTACGAGTTTGCACTATTGGCGGGATAACTGAATTGCTTGTTGGTGAGCCAAGGAAGCCAAAAGAATCTTTTGCGATACCGAAGGCAAGAGAGCATTATTCGATTCAATGCAATCAAGACGATTGCATTTTCACGAAAAAGGAATAACGATGCCCACTGACAGCTTTTTCTCACAGGGATCAGCCCATAGAATTTGTCAAGATTACGCCACACATGGGGCAAATTACGCCATTGTGTCAGATGGGTGTTCCTCGGCATTGGACAGCGATTTTGGAGCGAGACTACTAACAAGATCGGCAATTCAAACACTTGCGGCAGATTATGAGCTTGGCAGCGAAGCATTTTACAATTGTGTTTTGAGACAAGCTGCCAATTATGCCCAAGCAATGGGGCTGCATGAAGATTGCTTGTTTGCCACTCTCACAATTGCACAACAAATAGGAAAAGAATTTGTGGTGGCAATGAAGGGCGATGGTGTGATTGTTGCTCAATATCCGAATTATTTTTATGTTTGCTCTCTGGAATTTGAGAATTGTGCCCCATTTTTTCTGAGATATCATTTGAATGAAGAGTCGCTTAAAAATTATGAAACTCATGTGGGCACGAAATACAACAGACATGAATACATTGTTACGCCCACTCTTGTGACCAAAGCAGAAACGGAGTGTCAAGTAAATTTATCAAATGCCAGTGTAGAACTTCACAGATTTAACACTGATGAGGTTCAATCAGTGGCAATTATGTCGGATGGGGTATCGGCTTTCTTTCGCACAGATCAATCAGACACACATAAACAATCTGTAAAGGTTGACTTCATTGAGGTTATTAGGGAATTGATAGCGTTTAAAAATTTCAATGAAGGATTTGTAGAACGTCGTTGTCAAATGGCATTTAGGAAGTTTGATAAACTGGGATGGAAACCATTTGATGATTTTTCGATTGGAGTAGTGACAAATGGCTAAAGCCCCATGCATTCATGATTACGGTGGAGACCGCACACACAAGACGCCCATTCATTCGGATTTTACAAGAAGCTTTCGCTGTGATTCTTGTGATACACTTCGATATGTGACAGCCAGAGAGTTGCGTAGGGCTGCCAAGCCTCGTTGTCTGAAATGTGGCGGAATGTTGATGGAAACAAAAACAGAGGAAAAAAAGCACAAAGCAGAGAGACAACGAATAGTGCCGGATGCAGCATATCGTTGTGCCAATTGTGGACAAGCCTTGCATTTTACGGCTCGGGCTTTAACTCAACATCTTTTGCTCAAATTAGATTGCTTTCAATATTATCGATTGAACAAACCAACCACGCCTGCGGGGGCTCTTTTTGGCACTCTTTGGATAGAAAAGCAAACCTTTCCACGTAATGCTTGGGTTGTTTACGGCTTGTTAGTTACGGGAAAATGTGAAGAAATTCAAAGCTTTAACAAACAATATTTAGCACAAGATTTCGTTCACAACGAAAACGAGAACAGGGAATGAACAAGGATTTGAGTGTATAATGAAAATTTTTGTCAAAGGAGTTGGTGCAGAAGAGCTTGTCCAACGGCAATTCGTTGCTGCCGGTGGAGAAAAGCAAATCTACGCAAAAGCCAATACTGCCTACAATATTTTCATAGACCCAGCCAATTGCATCCCTGAGGCAAAAATCAAAGAGTTGTCGGTCCTTCAACTGCCCAACATTATTCGACCACAACATCTCATTCTCGATGCCAAAAACAGACTTATTGGCTACACCAGTCGGTGGGTTGCTAATGCTGAAGCTCTGTGTAAGTTTTTTACCAAAACTTACAAGATGGCCAATAAAATAACTCAAGATCATACTACCCTCTTGCTTCAGCGTTTGCAGGAAATTATTAAACATGTTCATAGCAAGAATATAGTTATTGTTGATCTCAATGAGTTAAACTTCCTGGTCAACAAGCTTCTAGAAGTATTTGCCATTGATACCAACAGCTATCAGACTCCATCCTTCCCCGCTACTGTCATTATGCCAAACATCAGGGATTGGCATACGCACGGATTTAATGCTGGTTCTGATTGGTTTTCATTTGCTATTCAAGCATTTAATTTAAAGATAGGCATTCATCCCTACAAGGGAAGTCATCCTGATTTTGTGCATCTTCCAGTAGCAGAAAGAATGACGGCAAGGATGAAGGATAATGTTTCGGCATTTCATCCTAAGGCCACATTGCCGGGGGTATGCGAACCATTGGATTCTATTCCTGTAGGGCTCAAACGATGGCTCTATGCCACATTAGAAAAAGGCGAAAGATTTCCGCCACCTGATGATTACGAAACTGTTGCAGTTGTAGTACAAGTAAAACAAATTGCTGGCAGCAATCTTTTCGAAATCAAAATGCTGGAAACCTACAGCGATTATATTTCTGGTTGCTATACTGCTGGACCTGTTCGAGTGACAGTGACCGAAAAAGGCTTTTATCTCAATAAAGAATTTAAGCCTTATGACAAAAAATTGTGTGTGGGCTTTACACCAAAAATGGATTGGCCTGTTGGGCTTTATTTGGAGAAAAACACCCTTCATATTGTTGATTTGCGAGACCCAAGTCGAGATACGGAAGTAGGACACGCATCCTCAATATTCCGCTGTGAAAACCGTTTGTATGCTGTGGTGGGGAATGATGTAATAGAAATCACTTTTGCAGAATTGTCTACAAAAAATACATCATTGCCTGGAAATCATTTCCTTCCTGCCCTTAAGATTGTAGGCAGGGTGTTGGATATGCCTGATGCTACAAAGGTCTATGATGGGGTTGTGGTTCAACAAGTGTTGGATAGGTATGTGGTGTCTTTATTTCCAGCAAGTGGCAAAAGCTATCAAGTTAATTTGCCTGAATTGGATGGCTACCGTGTGTTGGATGGCAAATATGAAAATAATGTGTTAATGCTCATTGCAGAAAAGAAGGGTAAGTACAATCGTTTTGTGATGCGATTCGCCCCAGATTTTTCCAGTCATGACATGCGGGTGGTGGAAGACGTAGATTATACGGACCTGAACTTTACGGTGACAGATGCCGGAATCTGCACAATGATAAACGAAGAGGAAAAACTAGAGGCTTTTTCCAACAAAAAAGATGCCGGAACGATCAAAATTATGGAAGACCCGGCTATTGACGGAACCATGCGTTTGTGGCATGATGGTGCGAGAGTAATGTTCTCAAAAGAGGACAAGCTATACTCTATTAAAATGAAATGAGAAAGTTTGGATTTTTTTGCGGATTTTTACTTTGGTTGATGCTTTCAGCAACTTTAGCATGTATTCCGGCTGTACCTTTTTGGATTATAGGATATAGTTTAACGGGATGTTTTGTGTGGTTGTTGGTTGGAATGCCGGTTGGCATGATAATTTCATTTCTGGTGTTGGCGGCGATTTTTGGTAAAAATGATGACCGGGGAGATGATGACAAGAAACCTATCCCTGATCCTGATCCTTCCTCTGGAAAGAAAAAAGAACAACCCAATCCTTCTATTCCTGTGAATAGAATCAAGGACTGGATGCCCTCTAAAAACTAGGGTGCGATCATGGCTTACGCAATTACGGGTGCCCGAATCATCAGTGAAGGCAACAGAAATTATTACACTTATGTTCGTGTCTGTGAAGCTTGTGGAAAACAACAGCCAGGAACAAATACCGGACAAGGCAATTCCGGCACCGTGAATGGTTCTTTTCGATGCTGTTATTGCAGCAACAATCAACAAATAAGAATTCAATTAGGCTAGTTTCTATCCCCCAGTCTTTAAACAAGGAGTGTTGCTATGGCTAATCCCGGTGCAGAAAACCGAGAACTGCCCTTGGCCCCTGGTTCCTTTGCTTATATGCAAGATACCACCAAGGGTTCCGTCAAGACCTATGTTGGTCCGACTGTCATTAACCAAACAGGCCAAGAGAGACCTGTGACGTATAATGGCAATGCATTTGTTCCTTGCTCTTTGGAGCAAGCGGTAAAACCAATCATCGTCGCTGGCGAGGGTGATTATGTGGTGTTGGATAATCCGTCCAAAAAAGCCAATGAACAATTCCCGCCCCGTGGTGGCGTAGCCCAGGATATGGAATTGCAATATGGCACTTGCGTCAACCTTCCAGGCCCGACTTCCTTTGCTCTTTGGCCTGGACAAACCGCTCGTGTTATTCCTGGGCATAATCTCCGTAGTAACCAATATGTACAGGTGCGAGTTTATAACGAAGCTCAAGCCAAAGCCAATTGGTCCAAGGCAGTTATTAAAACTGCCGAGACTCCCGCCGATGAAGAAGTGGCCACAAAAGCTGCCGATCAACTCGGCTTGACAATGGGCAAACTGCTCATCATCAAGGGCACGGAAGTTAGTTTCTATATTCCGCCAACCGGGGTTGAAGTTGTTCCCGATTCCAACCGTAAAATGGTGCAGGAAGCGGTAACACTGGAGCGGCTGGAATATTCTATCTTGATCGATGAAAACGGCAACAAACGATACGCCCGTGGTCCTGATGTGGTGTTTCCGAAGCCCACCGAAACCTTCTTCACCGAAAACAGCAAACGCAAATTCCGTGCAGTCGATCTGAACGAAATTCAGGGTTTGCACATCAAGGTGATTGCCCCTTACGAAGAGGGTGGCAAAAAATACAAGGAAGGTGATGAAATTTTCATCACTGGCAAAGAATGTGCGATTTATTATCCCCGGCCTGAACACAGCATTGTGAAGTATGGGGATCGTGAGAAGCATTTCGCCACGGCAATCCCGCCCGGTGAAGGTCGATATCTCATGAATCGCAAAACTGGTGAAATTGATTTGGTTCGTGGTCCCACGATGAGCCTGCCAAATCCTGTGTTCCAGGTTTTCGTTCGCCGTATTTTGACAGAGAGCGAATGTGCTTTGCTTTATCCATCCAACGAAGAGGCAAAAGCGTACAACGAAAGTTTGCGTTTTACTAATGCCACTCAAGGCTATGTGGAAGAAGAAGTTTCCTGCCTGATGGCAGATACTTATGAACACACTGCCCGTGGTTTGGAAGGCATGGATTCGATCCGCCGTGGCACCAAATATACCCAACCACGCATGCTGACCCTTGACACCAAATATGAAGGTGTGCCAACCATCCAAGTATGGACTGGTTATGCCGTCATGGTAGTGGACAAGAGCAGCAAACGACGGGTAGAAATTGGCCCCACAACCATTCTGTTGAATTACGACGAATCACTGGAAGTTTTGCAGCTTTCCACTGGCAAGCCGAAGAATACGGATAAGGTTGAGCGAACCGTTTACCTTCGCACGAAAAACAATAAAGTTTCCGACATTATCGCTGTGGAAACAAAAGATCATGTGCCGATTGAAATCAAATTGTCCTTCCGTGTCAATTTCCTCGAAGAGCACAAAGACAAATGGTTTGAATGCGAAAACTACGTCAAGCTGTTGTGCGATCATGTTCGATCCATGCTGAAGGGCATGATTCGCAAGCTGGATGTGGAAACCTTCTACAGTGATGGAACCGCCATTATTCGTGATGGTATCCTTGGTCCATCGGTGGATGGCGTCAGAAAAGGACAGTCTTTTGAAGAAAACGGCATGATCGTCAATGATGTCGAAGTTTTGGCTATCGACATTAAAGACACTCAGGTAGCCCAAATGCTGCATGAGACACAACGTAAAATGGTGTCGTCCAATATTGCTGCCAACGAAGCAGAAAAAGATTTGGCAATTACCAAACGCACACAAGCGGTTGTTCGTGCCAAAGCCGAAGAGCAATGGAATACTGCCGATTTGCAGCTATCTCTGGCAATTGCCAAAACCAACAAGGATGCAGAAGTAGCGTTGACAAACATTACTTCTCAAATCAAGCAACGAGACCTGGAAAAAGCCAGGGTAGCTGTTGAACAAGCAACCAGAGATTTGCAAGCCAAGGCTGAGTTGGCTCGTGAAAAAGCCAAAGCTGACCAAGATATTCAAATTGAGGAAGCACATCAAACTCAATTCTTGGAGAAATTGGAAGCCGAAACCAAGGCTTGCGTGGATCGATTCGCCGCTGCTCAAACTGGCTTCTCGGAAGCATTGTTGGCATTGTCCAGCAATGAAACGATGGTCAAGATTGCGGAGGCTGGTTCGATTCAACGTTTTGTTGGTGGTGACAGCATTGTGGATGCTGTTGCGAAAATTTTCGCTGGCACTCCGCTGGCTGATTCGGTTGCCAAGCATACACGACGCATGGGAGTTTCAATTCCCAGCCCTCGTGAGTAAGTAGCCTCCTTTCGACCGCACCCGCTCAGAAGCAATTTTGGGCGGGTGCGGATTTTTATTATGTGGAAACCTAGTCCAAGTGATATTACCTGGGGTCGAAGAATAGTCTCTCTTTTGAAAGAGGGCGGCATCTGGAAGATTCCAGACACAGGTCAACGTTTTCAGTTTTTCCATACTAAAAAGGAAATCCTTTTTCTTGGCGGGGAAATGAAAGATCGATGGCTCTTTGATCGTACTGTTCTTTGCTTTAATGCCATCGGTTATAGAGTGGTAGAAAACAATCTCAGTGGTGATCGACAGGAAATTATCGTTGAAAGAGGTAGAGGGAAGACACGATGAGCTACCCCGATCTTAAACCTTGTCCATTTTGCGGTGGTGAAGCAGTTTTATGGGAAGCAAAATGGACAAGCATGCCTCGTGTGGGATGCAAAAATAAAAATTGCATAATTCACCCACAATCTCCTGTAGAGCCTCCACCGGAGGACGAAAAAACAAAATTTAGTGTGTTGGAAGAAAGAATTATAGAAGCCTGGAACACTAGAATTTAGGCAAAGTGTCTTTTCACAAATGCAATATATCTTTGCATTTGTTTTTTGAATTGGGGATGTAATTGCAAGTGTTTAAGTTCTTCAAATTTTACCCATTCCCAAGCGTCGTGTTCCTCGCTAATTTCACAACGAAAAGTCTTTGGCACTTGGTAAAAAAAACAAGTCCAAGCACCGCTGGTTAGCACACCGAATTTCTTGCCGGTCATTTTGCCGCATTCTTCTCGTGCTTCTCTTTGAGCGGCCATAAGTGGCGTTTCTTCGCCCTCTGAGTGACCGCCTGGAAGTCCCCATGTATTAGGATTGCTTCCTGGTGGTCGTCGCTTGAGCATTAGCACCGCTCTGCCGTCTGTGAAAAATATACCAGCGGCAGGTTTGGTTTTCTTTCTTTTCTTTACTGACTCATATATTGTCGATTCCATTTGTGGTCGCACTAGAACAAATTCAATGCCTGTGTCCATCAATTGAGCCCTCATCCGGGGATCGTCATCATAATGTTTAATTGCGTGTTGTTGTTTGAGTATAGAAACCTTTTGTCCACCATTTGTAAAGAAAAAAGCAGAGACGGGTAGATTATGCTTTCTAACAAACTGTCTGGCGGCATCGTCCATTATTCCATCTTGGTTTCGAGCGGTAACAACAATGATTTTGGCTTTTCTGGCATCGTCTCTGAGTTGTCGATGCATTGGTAAATTAGGGGTAAGATCAGCGGTATCAAAATCTACGGGGTGAATGGTTCCAGGGTAAACGTCCGTGTGTAAAACACCATCGAAGTCATAGGAAATGACTGGTTGTGCGGCTATCGGTTGTTGTTGGCGTTGTTCTGCCCATTCTAAAAATTTCATTTGCTTGATATATGCTTGAGATAAGCCTGTCCCTGGTGATTGATTTTAGCAAGAGCTTGTTGAATTCCCACCACATTGCTTTCATCCCAGTCCAAAGTGTCCAATAAATCTTGTAATTCTTTTACCAAAGAGGCATATAAATCACCTTGTGCCTTTTCTGCTTGGGGATCATATTCAGGCTCTGTATTACCAACTACTTTTAATTGTTTTTTTGGAGGCACAGATTTTAAGCCCAAGGTCTTTAATAAAGTTTCCTGATCTTTAAAATCACCAACTTGTTCCGCAAATTCCTTATATGTTTTCATTTCTTTGGTCCTCTTTTTAAAGGAATGGGCTTCAAGCTGGGCAAATGTCGATCTTTGCGTTCTTTTAATTCAAACATAACCGTTCTCATCTCGGCGGCTAGTTCAGCGGGGGAATCACCTTTGGCATCCTTCCAAGTTTGTAATGATACGCTTTTTTGTCCTCTGTTATAAAATCCATTAGCAATCACATATTTTCCGCCATCTTTAGAATAAAATATCAGGAAGCCAACCCATTCGCCTTCTTCAAAATTGCGAGTTGAAACAACAATGCGAATAGGTGTTTCGTCAAACAATTGTTTAACATGATATCCATTTTGTTTGAGAGCAGCACTAACATAGCCCAAGGTAATTTTGCCCGCCGCTTCTAAAACCTCTTGTTTTCTGGTGCGGTAATTTACCTCGACACTATACCTGGATGTCGTAGACTCAGTAATAAATTCTTTAAAATTCATGCTAAAGTATGTAGTTTTTGTAAAAGGATTTTAAGAAGCAATCCGCATAGTTTCGGGTCGTACTATTTTCATCAACAAATCAACTTTGTTTTCTAGTTGTTCAACCCGATCTTCTATGTCGTGAAAAGCTGGGGGTCCACCCGTAAATCCAAGTTCTGGAAGCCCTTTAATTGTTCCCTCTTGCCATTCTTTAAACGTAATCATAATGCTCCTTTGAGTCTTAGCCAAAACTCAAAATCCTGCTTATTGTATCTATTGTGCTTGATGTCA
This sequence comes from Pseudomonadota bacterium, assembly GCA_023229365.1. NCBI lineage: Bacteria > Pseudomonadati > Pseudomonadota > Pseudomonadota bacterium. The sequence continues at coordinate 282,698 of JALNZK010000002.1, read as the reverse complement.
TTTTCCTTTCCATTCATTGGGCGAAGGTTTTCAAGGCAATTGATGAGTTTTAAATCATTGATTTTATAGCGGATAAATGCCTGAATAGGGAAAATATGATCGAGATGCCAAACTTGATCTTTTACATTATGCCAGTCTGGGTGATTAGTAACTCTTGTTTGCAAGTCCTTTGGTCCATATCCCAAGAGATCGGCGGTGTGTCCTGCCTTAGTCTTGCCGATAGCTTGTAGACAAGTTCGCAAAGCTTTATGCATTTTTGCTTTGAATTTACGTTCGAATGAGCGATTGGGATTGCGTCTTTTCATACCCATAATTTTATGAGCACATTTATCACAATGTTTGCCATTATGTAAAAAATGATATAATGATTTTTCTCTATTTGCTCCACATTTACACTTGTATTTTAGTGGGTTTTTATAACCAGGATATTCATTTGATATAAGAACAAATCCATAATCTGTAAATATTTTATTTACATCTTCAAATGTATATCTTCTCCTATACTTGGAGCCACACCCACATCGTTTGCCCTTAGTAAAATTATTCCAAGTAATTGATGAAATGTTGCCACAAGAACATCGATATTTCATTTTATTCATACAACCAATATATTCATCAAGTAATTCGCATCTATTATCTGAAAAGTATTGTGCAACCTCTTTTGTCGTTCTTTGTAACATAAAAAATCTCCTTACATTATATAGTAAAGAAATTTTGATTTTCAATCAAGAGTTGGTCCCACTAATCGAGCGATGGACCCATAGGCTCACCGAATTTGTATATCAAATCTTCAAAAAGTTGCTTTCTATCTTCTCTTGCTTCTTGCAGAAGTGCTTGTCCATCTAATTGAATCCCGCCACCTGGGCCTGGGGCTGTTTGGAATTTGCTTCTAATTCTTCCCAACATTTCCTTGGCATAGGTAAGTGCGAGTTCTTGCATGGATTGTGTAACTTCGCCCCAGTCTTTCATTTTTTGTAAATACTGGACAATTACTTTTTGGGCCGCATAGGGGGTTGGATATAATTTGACGGCTCTCATATCATTAATAAATTCCCAACCACCAATATTAGAACTAATTCTAGAATAGGTTTGTTCGTATTGTTTATACAATGTCCACTCTCCCATTCTCCCCCAAATGGGTTGAATGGGGTCAATTAAACCTCCCTGAATGCTGGCATAGCTTCCGCCTGGGTAGAAATATTCTATAGGAATGGCTCCATCTAAGTCTGATGCTTGGAAGGCAAAAGTTCCATGTTTTTTATAATATACATTTCTAATAATGCCAACTTCGGGCGGCATTTCATAAACACTTTTACCTGGGGTGGCTATGAATGTGTAGTAATTGAAGTATTCCCTTGGGGCATAATCTTCAATAATTTTTAATGATTGATCTACGCAGAAGTCTAAATTTTGTTGATCCAATTCTATTTTATTTACAGGGGCTCCTAGCATTAGCAGAACGTAGTCTTTGATTTGCTCTCGGACTTGCTCTCTTTTTTTGCGTGGTCCCAATTGATTTTTGTATAGTGGGTCTGTTGGGCCGAGGTCGCTACAAGACGCATTACATGTAACGGATGCCATTGAAGTTTTGCTTGGCGTGGAAATGGCTAATGTGTTGTTCATACGGATATATAGAGCACGGAGGTGCAAATATGAAATTTTCTGAATGGATAAAAATGAGAGAAGCAGGTGCTGGTGTGCCTTATGTGGGGCAAGACCCTGGGGGAGCGTCTGGCGGTTGGCAGGGGGCTCCATCCGGTGGAAAACTCCGGTCAGTAGGAGATGTTAAGTTGAAGAAAAAAGAGAAAAAACAAAATGGCAAATGAAAATTGGGTCAATGCTCTTAGTCATCCACAACTTGTGATGATAAGAAAATATGTAAGTCAGATTTTGAAAGACAGATATGGGCAACACGATGAGCTAATGCAACGTATCTGTGGCGTGTTAGTTACGCAAAAGGATTTGGAGGATTTCGGTAGATTTGTAGTAGACATCTATGAGGTGGCTTATTTGAAATGTGTAGAAGACCATCATCAAGCATTAGAGTCGGCTGGTCATAAAGCAATTATTAAATCTGGGGAACTTACAAATCCAAAGCCTATATTTCAGGAAAAATCTGGTTGCAGTTCAGAGGGTGTGGATGTTACTAAATAACCTCCTGACTTTTCTTCCATTTCTACCACTTTCCACCAACGATAGTCGCCAAACTTTATTTCTCCCTTGACAAATACAGATGGGTAAATAATTGATTGTGTTGGTAAAATTTTGCGTGTCCATATTTTTATATACAAATCAGTTCGTTCCACCATAATAGCTTCAAAAGAGAATTTTTCCCCATATTTTACAACTTCTCTTTCTTCATCATATAGCTCATCTTTTTCCGTTTCAATTTTTGCTGGCAGACAATATACACTTACAATATTTTTAAGCACTCGTTCTGGAATTTCGCTTTTATCAAGTTCGGGCAAGGGCTGAACAGGCTCTGGTTTGGATAAGGGTTCCATTTCCTTTGCAGCAATTTTAGGTAACTCAAATTTCTTGGGGGGAAGTTTTACAGTTGTGTCGGGGACTGTTTCGCCTTCCCAATAACAATTGTAAAAAACCATATCCCGCCAAACCTGCCCATCGGTCAATGGATTTGGCTTATTAAGCTGATAAATACTGCCATCTTTGTTTTTAATTGCCATTACTCTATTAATGGAGTAAAGAAATCATTTTTGGTGCTTAAATATTTAAAAAGAGCGAGGTTAAATTATGGCTATAGTATGTCCTGATGTTGGTGAAGTTCTTTTACTTCAATATATTTTGAATATGTCCCCAGCCCCAGCGGACGACAAAGTAATGGTTCTCTATAAAAGTGATACTACTCCTGCTCATGGAGATACTTTGGGCACATTCACACCTGCAACTGATAATAATGGTCCCATTACACTAGATTCTGCACAGTGGACCGTTCAATCAGTTGGCGGTACAACTACTGGATTATATTCTCAGCAAACTTTTACTTTTACAACAGGGGCAACAGTGTACGGCTATTATGTAACTGATATTACTGGGCTTGAGTTATTATGGGCCGAGCGTTTTGCTGGTGCTCCATTTAATTTACCTGCTGGTGGTGGAACAATTGCTGTGAGTCCGAGAATTGAATTAGCAGGCGGTGGCTAAAAATATAACTTGTGGGGATAAATACCCATATGACTATCAGAAGAAGTGATGGGTTGCCCTATAACGTAGTTGGCTCTGCTCAACAATTTGATCCTAACAATCCTGAAATTAATACCTTTAATCTCTGGGATCAAGAACTTATCCAACGTACCGGGGCTCCTATTATCTATTATGAAGTTTATATTCAGACCAGCAATACAGTTGATGAGTTGTATTGGGAAGATAGGGGAAAATTATTTTCAAACGTTCCTATACAATTGTGGGCTCTGTATGAGCCAGTAACTCAACAAAATTATCAATCCTCATATGGAATTGATTCTAATGATGAGATGACCTTTGAATTAAATTATAGAGCGGTTCTTGATACTGTTGGACATCCTCCCAAGGTCGGGTCTAGAATTTACACTCCTCATAAGGGTGAAAACTGGGAAATTGTGCAAAGAAAATTAAGTGAATACAAAATGTGGGCAGAGATTCGCTTGCAATTAGTTTGTGTCAGATTCCAAGAAAGCACCACCACGGGCGAGGGAACAGTTACTCAAAAAAAACCAGACTTTAAAATAAACTGAGGTATTATGAAAACAACACCAATCGATCATGGGTTTCTTCAAATAAGCCAACAAGACGCTCTGGCACTTGCGAAAGGCAAACTACCAAGACATGGATACGAAACTTTGGTCAACCATGAAGGAGAAGAATATTGGCTTGCGAGAACCCCTTTAAGTGGCAAGCTTGTTTGGTCAATTCGACCATCCAAAAGAAACTTGCCACCAACCGCCCTGACCAGAGGATCAGCAACTCCTTACAGTCCTGATGTTACGCAACTAAGGGCAATGGCTGCTGCTTCGGGTGATCGTTCAGAACTTCCATACAGACACGAAGGAAACATTATGAAATTTGGCAAATGGGTAGAGTTAAGAGAGTGTGATGGTCGTCCTACTGCACCTCATGGCATGAAGAAATGTGCTTGTGATGAAAAGAAATCCAAAGGCACTCGTGATTTAACAAAAGATTTAAGTGCTGATTATAAAGGACATGTGGCTCAAAACGGAACAGTTGAACCATTTAAGGTTTTAGGAAACAAAGGTAAGTCCGTTGCCCCGGTCGGCAAGTGATGTGATTTTTGGAGTGTTTCTAAACCATCGTAAAGGTAATTGTGGTTTGGATAAATACTTCTGAGAAACAACCACTGAATAAGTTGGAATACGTTTTGTGGATTTTTGAATATTGAAGTATTTCATTTAGGAGTTTTTGTGGCAAATGTAAACCCTGGTAATCCCGATCAGCAATCCTTGAATCCTTGCAATGATATTGGTTTGCAAGGAGACATGAATAACGATATCACACCAAAATACTGTGAAGATGATCGAGATAGTTTAAATAGAGTAAAAACAGGGATAGATTATGGCTGGCTTGATGCTAATTGTGAAAATTCTCCACTTGGCAAGCATCGCAATTGCGATCCAATGCAAACAGGCCAAATTATCAATGATTTAGAGCACCCTACCAGAGAATATGTTTATCGATACACAAAAGCTAAAAGAGGGTGTGATGAAGCGGTAAGAGATTTGTTTACAGGACTTGTGACTATTGATACTCATGGAAAAGCACATCCGGTGCCTATTATTTGGGGAAGTCAAGAAAGGGCTGTGGCTGTTATTCTCCAGCATAATGTTCGCAAAGATAATTCTTTGGTAACAGATCGTCCTAAATTGCCAATGCTGGCTATCCGTGATACTAGTTTTGAATTATTTAGAGATCGATATATTTATCACAAGGCTGTAAATTACCTGAAGTATCGTCCCGATAATAAGCCTACTTTTACTGTAAAAGAACGCAAAGAAAGAGATACAGTTTTTGGCGTGGCATGGGGACTTCCCGTAAAAATTGGCTATACTTTATATGCTTGGACGCTTTATGTGGAAGATATGAACCAAATAGTGGAACAAATCCAATTAAAATTTAGCCCCATTGCATACATAGCTGTTAGGGGTGTGCAATGGGAATCAATTGTCACCTTGGACAGTGTGGCCAATAATTTAGATGTAGAACCGGGAGAAAAAAAAAGAGTAATAAAATACGAATTTAATTTAACAGCAGAAACATATATACCACAGCCAATCATTCGTAGAAAAGCTGTGTTGGATATGAAAACAGATGTTTACAATTCGGTGAAAGAAGAAGACATCACTGAAGTATTCAACAGAATAGAAGTTGCTGTAAATGATTTGGACAAATAGTGGAAAAAGACAATGATTGAAATTACCAACAAACAAAGAAGCCCCATACAACTGGTTATCAAGAATAGGAAACAGCCACACTCAATGACTTGTTTAAACATACCTGGATTGGGTAGTGGTCACAACGTTTATTATTTAGCCGATGAACTTACTACCGAATATGTTCAAAGGGCTGAAAAACAACTTAAACTTATAACCACGAAGTATATACCAAATAAAGAACTTAATAAGGGAGAATAACTATGCCGATTTTAAGGGGATTTCCGCCAAGCAATACAATTTCGCCAAGCGTGCGAATTACAGAGCAAGACCTTAGTTTTATCGCTACCGAGCAGACGTTTCATAGGGCTGCTTTGATAGGATTTGCTAGCAAAGGTCCAATCAACCAACCCACATTGGTAACAGACTACAATACGCTTCATAGAACTTTTGGTTACCCACATCCTGATGTGGGCGATCCTTACTTGATCTATGCTGCCGAACAATATTTAACCGTTGCTAACGAGCTTTATATTGTGCGTGTAGGAGATCAAGACCAAGTGAGTGATGAATATGCAGCAACCGCCGAAATAGGAGTTGATGCAGCAGGTACTCAGATTGTTATACAATCTAACACCGCTGGTGACTATGTTTTTGCTGGTCCGAATGACTATTTTTTCAAATGGTCGCTCAATGGTGTTGATGCATCCAAAACATTGTTTGTGTTGCACGGCACTTATACATGCACTGAATTGGTTGCATTGCTCAACGAACAATTAGATGCCACATATGATGGCATTGAATTCTTTGTCGGCACTGGCGACAAAATTGGACTAAGAACTATTTGGGCTTATGGTCCAGACTCTAGTTTAGAATTGTTATCTGTTCTGAATGATGCGTATACTGTGATGGGTATCGGCACAGATATGGTCGAAGCAACGCTAACAGGTTTGTTGGCCAAATATCCAGATGATGGATACACTGCTGCTGGCACATGGAATCTTACTGGCGTAACTAATCTTAATTTGCAAGTTGTCATCGATGGCACAGATAGTGTGCTAATTGATAATGTGGTGCAAACAATAGATTTATCGGCCTTAGAACTATTGTCACAGCCTATTACTACTGCTGACGTTGTAACTGAAATCAACGATCAAATTACAGCCGGTACAATTCCTGGCGGATTTGAAGCGTCTGCAAGCGGAAGCAATTTAACTTTAACTACTTTGCACAAAGGCATTGATGCCCGCTTGTTGGTCAAATCCGACAGCACTGCATCCATGTTTGGACTAGACAACAGCACCCATCGTGGTTGCTATGCAGTTGGCAATTGCGAACCAGAGGGTGTGAGTGGTGATGCCGCTGTTTATACCTATGGCAAGGTTGTTGGTGGAACAGCAACACCTGGAACTTATACTTTCACATTACAAGCCGATTCGCCGGGTATCGAAGGCAACGAAACCACAGTTGAAATTGTAAACGATATTCGAGAAGGCGTGTTCTCCATGATGGTTTACAACAATGGCGTCGAAGTAGAGGCATGGGGTAATCTTACCAAAGATCAAACCAGTCGTTTTTATGTAGAAAGCTATTTGTCACTGGTTTCAGATTTCGTTAGGGTTACAGATGACGCAACAAATCATGCATCGCCTTTAGATGGTGTGTATACCTTGTCTGGTGGCTCGGATGGTATTCCTGCCGATCCAGTAGATCAAGACACACTGTTGATTGGTAGTGCTTTGGGATACACGGGAATGTTCGCCGTATCCGAACCAGAACAAATTGACATTGATATGGTCGCTGTTCCTGGTCGTAGTTCCACAGATATCGTTGAAGCAATGATTGATTTGTGCCAAAACTATCGAATGGACTGCATGGGAATTGTAGACCCGCCATTTGGTCTCACTGTCAATGAAATCATTGCTTGGCAAAATGGTACACATCCATTGAACGGCACTCGTTTCAATTCAGACTTCTTGGCACTTTACTGGCCGTGGTTGAAACTGCGTGATACTTACAATCACGTAGACGTATGGATACCGCCATCTGGAAGCATCATGGCAGTTTATGCCAGGAACGATTTCTTGACAGAGCCGTGGTTTGCTCCCGCTGGTGCGACTCGTGGTATCGTTCCCAATATCACTGACGTATTCAGTCGTCCGACATTGGCGGAAAGAGATGCAATGTATGGAAACAGAAACTGCATCAATCCTGTCGTTCAATTCAACGACTTGCAGAACTTTGTGGTATGGGGACAAAAAACGATGCAACGTTCCCCAACAGCATTGGATCGGGTTAATGTTCGCCGCCTGATGTTTGTTATTGAAAAACAAATCAGATCACAGTCCAAACTTATGTTGTTCGATCCCCATGATGATGAATTCCACAAGAAATTCATCACCTTAGCTTCGGGTATCTTGGAACAAATTAAAATTGGCAGAGGTCTATATGATTATATCATAGAATGCGGCTGGGACATCAACACCCCAGATGTAGTTGACCGCAATGAATTCCGTGCGAAGATCGGTGTACAGCCGGTTAAGGCAGTCGAATTTATGTTTATTGAATTCAGCATCCATCGTACTGGTAGCTGGACCGAAAATACCGAACAACCCTATACATAATAGGGCCACACAAAATAAGCCGGTGGCGGTCTAAAAGACCGCCACAGGCTCTTGTTTAATAAATAAAAGGAGAAGATACTATGGGTATACCAATGGGTTTAGGTCCAATTGGCCTTGATACTAGAGTGTTTAAAAGGAAGTTTCGATGGACTTTTAAGCTAAAAACAGAGTGCGGCGATATCGACTATCACTTTGTTAAGACAGCAGCTAGACCTAATTTAGACATTGAAGAAACAGAAGTGAACTTCCTCAATGCTAAAACATGGATTCCTGGCAAGGGCACTTGGCAACCATTAGAAGTAACGTATTATGATTGCAACAGTACGGAAATTGGAACTTTGTTCCGATGGCTTACTGCAACTTACGACTTTACGAAACCAGTTGAGTTGCAACAAAACTCCAAGCTCCAAAAATACAAGGGTGTTGCTACACTAGTCTTGTATGATGGTTGCGGAAACGACATGGAAACATGGACACTGGATGCCGTTTGGCCCAAAGCTATCGATTTCGGGGATTTGGCAATGGATAGTAATGACATTTGCGAAGTGAAACTTACGCTTCGATATACAAACGTCAAATACGAAAGCCGTTGCCCAGTTCAACAGGGTAGCTGCGGTTGCTTGGATTGCCAAGAATAAAATCGCATGGTTATTGACTATTATACAATGGTACGTGAAAAATATGTTCACGTACCATTGTTTTTTGGAGAACAATAAATATGGGTTTAATGGGTCTTCAGTTTGGTCTTGAAAAGCCAACAACTTGTTATAAACAAAAATTCAGATGGCTTCTGAAAATTGAAAACATATCTGCTTCCGGCACTAATTGTTTGCCGCCATCTAAGGCATCACGTCCTGGTCTTAGTTTTAAGACAATGGAAATACAACATCTGAATGAGATAATTTATCGACCCACCAAACCAGACTGGAAGCCGATTACTCTAACATTATTTGATCTCAAAAAAAACAAACATCCAGTTTTCGAATGGCTTAAAAAACAATATGATCCACAAAATGATGCAACTTGGAAAGACCCATCAACTGCATTTGTAATTCCCAGAGTTACTTTAGAAATGTTAGATGGGTGCGGAAGCGTTGTAGAAGAATGGATACTAGAGAATGTATGGCCAGAATCTATAGAATTCGGAGATTTAGATATGGGTACATCAGAATATTGTACCTGCGATCTGTCGCTTCGATATGACAGGGCCTATATCAATAACTAATCAAATTCGTTGTGCAGTATTTGTTTACAGGCTGCAAGGGCATCTTCAAGTTGTTTGCTTTTCCAGTCCAAAACTCGGCAAGCACCTGATTTGTTCAATCTGCCCTTTTTAGTATAGACCTCTGCATCTTCTAAGAGAACTTTTATTAAGTCCCCATAACCCCAACTTTTTAACTTTTCTATTAACTCGGCTGTTTCTAATTGTTCTAATGGATTATACTTCATAACATTATTATATTACTTTTGCAACACCTTTTCTACTAAATTATGTAAAAAATGGTATTTCTTTTCCGTTTTTTATGATTGTTCGTTGTTCGCAGGTCTGTTTGAAGGTAAAAAACTTCTTTTTTAGCTCATTGTAATTCTTTGATGTCCTGTGTAGCTGTCGAAAATGGTTGGCACAGCAGGTGGTCATATAGTTGAAAGCTTTGCCCTTAATAGGATTAAATCTATCTATTTTCTCAAAGCAAATCATTACACCTTCTTGGATTGCGTCATCTGGTTCTATTAAGTGAAACTTAAAGTAACGAGTTAGATTTTCAGCCAAGAGAAAAAAATCAGAGGCCAGCTTTATTTCAGCATCTTTATAGTCATTTTCAGCAGATTGATAGGTCAACTGATATGATTTTAATACTTTTCGCTCGGAGGCACATATGACCTTCCTGATGCCTTTCCTTTTAATGGTATCTCTTAAATCTTCAATAACCAACAAACACCTTGCTTTCTTTTTCTTTGCATTCTGATACTGTGCTATATTTCGTTCAAATTGTTGATTGTTGATATATTCGCTGGCCATGAAACTCCTTTAATATAAAGTATTAAATATGTCTGCTTAATAAAATTAAATGTCAAATCCAATTAATCTCATTTTATCTATAATAGAGCAACCAACTGCTAAAAAACCATATGAGGATTTTGCAAAATACCTAAAATCTATAAATCGCACAGAAGAAGCAGATGCTATGTTGTTATTAGCGGAGAGGCGGGCAAAACATGAACCTGACAGTTCATCTTCTGGTTAGAAACAATGAACAGGATATTGAGCAATCGTTGCAATCACTTGTTGTTTTAGATTGCCCAATTCTAATAGGCGATCAGGGCTCAACAGATAATTCTCTCGCAATCTGTCGCAAGTTTAAAGCAAAAATTATCCCAGTTACAAACAACTGTTCGGTTGCCCGCAATGTTTTGATAGAAAACACCAAAACTCCCTGGGCTTTTTACATTCAGCCTTGGGAAGTGTTAGCACAAGGGCACAGACATTTAGAAAACCTACAAAGCAATTCTTGGTTATGTCAAATATTTCAAGAAAATATTGTTTCTAAGGAAATAAGATTGTGGAGCATGTCTAGTGGATTTAGATTTGTAAATCCAATATTTGAAACTTTATATGATCCAAACGCAAAACTACTTAAAGAAGTGATAATTTATAGTAAAAAACAACCACCCCTTCAAGGACAACTGGATGTTATAAGAAGTTGGAAAAAAGAACAACCTACGTCACCTAATCCGTATTATTACGAAGCTTGTATTTTGCTGCAACAAGCTAAGTATCGAGAATTTGTGGCTATATCAAATCATTACCTTTTTCTGGAAAAAGAAGGCATATCAGCCGTAATGCTCAAATATTATCTTGCTATGGTTTACTGCTATCAATTTAAAGATTTACACTCTGCTTTTAAACACATATTGCCTTGTCTGGCCGTTCGCCCCATCATGTCCGAATTTTGGTGCTTATTGGGAGATATTTACTACCAACAAGACAATTTCCAAAAGGCCATGATATTCTATGAAAATGCTTTGATTTTGGGGGGCCGTAGGGATTTGTCTGATGAGTGGCCAATAGAAATCAGTAAGTATAAATCATATCCTCAGAAAATGATAAACAGTTGTTCCAATATCAAAAAATCAAAACATTATTGTCATGAAAGCAAATCTATTTAATCCATGCTATTTGATATTCTTTGAAAAAAGGAATTATGCCAAGTTTGTTCATAAACTGTTCGACCATAATATGTTTGCCCATTGTCTCTGAGTGTCGATCATCTACAACAATAAGACATCCCTTTGGTAAGCTTGTCCAAACACATGCCAATTCGCACAGATGATGCAAGCTGGATTCGAGGGCTGCTTTTTCACTCCAATCCATGCTGTCTAAATACAAAAGTATTGTATCCTTTGTTATTGAACCACTCATTGTGTTCAGTGCATTCACAGAATCATCACAGACATATTCAACATGCTTGGTTTGCGATTTTGCGATATTGATACAGGACTGATCTTTGTCTATTGATATGATTTTAATGTCTGGCAATAGCGTCTTGACCCAATCCCAAATCAACGTGCTTTGTCCCTCGCTATACCAACCGCCTACCCCTCTTGTTGTTCCTGTTTCTATAATATACCCATGAGGATTGTTTTCAAGATGTTCTACAATTTTGTAGAATCCTTGAGCACGATGCCCAAGGAATGGATATATGTTCGTTTGCAAAAACAATTCTTTTACCATCAATAAATATAATCAATTTCGTTGACTACTACAGTGATTTGATCTTCCCAGCGAGCCATAGCAATTTGTTTTCTGCCCTTGGGCAAAGCTCGTAATTTACCTTCCAAATCATTGATGTGACAAGAAAACACAGACCAATGATTGGCGGCCAGTGTCTCTATTTCTTTTTCTTCATCAAAAAACTCTCTGCCCGGATAATAATCGCTGAGTTGCTTTTTGCAAGTTTTTAGAACGTTCCTGAAAAAATTTACATTAGAGGCACAACTGGGGCAATGTAGATATTTGGCGACATCATCCCTGATTTCTAAGGGCAACGCATCTCTAAAGCGTCCGTCTGCCAGGGCTTGTTTCACTTCCATCAGCCCCACGTTGTTTTTTAAGCTGTTCTCTCTCAAGTTGTTTCACCTTTTCTTTCTCGTCATTTTCCAATCGTTTCTGTATGCGTCTTTGCATATCCATGTTTTGTTCTACATTTTCTTGTGGGTTTTCTATTTTGCGAGGAATTATAACAAACCCACAATTTGGACATTTATACTTCTTGTTGCGTTTAAGCGGTTTGGGGATTATCATATCTCCGTTTACTGGGTCTATATGAGGAATGCCCTTGGGAACGTCAGTGGTTTTTACCTCGGTTAAATCCTTGGCTTCTAGATTTTCACTAATTCTTTTCCAGCAACAGTTATTACAAAATAATTGATATATTTCGCCCATTATTTAACCAAGGAGTTTGCTTCTAAATAAGTCAGTAAGATAGCCACTAGATTAGAAATAATACTGGCGGCAAAGCCCGCTGGTATTATTACTGCCAGATTTGTAAACAAGTTGTATATTATGGAGACATCAACATTCCAACTGGTCAAAATAAAACCAGCCATAATCCAGCCAGACCATACGCCACTACATTGGTAACAACCCAGTATATATGAAGTTTTGCCACACAACCACTTAAAGGATAGTGGCTTTGGACAAGGGTCGCCTTCTTTGGGAGACCTATCTTTAAACCATGTTCTCAAAGGATCACATATGGTGCTTTCCACCAAGATGTGAGAAAGCCCAACAGAAGCTAAGAGAAATAAAATTAAATTTGCCATAATTATCTCCAAGAAGATACATATAAATGATTATTTTTTCTGAACAATACTATATTAGAGAAAGCATCTTGCAAAACCTCGGTAGTATCAACGCTGTACTCTGAATTTTTAACTATATGATAATCAATCCTATCGATTTGTATTTTGTCCCCAAAGTATTTAGTCAAAACCTCGATATTATCCTCTGTTAAGTGATTGAGAAAATCGGCTATAGATCGTTTGCCAAGGCTTCGAAAAGATGGATTTTTTACAGCAAATTTCCAAGAATTAAATAAATGTATGAATTCAGGAAGTAACGCCTGAACCTTTTCGTTGTAAAAAACTAAATTTTCAACATTGTTAAAATTTATTATCAGCATTTATTTACTATCATAGTTAGAAAGCAATAATTAAACAGGAGCAAATATGCCAGAAGAAGCTTTTAGACCACAACGTAAACCAATAAGTCCAGATGAGATCAAATCAGATCAAAATGCACTGAATGAAATTTCCCAGGTGCGTAGAGCAGTTGAAGAAGAGTTGGAAACATCGCCAGCCAGTCCAGCACAATTGCCGATTACGGGGAAAATCCCTCCCTTTGCCCAGAAAATTCTGGACCAGCAACTAAAGGGTCCGCAAAGAAGGCCAGAAGCCATGTCTGAAGAGCCTCTTGATGGTGGTGACGCCTTTCAACAAATGCGGGCCAGAATCAAGCAATCCAAAGCAACCTTTGAAGAAATCGAACTTCCTTCAAAAGGCAAATTCTACGATGGTACAGATGGCCCAAGAAATGGAAAACTACACATTAGACCCATGACAGGACAAGAAGAAGAAATTCTGGCCACAAGCCGATTTGTCAAAAAGGGCAAAGCCATGAACATGATCTTCAATCACTGTATACAAGAGGATTATGATGCCGAGAAATTTTTGACTGAAGACCGCACCTATTTGCTCATTTACCTGCGTGGTATCTCTTATACGCCGCAATATGACGTAGAAGTAAAATGCCCCGGTTGTGATCGACGTTTTGGACATGTTATCGATCTAAATGGTTTGTACGTAGATGCCTGTCCAGCCGATTTTGATGCAAATTCACTCAAGGATCAAACGCCGCAAACAAGCATTCCTTTCACATATCGTTTGTCTAGAGGAGAAGATGAACAAAGAGTGCAGGACTACAGGGAACGCAAAGGAAAAAATACCACGGGCACAGACGATACATTGCTTTATCGTAGCTCTTTGTTGGTAGAGAATTTGGGCGGCTGCACAGAGAAAAGAGAAATCTTGCAGTTGTTAAAGGAAATGCATATCAATGATGTGGCTCATATCCGCAATACTATTGCCGAGCCGCCATTTGGTGTGGATACCAGTGTAGATATTTACTGTCCTGGGTGTTTGGAAGAATTCACCATTGATTTGCCACTTGAAGCAGATTTTTTCTTCCCACGCAAACGGAAGAAGGGGAACAAGATGGAGAACGAGGAGGAGTAAAACCCCCACCGTCCCTGCAATTGTGGGAAATGCTAATGGAGGAGAAGTTCTTTTTCATGTATCATTTACGTCAAAAACCAGAAGTGGCAATGTCATTTCCGATCTTTGAAAGAAAATGGTTTATTGAACGATTTATTCAACAAAAAGAAAAAGAAAATGAAGCAATAGAAGCTGCAAAACAAAAATCAAAAAGACACTAAATAAATCAGAGGAAAACAACTAATGGCTAAAGAAAGATATCAAAATCCAGTTATAGGCGATACTCTTGATTTAAGGTTCTTTACATATAATTCTAATAACAGAATGGATGTACATGAAGTACAAAAAGTAGAAATATGGTTTTTAGACCCTAGTGAAAAAACGACTGATAATCCCGATGGCAGACGATTGGTAGAAACAATCACCAATGTCACAAATACAGAAACAGGACAATATGTTGCGTCAACCACTGTGGCTGGAAATTTGTATGTTATTGGCGAATATCTAGATTTGTGGTATGTAGTTTTTCGAGAAGATGATGAGCCCATTGTCGAAGAAAAACAATTCCAAATATACCCCGATTTGTGGTATACTGGCACTACCCCGATTGTATATGATTTCAATTTTAGGTTTCAACCGAATCGTATTCGACAAGGTGGCAAACAATATTTAATAATTCAGGTCAAACCTAATGTAAGACAAATGTCCGAACTAGAGGAATATTATACAAACCTTGCAATAGCCGCTCCTCTTAGGATATACATCGAGCAGGAATGTGTTGAGTGTATGCCAGAAGAGCAAGACCTGCGTATGGTTGTAGAGGGTGAAGACATACAATATAGGGAAAAATGCCTCGGATATTATCTCTTAGATACATCAGAAAATGGATTGGATTTGGCAGTCGGAATCTATAATGTGTGGATCGAAATGGATTTTGGCGATTGTACTTATGTTTCTGAGAAAATGCAACTTCAAATATTTTAAGCTAAGTTCTTGGGGGGTTAATGGTATGATTTCTTGGCGGAAATCCCCGGCAACCCCTTTTTTTATACCCCCCTTTTGCAGCATGCAATGCAAGTGCAATACAAGTGCAATGCAAGTGCAGTGAGGATGCCTAAGGGCATCTGATCTTTTTCCAAAAATTTTCAAGTTGTAAGTCGTTACAAAACAAAGACTTGCAGCAAAGGTCTTCCTTTTTTTGAGCAAAAGCACTTTACAAGCTTAAAGCCTGGAGTATAATGCTTCACAGGTGTCCAAGATATTCCATCACACGGAGAACAAATGATGTCAGACGACGCAGCCATTCCGACACTTGGAAGCACTGTAGTGGAGCATTTTTATGACCGTCTCGCTCAAATAGGGGTGCTTGCTAAAACACCTCTTGTTGTTCCTGCTACACCGCTAAAGGTTCCTTTTCCCGTAAGAAACACAGGTCGGACACTGCCAGAGGAACTTCTGGCTCGTAATCGACATATGGATCGGGAAACTTTGCAGGAAGCTTTCGACAACCAGCGATACTACTTGGAGCAAGCCAAATTAACTGGCAAGCCGTGGTGTCACTGCCCCAAAAAGCCGCACCAATACTCAGAATATGTGCTGTTGAATCGTGCAATGTGTGAAGTGTTGGAAACCTTCAACCATGCAAATCGACCCCGTGACGGAGCATGGATTGAGTCCCTTTCAAGAGACATGCGTAACGGTAGTTATTTGCAAACAGAGGAAAGCCTTGGAATCGATATCAATGGCGACTTGTACCAAGGACAACATCGCATTGCGGCTGTTCGTGTGGCGGATATAGATGTGCCGTTGTACGTCACCTTCCAAGTGCCAGTAATTGCTCGATTTGTTGTCGATTCTGGCATGAAGCGTCCCACAGGGCAAAAACTAGCACTGCTTCTCGGCAAAGATGTTGTCAAAGACAAAGCAACATCCATTTGCAAATCCATGATGCTGGGCGTCAATCGGGGCAAAAAGATTACAGACTCTGAAATTGCTGACTTTTTGCTCAAGTACAACGAAGTCATCAAATGGGTAGGACACTATCTCAAAAAAGAGCGATCCGATGTACAGGCAGCAATCGCCAAAGCTGCTCTATGGTACGGAATGGACAAAATAGCTCCCTTCTGTGAGCGTTTCCAGAAAGTTGAAGGCTTTCAAGCCGAAGACCCTGTTCGAGCTACCTATAAATGGGTCAACAGCATCAAAGGCAGACGCACAGCCCCGCCAGTCAAAATCTATCGAAGAGTTCTACACGGCGTGATTTGTTTTGTTTACAACAGACCGTGCATCAATCTCATCGAGCGTAAAAAGGACGTGTTTGAATGGGGGCCGAACTATACGGTTCCCACCAAGCCCACTTTTGCTGACGAAGAGTAATCCAGGGGAGGATTATTATGTCTAAGAAACCGCCCCCTCTGGTTGTGAGGGTTATTCACACTATCTTGCGAAAGGATCGGCTCGTTGAAGATAGTGTCAAAATTGTAGAGCAAGTTCTTACGGCTTTACAATACCACGGCACATGGGATTTGGCTTTTTTCAAACAAAGCGGAAAGCGTTCTGATTTCCGCTTTATGTTTGCAAGAGAAGCCTCCAATGGGCCACAATCACTTTTGATTCGTACAATGCCGGGAGGACCAGAAACTTGTTGGGATTCTGTTCTTACTTGCCCGAAAATGTATGATAGAAAAAATGTAATTTCTGCTTTCAGGCGAGTGCATCCAAAGAAACTAACTGTTGAGCCCCTTACCAAACAGATGGTGGAGAAAGCAACACAATCGCCTCTGCTAACTTCGCCATTTCCGCCGAAACCACGGTTGCCAACGTCAGCAGATATCAAAAATGCCCTCTTGAGTCCTGATCCTGCCAAATCGGTTGGTATCGTCCAAAAAGCGGAGCAAATTGCCAAAAAGGAAGCAGAAATCAATGCCTTGGCAGAAGTGGACCAAGAAGTTCAACAACGATTGGCACAGCCCGATCCCAAGCTAGTCAATGAAGCCATTAGATGGATTGAAGTCAAGCTGGCGATGTATACCGAGAAGGGATTGAGCATATCAGAATTCATTGGTCATCAATGGCCATTTGAAGAAAAAGTTATGCTTGCGGCAAGAGATCAAATGGGTATCGAAGTGCTTGATTTCCATTCAAAAATCTTTTGGAAATTGCCCAGTAATTATTTTAACTGCGGCAAGCGAGCACGGTTTTGTTTAAGCCATCGTGATATATCGGCAAATGCTCCGGTACATCACAGTCCAGTTGCCTGTTTAAACACCCTGGCTGCGTTTGTGGCAGTATCGGGAAGGAATGGGTATCTAAGTCTGGAATTGACGCTCAATGCATTAAAATTTGAATTAGGCATCGATCAATTCCTTCGGCAACAAGACTATTACACGGATGGCACCAAAATCATATCTTTCCTTCTGAAAGCTTTGTGCGAGGAAAGATGGCTGCGTCGTGAGTATCGGTCTGTAAAAGACCAGAGAACAAAGGGATTTTGGTTAACTTGTGATGGGATGGAAGAGTTCAAAAAACATCCCAAATTGGTGCAACAACTCACTGCCGAAGAATCAAATAAAGCCCTGGCCAAACCTCTGTCGGCAATTGCTCTGGCACCTGATACATCGCTCCCCGAGCCAATTCATTCGTCAGAACCCATTCTTGCTGTTCCGCTTTCAAAGGTAGCAAGTGAAATGTCAAATCTAGAACCTTTGGCCAAACAAATTGACACAGTTCAAGAATCTGTCAATACTTATGGTGAAATTATAGAACAGGCACAAAAAGACCTGCAAACCACTCATGATGCTATGTCGGGCTTGCAAATGCGATTGGATGCATTAAAAAAGGACTTGAATGAAGCGGAAAACAGAATGCAAGACTATGTGGTGCAAGAAACAAGGTTGTTGAGCGACGTTCAAGAGGCTCAAAATAGCCAACAAGAGGAACTGGGCCGTATTGAAAAAATTAAAGATCAAATGAGAAGTATTTTGGGAGCAGCATAAATGAATGAATTCATCGAGCGAGTTTGCAATCAAATGCTGAAAGGCATTGGCAATAGAGGCAAGGCAGAAGTTCAGCTTCCTGCTGAAAAACGTGCGGAATTCTATGATCGTTTCGAGGCATTGGCAGCAGAAATCACCAAGTGCTTGCCTGGGAGCCCGGACGGTACTTATAGTGCTGCATTGGGGGCAGTAGCTTGCAAATGTGCTATCAAATACGGGGCAGATAAGGCAAAAGAATTTCTGTCTGTCATGAAGGAATGTAAATTTCAGGGACAGGATGATCCAGCCCATCTTTTGTGGAAATTTCTCAACCATCCTGGTCCGTCTTTCCCAACTTTCTACAACAAAGCCGTTTGTGCTGCTCGGGCTCATTGTGAAGGACGACGAACTCTCAGCGAATTGAGAAATGTAAAACAAGATGTGTTTGACTGGAATGATGATTATACTGGACCAGCCGTGAGCATGAGGGCTCAAAGAAAGGCTGCCAAAGAGGCTGGTTTGCCTCAACCTTGGGCAGCCAAAAAAAATAAAGAAGTGCAAAAAGTAGCAACACTGGCGGCAAAAATAGACACGCACTTCAAACCCAATGATGAAATAGAAAATCTAAAAAAGAATGATGCTCAGATTATGGCAGATTTTCTCACATCTGATCTACAAGATGATGAATGGTGTTTAATGGCAGTGGCTGCCGCTCATCACTGGAAAGCCTTACACAAGAAGCCTCATGTTGAAAACCAAAACGTATCTGGGGTTGAAGTCAACAATTCCGTAAATGGCAATGCCGACCAACCGCCAACGCCTGTGTAAAACATATCCGCTGTTGCTTGAAATTCTTCCGGCCAATTGGGGCCAGCCCATGTCATAGGCTCTCGTATAAATGCAATGGCTGGCTTGCGATCCTTCTTCCAAATCAACAAGGGTTTACGATTCACTCTCAAGGAATCATCTAACACCTGTTGCAAAAAGGTATCCAAGCCTGGACATTTGCCACTAAAGCAAGTGCATAAATCGATCTCATTGTAGCCTTTTTTGCTCTCAATCACGAACAAAAAATGCTCGGGGCAACAAATATCAGAAGCATAAACATTCTTTGCCTGCTCTGATAACATCACTCCCTGTCCCCAACGATTGCCAGAACCCACGCTTCTGGAAAACGTTCCCCAAGATGGGTGTGCTAACAGAATGTTGGCAAAACGTTTATTAAGAATGTGACAGATATCTCTTTCTGCCGCCTTGCCTTTGGCCCCAGATTTTATTTTTTTGGGCTTTTCTTTTAATACATCTTCAACATCTAAATCATCATTAAATTCACTCATTCACTAATATAGTAAATGAATTATCGTTTACCATCTTCTAACAATCGCAAAGTCCCTTGCAACTCCATATCGACATTAGATAAAGACGTAAATAATTCTAAAAAATCATCCCCATCTATCGTATTTTCCCACACAAGGTTTTCCGTGGCAGTTGAAACATCATTAAGTAATAGCTCAATTGCTTTAATTTGTTCGCTAAGCTTTTCTAGGTTTTTCTTATTGTCAGATGTGTCGGTAAAGAGCCCCTCTTCATCTTGATAAGCATGAGAGAATGGTGCAACTACCACAGGCTTTTGTTTCTCGGGCAATTCGTCTTTTTCATTTAATCCAGTTATGATTTCAACCTTCGAGTCTGGGCCTTTGAGCCTAATTTCAAGTTTTTCTTTTTTTGTTTGCCAAGGAGTGTTATCTTTAACACAAATTTTAAACTTCTGTAAATTTATTTGACCTTTGGCGTCTGAATTAAAACACCATATCATCTCTGTTGTCAAATTAAATAATTTTATTTTTCCTAAGTAATTCCAAACATTTTTGCAAGCGGCTGTTGCTTCATCCCAAATGTCGGGATCGGAGAAGAAAAATATTTGTCCCAATGTACTTCGCATATCTGTCAGCCAAAGTGGCCGATGAGTGTTGCGGAAAAGCCACAATCTACGGCTTTGTGCTATTCGTTCGCCAATAGCAATGGCCATATGACTACGATGCATATAGGACCATATATCTTGAATGCCATGTGCCATTCCTGATCCATGTTCAAATACCCGCAAAAACATCTCTGAATCGCAATCAGATTCTACAGCATATTGTTTCTTTAATTGTCCATATTCCACATCTGGTATTCTTCCATTGTGAATGAGTGCCGTTGTGCAATCTTTGCTAACGAATGGATGGTTGTTTTTGTTGACTTTGGGGCTGCCAACACCTGAAGAAGCGGCCCTGGCATGCATCAATAGCAAATCAGGGTTTAGTTTTCTGACCCTTTTCCACATATCACCAGTAACAAATTCTTTTACTTTTACCGGCTCTTTATGGTAAATAATTTTACCATTCCCAGGTTCAGTTCCCCAAATACCAGTGGCATCCTCGCCACGACTCTCTGTTTTAAGAAACAATTGAGTTGCTAAATCGTAGGACGCTGTTGGGTCTTTGCTCTTGCCTATAAATCCCACTATGCCACAAATGATAAAATCTCCTTATATTTCCATCATCTTAGCAAAAACAAACAATAAAGTAAATAGATTATTGAGGTTGCCCAGGCATTTGGGGTGACGGCTGTTGAGGCTGCGGTGGTCCTGCTGGTGGCGGTCCTGGCTGTTGAGTTTGCTGAGGCTGAGGCTGTGGCGTTTCTTCTTGTTCTTTGGCTTCTTTGCCGCCTTCTGGCTTGCCTAGTTCCCCAATTGGCTGCCCTAAATCACCCACTAATTCCTCAAGCTCTCCCTTAACCGATGTAATCGTGTTTAAGAGATCATCTTTTTCTTCGATAGCTCTGGCTAAAGCTACTGCTGCCTTTTGCAACTTTTTGAGGGACTCTTCTTCCTGCTTATCCCAATGGGTGTGTAACACTCTGCGAATTTGATTTACAATGCCCTCAGCATTACTGACAAGTTGACGAGAGCCCATACTTTTGGCATTTTGCTCTAAATCCTGAGTTGCATTGAGAATGTCCCCCAAACGTATGCCCAGATAAGCCCTGCCTTCATTTAAAATAAAATATTTAAATTCCATAAATTGTCCTATTCAAATCCGTATTTATATTGCCATTCCCAAGGGTCTTCTGCAACCCTCTTTCTAAGAGTATCTAATTTGACTTTTTTCCAATTATTCCCCATTCTTAGATATACAGCTTCGATGAAATTGGCTGGGATACGACCTTTGTATCCGACAACTCCTTGATGTTTACTAGCTTTCATTGGACTAACCGAAGAATATGTATTCGGTTTGCCGCCAACAAAATCTGGATAGGTGGGTGTGGATGTTGATTTATCAGCATCATAATCAGGCAACAATCGGGCTCTATCGGGTATTTTGACTTGAATTACAACCGGATAGTTTTTAGTGCGACCACCTGTATGCGTAGCATGTGATTCTGCTTCTGAGAACTTGAATGCCAAAAATATCTTATCCTCATGCATAATGTCCCCATAATTAGACTCAGCTTGTCCAGGCATTAGCCCCCATTTCAGAATATCAGGCAAATATTTGGTAGAAGTGCCATGAAATGCAGTTTCTGGAATTTGTCCTAAGATATCTTTGCGACGATAAATTTCAGTGCGATCCCAATAGCTTGTGTTGTCCTGTCTTTGATAAGATGGCACATCTTGTTCTTTTGAGAACGATTGATTGGTTTCAAATTGTACAGATTTGGCTTTCAGTGCAGCTACAACCTTTTTGACTAATGGAGAAGTCACTGGACTGATCGAATCTTCGCCAGTCCAAATAATTTTTGTTTTAGCATCCCAACTTCCCACAAAAGCATCTTGGATATTTTCTCTTACCCAATCCTGAATATCAAATGAATACTTGCCGAATTTCCTGTGCTTTTCTTTTAATTCTTTGTGTTGAGGATGTTCTTTGAGAATAATGCGGTTAATGGCTTTGGCTTCTTTTTGTGTTGGCTCATCATCAAATAGCCATAGATGCCCTCGAAAAGCAATAAAATTTCTATATGGCTCTCCCCCAAGGCGATGAACCATCATTTCGCTCAGTAAAAAGCCCTTAAAATCCATACCCTATTTAGGGTGCTTACCATTTTTTATAGCCAATTTTACTGCTTTTAAGGAAATGGCTACTTCGGCTTTTGTGAACCCAAACCGCATCATTTCCTCAGCGGTATGCAGTTCTTGATCCTCATAATCATAATGTTTCCACATCACACCTTCGTCAAAACGACAGGTGCAAGGAGCAGAAAAACATATGTGGCAAATGTTTTCATAACATCGACCATCCACAAAAGGGTGCCGCTGAAACCCAGAACAGATTACTTCCATATATTGCCCACAGATGGGGCAATGATCTGGCGATTTGTTTTTCTTCATTTAGCTACACTTGCTATGCCCACACTTAACACAGGTTGCACAACCTTCAATTCTAATAAATTCATTACACCCACAGGATGGACAAGTCATGCCAGTAATCTTAGTGTTGTCAGGAACATACTTCTTCAAAATGCGATAAATGGCTTTTGAAAAAGCAAACAAATCACCTTGAGACTTTTCGAGTTGCTGCACTATGAAATGAATATCCGCACCATGTCTCAAACTCGTGCTCACCATGCGTGTCAAAACATCTTCTGATTCTGTGGCGTCTTTGGCAATGTTCTCTATAACTATTTTGCCTTCTATTTCCAAAGCATAAACACCCCTTGCCTTTTTGATAAGTACGCCACGCTTGTATTTCTTATCGAGGATGCCATTTTCAGCCACAAAGATTTCGTAAGGATCATTGGGCGGCATAATGCCTACCAAAACAATATAATCAAATGTGCGAATTTTATCAAGCTTTTTTGTAACCTTGGTGTGGTGAATATCACAAGGCAATCTCTGGGGGCGGATTGGAGCTTTAGTTTTTTGAATCTGATATTCATTGGGCGACAAATAAGTAGTGCCATACAATTCTTCCAACTCTTCTTTGCAGAAGTTTTGTTCATGAATAACGACGCCTTCTGAGATCAATTTCTTCGCCAAATCCTTAAATGGAATTATGGAAATAATTCCATACATTTTCTTGTCTGGAAAAGCGGCAATTGATTTGACTTCTTTTTCATGTGCTAACAAAATGAAGTCATATACAGTCTTCCAGTCGCTACCTTCTGGCAATAGGTAGGTTACAGAAATAGAAGAATCTACCCATGTCATGACTTGTGCCATTAAGTCTAATTTTTCATTGGGATGAATTTCTGTAGCACAGCGGAATTTAATGCCAATTTCATTTTTGTGAGCTTCGATGAATTCAGCAATTGGCTTGCCAATCTTCCCATCCCAAGTATCCTTGATCGTATCTTTGTCCATTGGCAACGGACAGCCTTTTTGGGCGAAGAATTCTCGCACAACAGATGGCACACAGAAATAGAATTCATATTGGCCATTCATGCGGGTGCGTTTCCACCAATACAAATAAGTTGATGGCTCAATGCCATAAGACATGGCATTGTCCCTAAATTGCGTGGTGAGTGTGCCAGTAGGGGCAATACTGGTGAGTGTGCTATTTCTCATCGTTTTAAACTTCAGTCCCAGTTTCATCAACCGTTTGATAAATGGCGATTGACAATATTTTTCTTCGTCAAATAGTTCAAAACTACCTTTCTCTTTGCCTAGTGCAATAGAAGATTCGTAGAGATAGAAATTATACCATTTCATAAAATTGGCAACTGCTTTATTGCCATCTTCTGTGCCGTATTCTAGGTTTTGTTTAAAGAGCCAAGCACACATATTGGTAAAGCCAGCCCCTGTGCGTCGTAGCTTCTCAATTGCCAATTTTTGATGAGGAGTGGCATAAGTGCCGTTTCTCAATTCTGCCTCGTTCACATTATCTAAGAATCGATTCATAGAATAAGCAATCTTTGCCAACTCTTTTTTACAATTGTCATCATGAATAGAAAATTTACCCGCATTTAGTGATGCCAAAACACACAAACTTTCACGGGAAAGATATTGTTCTGAGCAGGCATTTGTGCTAACAATCCTCGAATCATACTCATCCTCGGGATTATACACATAGTCAGAATTAGAATATTTGCGAGCTACATCTATGTTTTGAATACCCGGCTCTGCATGAGTGTGCATATTCTGTGCAATGAGTTCCAGCAACTTACGGGCTTTGACGGTTCTTTCGATTGTCTCGCCTTTGCGATCTCGCAATGCCGTTGTATACCACTTCTTCTTTTCTTTGTCGAAGTGAGCATCCATACATTTGCTCTGAGAATCCAAATAAATACGATCTCCTTTCTTCACCTCAGGAATATTAAAAGAAAGACGCCAATCAGCGTCTTTTCTTACCGCAGCGTAAAATGCGTCTGAGCATTGCACGGAAATATTGGCATTTTGAATTTTGGTATGGTCAGACTTTACCTTGATAAAATCTTCAATATCGGGATGGTCACATGCAAGGCTGAACAACATAGCTGGAATACGGCCCTGCTGTCCAACGTAGTAGCCAATAGAATCAAGAAACTTCATCCAATGAATTGCACCCGAGGATTCATTGGCAGAATTCATGACTTTTGTGCCCACAGGACGCAGACGAGAAAACTCTAGTCCCAAGCCTTGTCGATAGGCAGCCGTTTTCGCAATAGTGAACCCTGCATTACGAATAATACTCTCTAGATTATCCCATTCCTCTTCGGGAAGTCCTGCACCCAAACTCAATGTGGTGCAATTCGCCAAACTAATTTTTCTGCCCGATGCGGCACCTTGCATAATACTTCCAGCGGGATGCCACCAATCATTATAAATTTCATCAAACCATCGCTCGGACC
Organism: Pseudomonadota bacterium; assembly: GCA_023229365.1. NCBI lineage: Bacteria > Pseudomonadati > Pseudomonadota > Pseudomonadota bacterium. Next base: position 257,633 of record JALNZK010000002.1, on the reverse strand, counting down.
AATATTCTCTCAACTCTTTCGTAGCTTCAACCGAAGCAATATAATCACACACACGTTTCACAGCTTGTACGTATGTTTCGCCTTTTTGTATTGTGTATTTTTTATTGAATGCATCGATACTAAATTCATTTCCATTAAAATATTCCTCTGTTGTCTGCCCCTTCACGTCTTCAAACTTTACCATATTTTCACTCTTTCTCATTAGATTAACTTTCATACCTATGGTTATGAACTAGAAAAATAATAGACTAATTTTTATTAATTACAGTTGTGAATCCGTCCTTTTTCCTAAGATACAATGTCTCACAACCTTGCAGCAATTCTTGCAATCCTTGATCGTGTGTTGTAACAAAAACTTGCTTATCTTTTGCCAATTCTATAATCATATTGTATACACCAACAACGCCCATTGGGTCAATATTAGTTGTAACTTCATCCAGAAAAACAACTGAAGGAGATGCTTTAGAACTATGCGACATAATATAAGCAAACGCCTGTGAAACTGCTAAATTTAGCCGTCTTTTTTCTCCTCCTGACATCTGATAATACACAAAAGGATCACCATCAGATGGATTGCGTTCAATAGATTCTTCTAACTCATTATTAAACAACAATTTAATCTTACCATTGATTAAAAACTCTAGCCAATGTGCAATTTGAGTGTTTAACGGAGAAATGATGTGGTTAATAGCAAACTTCGGAATGCCTTTTGGTCCAAAGCCATCGGCCCACCATTCGTAATAAGGCAAAAGCGACTCTACCTTTTGTAATTCTGCCTTCTTTACTTCGCTTTCTGTCTCTTTTTTCTTGGCATCTTCCTCCGCAGATGTATGCAGACTTACATAAGGCGAGGGTCCATTTATTTGCTGCGTTTTGTCAACAATCTGTTTATCGATTTCTGTAATCTCGGTTAATAAAACTTGCTCTTGATCGTTGGCTGTCGGTTTTTGAATTGCTGTAAGCTTTTGAATTTCTTTTCGGGAATTATCTATCGAAGAGGATAATTGTCTTTCTTGAGCTTGCTTAGTAGCAATAAGATTGGTGCCCTTGGTGATCTTTTCTTTGATTTCAGCCAATTCTTTATTCAATTGCTCTAATACAACATTGTTTTCTGCAATTAATTTTTCATTTTCATCAACACTTTTTTGAGCATTGTCCACAAAAGTTAAATAATTAGCTTCATCCACAACGCTAAAACATTCGCTGCAAACTTGCCCTTTGCGATCTTTGACCTTGAGAATTTTTTCTTTGCTTTTAATTTCATTATTGGCAGTAATGATTTTGTTTCGCAATACAAGAATTTGTTGATCTAATTGACCTCGCTCCTGTTTCCTTGAGTTTACCTTTTCTTCCACTTGGGGCAGTTGTGTGCGAATTTCGGCAATTTTTGCATCTAAATCAACGATTTTATCATTTGTCTCTTGGATTGTTTTTTGAGCATTTTCGTATTTGGCTAATGCTGCTCCGATATCGGAAGACTCCAACAGTGATTGCTTCGATGAACGCACATTTTGAAGAGCAATTAATTCTTTGTTTCTGCCATCCCGCCAGGATTTTTCCTCTTGGTTAATTTCATCAATACGTTCCCGAGCAGACTTTAACTCATATATGCTGTGCTCGTATTCTGATGCTAGTAGCTTTATTTTATTCTTTAAGTTGTTTTTCTCTTCTTTAGCGACATCTGAATAAATGCGAAAAACTTGCAAAGCCATTAAATCCTCAACAACCGTTCGTTTTTGAGGATTGGTGCATTCCAAGAAAGTGCAATGCCCTTGGTCGGCAAATACCATAAGATTTAGGAATGTCTCATAATTTAATCCCAAATGTTGCTCAATCAAATTCTGTGTATCTGGCATGCCGCCCAAAGTTAGTTCCGTATCTTTGTTCCAATCTTCATTGCTGCTTTGCCAAAAACGCAGCTTATTTGGGCTTCGTTGTCTAACTACTCTGTAGTCATCCCAACGAACTTCTATTCGCATATCTTTACGAATGCGATTATTGATTACATCCTCATGCTTGATCTTAGAGGGATGTTTGAGAGGTTTGCCGAAGAGGCCATAGACAAGAATATCGGGGATGGTGCTTTTGCCTATGCCATTAGAAGCAACTCGCTCGTCACCTTCCTTCTCTTCTTCATCTATAACATCCAGATTTTCTCCACGAACAAGGATAACATTCCCCTTTTTCGTGAGATCAATTTCAATACCTTCTGGACCGAAGCAAACGAAATTTTTAGCTGAGAAATATTTAAATTTTAGGTTTTTCATTGATTGATTTGATTAGTTGCCGTTTCAATAATTTTATTGCCTATTGATAATAATTCGACTTTATCAAGTCCATTTAATTCATCAAATTCATCCTTGTATTCCACGTATTTTTCTATTACCAAGTCATTTTGCAATACTGCTGCCAAGGCCACATCTACAGCTTCTCCATCTTCCTCTTTCTTGGGTTTTTGTCGGATGTCTAAACTGCCAACATTCTTGGATAGTACATCGTTGCGAAATTCTATTAACTCAGCGGACGAAATATCATCCACAATAATTCTTACAAAATTATTTGTCAAATCGAATTTGCCGATATCCTCTTGAGAGATAATAAAATGTTTGGGACTAAAATCATTTATCACATATTCCTTCTCATGCGTGTCCAGATCATATATGATTAGATGCTTGTCCTGTTTGGTCTCTCCAAAGCTCAATTGAAGTGGCGATCCAACATATTCAACATTTGCCCTTACTTTTTGTTCGCCATGATAATGTCCTAAAAACACTTGTTTCCAATCTTTGAAAACATCAGCATCCACCACAGTCATGTCGCCATCATGTTCAACCACAACTTCTGAATGTGTTTGATGCAGCGAATTTAAAATAGCCCCGTCTAAAGCAATGTGCCCTAGTAACAAATCCTTGGGAGCATCTTTCAAAATTCCCAAGGATTCAAGAGGATTTTCCGTATAAGGTAAAAAAGCAACGGAATGTTCGTCAATTTGAAGCACAACGGGTTTGTCTACAACAACAACACCATCAATAACATTTAATGGCTTAATGCTGCAAACGTCTGTTGTGAATTTATGCACCATATCATGGTTGCCAACCAACAAATAAACATTCGGCCAACTCTTTTTATTTTGCATCCATTTGCTGAAAACTTCAAAAGTCCATTGATAGACACTGACACCGATTTTTTGGCGACTATGAAATAAATCTCCCAAAAAACAGATATTATCTATGTTGTGGGCATGTGCGGTTTCAAATACCCAGTCTAGAGCCTTGATGCAGTCTTTCAACCGCTCGTCGGAATTTTTGTGTGGATGGATATGGGCGTCGGCAACCAATAATATTTTACTCACAAATACCTCATATAAAAAAGAAAGACAGGGACATATGATGAATATGAATGGAAATGAATGTTCGTCCCTGTCTCCTAATTTATACACAATTACCGAAAAACAGTCAAGCCTAGTACCAAGGAAATGTTAATGAATTGCAAGCTCTCAAAAGCAAATACATTAAAAAGATAGTTATTATAATGGTTAAACAGCCGTTGACGGGATATTTTTCTATTGGTTTATCCATTACATTCCTGGCACGCCTTTTAAGAAACTCAATTGAGGTCTTGGGTTTTGCTGTTGTTGCTGTTGTTGAACCACGGGTTGATTTGGAGTTTTCTGCAAAAGTGATTCCATCGCTTCCCAGACTGTTTTTGGCTTAGCAGTCAATGCAGCGGGCTGACTTGGTGGAGGCTGCTGTTGTGGACCACCCATACCGCCGCCCATTGGGTCCATTCCAGGTGGACCACCCATACCGCCGCCCATTGGTGGTGGACCACCCATACCGCCGCCCATTCCTGGGTCCATTCCCGGTGGACCACCCATGCCGCCACCTGGAGGCATTCCCGGCATTCCACCAGGGGCACCACCCATGCCGCCCATCGGGTCTTGCTCAAGCAATATTACATAATCTTTAAACGTTTTCATCATTAATATATAGATGTCTGATATTTATTTTGATCCATCTAAATAAGATACAGGGGCAAATTATGAATAAACTAATTGGTATTCTTGTGGTCGTTGTGGCTGTATTATTGCTGTGCGGTGTTGGTGTATATTTTTATTTGCAACCAGCCAATATTCATGTAGAGCCAGTGCCGCCGAAGCCAGAACCAATAGTAGAAATAACGCCAAAATGGGTAGAATATCCCCCAGTCAGGCAAGTCACCAATCGTGAGGGTAAATTGAATGATCTTGAGAGCCACTTGCCTAAAGGACACCCCTACGGCGATTCTGATCGTGTCACCAATGCCCATGAAGATACCCACGGAATTAATTCATATGTTAGAATGAAGTACTCCAGCCAGGGCAAAATAAATGCATTTTATTGTTTTGACAACAAAGCTGTAGTTCTGCCTGAGCCGAGTACCACCTTGTCCGAAATAGCCAAAGTAGTGCCAAAATCACTACGTGGATTGATGTACAAGAACTACGTTATCAACATGCAGTCCAAAAAAGTTGCAATGATGAAGCCAGACCCCAAGCTTGGCGTCTGCAAAACCTTGTGTAGCAAAATGTTGCGTGGTGGCGGCTGGAATAATGAACCACTTTACTTAATAGATGAATTTGTAGCATACACTAATGGATCAGAAACAGGAATAGATTTAGCGGCTACTGGTAAGTGGAATTGGGGACGGAGAGCAGACACTGTGCAGTTTATGATGGAATTTAACAATTTGGCACTCTGTCTCATTTACAAGGTGGACTCCAAGGATGTTGATTTTAAAGCATTTATGCAGTGGCAAATTGCAAGAGCCGTCAAGTTGTGCGAAGAGTCCAAGAAATACCCTGATTTCACGAGTGGCAGTAATGATGAGCCACTGAAAACCTTGCAAACAGCAAATGATGCTGCCGAGCTTAGGTTGTATATAAAAAAATATTTTGGCGACAAGTGGACACTTTCGACATTGGGATTTTAAGTTTTCTCTAATACAGCCAAATATGAAGAGGGAGCTTCTTCAACTACTTTGTAGCCTTGTGCCAATATTTCTTGATATAATTCCCACAAACCAGTTATATGCCCTCTTGGCACCACATCATGAAGGCAAAGATATCCACCTTTTTTCATAAGTGGTCGCACAATCTCCCATCCCACGGTCATAGAAGCAATTAAATCCATATCAAGCAAGGCATAGTGCAAATACGGAACATTCGCTAAACTCTGCGAATTGATAAGCCCTTTTATCAGGATTACATTCGATAAATTTTGCTCATCTAAAGTTTTTCTTTGATAGTCATATTCTAGGGCCTCTATCCCGTAATTTTGATACCATCCGTCCATACACGTTGCTTCAAAATTGTCTGGTGAGCTTGATAATTGTTTCGGATGTCCAGAAAAAGTATCTAAACCATAAATGGTGCCGCCGCAATCTTTCCACATCTTCCCAATTGCTTCTACTCCACCTCCATAGGCGATTCCTAGCTCAGCACCAATTAAAGGAATATCCTTTATTTTTTCTGTCAAAAATTGAGCATATTTCAACAAAAGAGCATCAGCACCGTTTACTACATTTAAATTTATCATAATTCATTTCTTTTAAATTGACTATATAATATTTATGAGTTCCACTTCAAATATAATTGTCTTAGATTATAACAAAAATTTTAAAGAAGAAGATGTTAAAAAATTTGTTGATTCTGGGGTTGATACGATTTTAGCCTTTGATTGGTGGTGGAAAACAGAACCTTCTCCTGGCGTTTACGATTTTGATGATTGGTTGCATTATGAAGATATGTTAAAAAGGAATGGGGTAAAACTACTTATTCAAACACCAATGGGAACTCCATTTTGGGCTAATGATCCTGCTTGGTATTTATCAAATTATTATAACCAAAAAAATGATTTTGCTCAATGGACAAAATTATACAATATTAAAGACCCTATGCCCTTTTGCCATTTTTTTATATTGTGCGGAAGGATATTCAGTTACTGGAATCCTGAAGCTGAAGATTATGTTAGGAAATATATTAGGAAAATAAGAGAAACATTAAAATATTCCACTTGTATTCCTTCTATAGGAGAGTGTGGAGAATTTTTATTTCCTCCAATTGCTGGCATGATGGGGGCATGCGTATATCCAACGCCTTGGTGGTTTGATTCTTTTGCTCAACAAAAATGCCAAGAATCTGGCAAAGTAGCAGAAGAATGGATTGTGGGAGAACTTTCGAGAATTTCAAAAGAAAGAATAAATTTATACCAAGAAAAATGGTTGCAATATGTGCCCTATTATAACAATGGTAGTTTCGGACCAGCTATGAATTGGGGCAATGTTGGGTGCGAAAATGTAATATTAGAAAACAAAGAAGATTTGACCACAATTTTATTTTCGGCCTTCTACGATATGCCTAATTGGCTAAGCATGGCTACTGCTCAGGCAAGAATTTGTCCCACATATGCAGGGGCGGAAGGGGCAGAAAATGTTGTAGAAAACGCACACAAGGCAAAAAATCTGGGCTTTCGTGGTTTAATTTGTGGCACTATGAATATTATGCATTGTGGTTTGGTCAATTCCGTTCACTTGGAAAATTGGGTATTTGATAATGTAAAAAAGGCAAACAAGATATGGTTACTATCATAGAATATGAAAACTACAAGGTTTAATCCCACCGCAAATGGTCGCCTTCATTTAGGCCATCTTTATTTAATACTAGTAAATTATCATACTGCCAAATCTACTGGTGGTAAATTTATTGTAAGGTTTGACGACGATCAATCCTATTGGATCAAAAACATTGGAATAGAAAAAATAGAAGAATATTGTCAACTTATCAAAGAAGATTTGGAATGGATGGGCATTGTTCCAGATTTATATTCCTATGAAAGCAAAGAAAAAAAAGAAAATGAGTCATATTTGCGGGGTATGCGAGGTATAGACCCAGATATTGGTGATGGGAATCCAGATTCGGCTCATTTTGCTCACTATGAACATCTTCATATCAAAAGCATAGATCGACCTTATCCATATGTTCCTTATCTCACAGCAATCAAAGTAGTTCAAGATTGCAGGGAAGGATGTAATACAATCATTCGTGGCGAGGATTTATTGTCTGAATATAGTTTGTATTGTCATTTTTGCACATTGTTAGACATTCCTATTCCCGCATTGTATTTTCTTCCTAAATTGATGCAACAAAAAAACAATGTCATAACAGATTTGTCAGATGTAAGTAAAACAGCAGGCAACTTCAAAATTGCTGATTGCAGAAATGATGGTTACACCCCCCAGGACATTGTGGAAATGCTTGCAAAATCATGTTTAATCAATATGGAAGATGGTTGGAAATATGATAACATTAAACAACGCCCCACCATAGGTTAAGCATCATGGATATTATGCTTTTGGATTATAATCGAAACTTCCAAGAAGAAGATATAAAGAAATTTGCTGATGCTGGAACAAAAACAATTGTGGCGTTTGATTGGTGGTGGCAAACTGAACCTTCCCCTGGTGTTTATGATTTTGGTGATTGGTTGGCTTATGAAGATATGTTAAACAGACATGGGGTAAAACTATTGATTCAAACGCCCATTGGAGTGCCATTTTGGGCTGACGATCCATCTTGGTATTTGTCGAATTGTTGTGGAGAAAAAAATAATTTTTCCAGTTATGCAAAATTGTATAATGCTAAAGATTCCATTTCATTCAGTCACATTCTTGTGCTGGCTGGGAGGATATTTAGCTATTGGAACCAAGTCGCAGAAAATTATGTTCAAACATATATCAAGAAACTACGAGAAGTTTTAAAGCATGCTGTTTGCATTTCATCAATAGGACAGTGTGGTGAATATTTATTTCCAGCAACTTGTTTTATGTCGTCGGATGGCCGGGAAAAGGTAAACATACATGATTCGCCTTGGTGGTTTGATTCTTTTGCTCAGCAAAAATGCCAAGAATCTGGCAAACCATCGGAAGAATGGATTGTGGGAGAACTTTCGAGAATTTCAAAAGAAAGAATAAATTTATACCAAGAAAAATGGTTGCAATATGTGCCCTATTATAATGATCCCAACAATAATGTATTTGGTAATGTTGGGTGTGAAAATGTAATATTAGAAAATAAAGATGGTTTAAAAACAATTCTTTTTTCTGCTTTTGGCAATGATTGGTGGACAAACATAGCTGCTGCTCAAGCAAAAATTTGCCCCACGTATACTGGAGCCGAGGGTCCAAAACATGTCATAGAAAATGCACATAAAGCAAAACAATTGGGGTTGGAAGGCTTGATTTGTGCCCCTGTTTCCGTATATGCCGATGTGGATGGCGTATGTTTTACTAATTTTCCCAAAATGGAAGATTGGATATTTAACAACATAAGGGAAGCGAACAGAATATTGTCTTAGTCATAATGCCCCATTAGTGGGGCTTCTTAGCTCCAAAAAAATTTTTTTGGAATCCACTTTACAAATCAATGTTCTGACACTATAATATGGGTAGCGGTTAGATGGTGGTGCCGCTGTCAAGACCACCATAGAAGAAAGCAGAGGTGTTTTATGTCGTATCAGGATCGTGTTGATGCTGCTGTTGTGCTTATTGAGAAGCACAATGAGGTTGTGGGAACTGGCAACCCTGGAACGGTTGACATTGGTAAGTTTGCCACATTTCTTAAGGCTCTTGGTGGAACAACCGAGGCAGCCCTTGGTTCCCTGAAGTGGGAACAAATTTCCATGTGTCTCGGCAATGCTCTCATTGTCGATTGCCCAGTGAAACCGGAACAATTGGCAAAAGATATTGCCGATATTTTCCGCAACAAATCGGATGAAGCTGACACATCCGACAAGCCCAGTTATGTGGGTCCGAAAAAAGTTCGTCAGATGACTGTTCGCCAATTGGTAGAACATTTCGACCCCGAAGAGCCCGAAAGCGAAGTGGGCAAACGACTTCAGGGAATTGTGGGGAGAAGTCCCTGCATTGTATTCGACAAGCCCGGCAGTCGAGTAGTAGATGTGGATGCCACATATTCTTTGGTGGATGAACTCAAGCGGAAATATCCGCCACGTCCACAAGCCAAGGGAGAAGTATGGGCCATTGTGGATGTGCGTGGAACCACGAAACCCGCTTATCCAATCGGCTATCTGCCGGAAAATTTTGCGGAAGAAAATCCGCTCTATCCGGGTCGTCCCCTCCGTCCTGATGGAACCTGCGACCAAACCAATCGTAGTTGGGCTGGTGTGCTTCTGGCAGTCCGTCAATTTCTCCGTGTCGGTTTGCAGGCGGGTGAAATTAAAATCACTCGCATCGAAGATGCTCATTCTTTCTTGGATATGGCTTTGTTGCCTGATGCCTGGGATAGATTGTGCAAACGCTACGGCACAACCAAGGTGAAGTTTGACGAATTGAAGAGCCACAACAAATTGCCCGATTTGCAGATTGCACTTGGACAACCGGCTCCACAGGGGAAAACTCCAAACCCTTTTGATGGAGGGGCACAGGTAGCTTGGCAACAGCCTGTGCCGTATGCCAATTATTATTCTCCAACTCCGCAAGGTACAGGCGTTTGGGGACATGCGGTGCGAGCCCGTCATTGGAACGGCTAAATCCGTAATCACAGGCCCCCGGTGTATTGCCGGGGTGCCTGCTTTTTTACAATTCACCAACAAGGAAAAATATAATGAAGACTACTCATGTCGTTTTTGTAATCGACCGCTCAGGGTCGATGTCGTCCACAGCCGAAGAAGCTGTAAATAATTACAACGATCAAGTTCGTTTGTTCAAGAAAATGGCAGAAGAAACAGCAGGCACCGCAGAAGTCAAAGTATCCCTGATTACTTTTGCCACAGAAGTTTTTGAACACCTGTGGGAAGTGCCAGCTTCCGATCTCCAAGAATGCAAACAAGGAGATTTTAATGCCGATGGTTGGACGGCTATGCTCGATGGCATCGGATACTCCATCGAAAAACTCCGTGAAACCACTAATTACAACGATCCTGACAATAACTATATTTTTGTGATTGTCACCGATGGCCAAGAAAATAAATCATCGCACTACAAATGGGTGCAGGAACATCTGACCGAGGCACAAATCAAGGCTGGACAAAAGCCTGATCCTCGACTTCCGTTGGATGAACTCATGAAGCCATTGGAAGCCAGTGGTCGCTGGACATTTAGTTTTATGGGTTGCGACCGACATTACCTCACTGAGGCTGCTGCCGCTTTGAATGTTCCAATGGCAAACGTGGCTCTTTGGGACAATAAAACTGTCAAGGGTGCAAGAACAGGTCACAGAAATAGCAGTAAACGAGTATATGCTGCTGCGTTGAATATGGTACGTGGCATCGGTGGCTCATCTTGCAAAAACATGTATTCTGATTCGGATGAATGCCTTGCAGATTATGCAAGTGCTGATTCCGCAGATTTGGATAAATCCATTGATGTCGATACCCCCGCTGTATCGTGTTCTACTGGTGGTGCTGCTGTTTTCAGCACAGGAGCTAAAGCTGCCTGGAAGTCGTAAACTCTTGGGATATAAGGGGAATTGTGCGTAAAGCCCAATTCCCCTTATTTTTTGGAGTTTACATCCTTCATTTCTGAAGTATAATGAGGCTAATGCTTTACGAAATTGTCTGCACATATCCAGCGAAAAGTGGCCCAACAACCCTTCTGTTGAAGGATTATTTGGAGTATTTTCTTCCCCGTGGCGAACGAAGGGATGTGATTGGGCTAGATAGAGCAAGATTAGAAATGACTCTTCAACGACTTAAAATGATTTCGCCAGAAGATTATGTGTTTGAAATAAAGGAAGTTGTACAATGCCCGTAAAAACCGTAGTCTGTTCGGTCTGTGGTGAAACGGTTACTCATCGCCAAACATTGCATTTGGGTGATGGCAAACGGGCATGCCGCAAACATTCTGAAACACAAGCTGCTGCTGAGGATATGCGGGCTGGTGAGAAATTTGCCAAAGAAAAAGAAAAAGAAAAGTGGAAGAAAGCTACTTGGCGTAGAGAAGATTGGTATCCAGCAGAGCCAACACCTGTAGAACCTCTCAAGCCCCGTTGTTGGATTTGTCACCGGCAAGGAATGAAACAAGATGACTTTTTCTCTCGGCTTTTGATCGAACAAAAAAAATTCGAGATTGTTCATGGTCGTTCACACAACATGTTTGATCCCGAAGAAATAAAAGAATCTGCCGGGTCATTGATGGGTGAAACCGTTCTCTGGTATGCTAGATGGGATAAAGAAAACACAAAAATTACCGTTCCCAAGCGAGTGTATGAGCTAATTCAGATGGCGGGACAAATGCTTGGCGACAAAATATTTTTGGTGTGCGATCATTGCCGTCGAGAAAAAGGTTTCAAGACATTGACGGACGAACGACAGGAGACTTTTGACTGGAAGACCCTTTCCAGCTTTGTCGCTGTTTATGATATTTGTGTTGAGCCTGCCATCAGGGAACAAGCCCAAAAAGAATTGGAGGCAGTCAACTAAATGGCCAAGCATAATTTTGACGAACAACGTCGAGAAAAAATACGAGAAAAAGCCGCCTCGTTGAAAGGTGAAATGATTTTCCCCCTTCAAAATCACGATATTTTTCAATTTAAATGCTTGGATTCAAGAGACGCATTTGTTGTGTGGGTTGCAAAAAACAAAACAATAGATCACACAGAAATTGGAAAACAATTAAGAGTCGCAGTTAAATATAAAAAGGTAGACTGATGCCATCGATTACCATTGAAAATCCGATGTTGTATATTGGTGTTGGCAACATTATTGCTGCACTGTTGTCTTGGAAACGTAATAAAGATATTATTTGGGCTATCATTGCGTTCCTGCTGGGCTGGCTTTATTGTATCTATTGGATTTTTTCGGAGGAATAATAAATGTCAGAAGTGGTTTTGGTTTGTGGTTGTCCAGCATCAGGCAAAAGCACGGTTTCCAAAGGCTTTGCCGACAAGGGATATACTTATTTGAATCGGGACAAAGCCGGTGGCAAGGTCATAGACCTGTTGCCTGCCTTCGAGGCAGCCTTGCAAGCCAAACAAAATATCGTTATTGACAATTTATTTGCCACAGAATTGGGCAGGGCACCTTTTATTGTCGCTGCTAAAAAACATGGGGCAGATATTCATTGTCAATGGATGAGCACCAGTATTGAAGATGCAATTATCAATGCGTTGCATCGCATGTGGGAGCGTTATGGAAAATTATTTTTAACGCCTGAGTCTTTGAAGGATGTTAAAGACCCTAATATGTTTCCCATTGCTGTGTTTTTCCGATACCGCAAAGAATTGCAAAAACCGACCACTGGTGAGGGATTTACCAGTGTCAAAAAAATTCCTTTTGTTCGTCGCTCATCAGCCTACGCTGGTAAGGCGATTATTTGTGATTTGGATGATACGGTGCGATCCACTCCCTCTGGAAGTCCCGAGCCATACCCTACCTCTCCAGAGGAGGTTGTGATTCTTCCAAAGCGAAAAGAGGTATTGCAAAAATACAAAAAAGATGGTTATATGGTGCTGGCTGCCAGTAACCAATCGGGAATCGCAAAAGGAACGGTCACGGCAGCGAACGCATTGGCAGCAATTGAACGCACCAATAAATTGTTGGATGGGGTGATTGCTGAAACGGTTATTTGCCCACATTATGTGCCGCCGACTTGCTATTGCAGAAAGCCAGCGAGTGGGATGGGGGTGCAACTAATCGAGAGTTGGAAACTCAACCCACAAAAATGCATTTTTGTCGGAGATTCTACCAGCGACAGAACTTTTGCCACCCGATTGGGTATGGAATTTGCAAAACCAGAAGAATTTTTCAAATAATTAAAATTTCCATTGCCGAAATACTATATAATGATAGGTATTCGGCAATGGAGAAAAAATGATTTGCAACAGATGTAAAGTAGACAAAAGCCCAGATGATTTCATTCACGGAAAATTGAAATGCAGAGAGTGCTACAAGAAGTGTCAAGAATATTATAAAACACACAGAGAGCAAGAAATCGCAAGAGCGAAAAAAAACATCAACAAAGATAGGGTAAAGACAAATGCAAAAAAAAGGGAATCTATCAGAAAAAATCCCATAGCATATATGTTATGGAATGTAAAAAGCAGGGCAAAAAAAAGAGGTATTCCTTTTAATTTAACTCACAAAGACATAGTGATCCCAGAGAAATGTCCTATCTTAGGAATTCCTCTTATAATAGGCACAGGTCATCCATCGCCAAATTCACCATCGTTAGATAGAATCAATCCACAATATGGTTATGTGAAGGGAAATGTTCAGGTAATATCCCATCGTGCGAACACCATCAAGAGTGATGCAACAACAATAGAACTACGACGAGTGTTAGAACATATGGAGAAACAACAATTGCCCGATCTTGCAAAAGAGGCAAAAAATTTCCATAAAATCAGTAGGTATGTTGATAAAAACAAAAAGACCTGCGAGGAACAATCATGAAAATGTTAAAATATTACGGTAGCTGGGAACAAATGCAAAAAAATCTGGTGGATGCGGTGCGTGATGCCAGAACCAAAAAAAATATTTCTCCAGAAACTCTGGATAGAAGATGCGGATTTTTTGATGTGAAAACAGTGGACTTCGAGAAAGATTCACATCTTATGACAAGTAGAATTTTCTCGGCAGCTTCATTTGTATTGGATTTGACCGTAGATGGGGTGATTTCACCTAAATTAAGTGAAGACGACAAAAAAGAAATTATTTCATATATGCAGGAAAGTGGTGGAGGAGTTGTCTCTGCCGATGTAGCTTATGAAGACCAATTTCAATGTTTTGGTTTGATGCAAGCACTTCAAGAAATGGACGAAGAAGCTGCTTTGTTTTCAAAAGGCACGATTAAATGAGCCGCACACCGCAAGAATGGCGGGAACTACTTACATCGGCGGGAGAATCTGTTCACAATATCTCGGATATGCTTGATGATTGGGAGTCGCAACATCCGTCAGAAAAAGAGGAAAGTGCGATTTTTGATGTGGGTGGAGAAGAGTGTTGCGATGAAGTAGTGGCATTAAAGGAGCTTCTGGACACAGATCAGTTTTTGGTGTTTGGCAACAAAGAAGGATTAGTTAATATACACATAAATTGCAGTGATGTATTTGCCTGGGCTTGTGCAGATTCCGAACCATTGATGTTTGATGATCTTGCCGCCATTTACAAAATAAAAAATGAAAAATGGGGAATTGTGAAGTGGTGTTGTAAAAAGAGAAATCAAAAGCCACAAAAACCAGTGGAAAGAGATATGAAAATTGATGGTGCTTGGGATGCCGAAATGGAAGCACTACCAGAGAATACAATGGATGCGGAAGTACATCAAGCATTTGCATATGCTTCAGTAGCAGCCGCCAAAGAAAAGGAAAGAAAAAATGAAGCTAAGAATTCACATGAAAACCCCTGATGCTCTCGCTCATGTGGAATTGCCAGAAGATCAGGAAGAAAAAATAATGGAGCTTCTTAAAAGATGGTTTCAATGGGGTGAATGTTGCACCCTCGAAGTCGATACTGAGTTGGAAACCTGTGTGGTTCTTGAAGTCTAATATGAAAGGGTAAGAAAATGGAAGCTGTGTGGACTTTATTGATAGTCACTAATCCAATCTTTTGGATTTTGACTGCCGTCGTGTTTGGTTTTATTGTGTGGGCAGTCGATTGGGAAAAAGGCTTTGTAGCCACCATTCTGTTGGCCGGTTTCTGTGCCTTGGTTTATTTTTTCGGAAACGGCAAGGATGTGGTGTCTTGGTCCATAGAGCATCCCTACAACGTGCTCTGGCATGTGCTTGAATTTGTTGCTTGCGGTGTAGTATGGGCAACGATTCACTGGATCATCCGTTGTTTTAGTCGCAAACATGCATATCAAGATTTGTTGGCCAATTGGCTAGAAATGAATCATCTTGACACGAATTTGAAGGTTCCACCACCTGAAAAAATGAGGGACTGGTTGGAATACTTATGCAATCGCTCCGATATGCGTGGTAAATATCGATGGTGTGATTGTGATGGCACCTATGGTGATCGATCCGACCGCACATATACTCCACGCATTAAATTGCGAGCACGGGATTTCAAAGTCGATATTACCCGTGATATGTTCTGGTGGATTCCCAGCATGTTCTGGTGGCTTTGCAGTGGCTTCATTATGGGCTTCTATGCAAGGTTGCAACGTTGGACTGCTGGTTTCTACAACTGGATTTCCGATTGGATTTTCCACGGCATTGAAATAAATCTGCAAGTGCCGCCAAAGCCGGAAAAAAAGACTAAACCGCAGTCTCAGATAGTGGCAGAAGACCCGCCATACGTTCGCTAAAAATTGATTCAGGAAGCATATATTATGTTACAACACGCATTCACACATCAAAACGAAACGTTGGCCGAAGCCTTCAAAGAGGGAAAAGGTCTCACACTTTATTGTGGCTGTGGAGCGGGATTGAAACAAATTCCTCTCGATAAGATAGCTTGTGTGTTGCGTCGTAGGTGCCCCGAATGTAAACAAAGGTGGAAATTGACAGTTTTTAAGGAAATTGGGCTAAGAGATTATGCCGCAAGATTCCAAAAAGTCGGTCAAAAATCTGAAAAGCGGGGTAGACAAAAGAAGAAGAGTATGTTAGAATAGATTTTCTGTTTGAGAAACCCTTTAACCAAGGAGGTGTGTGATGAAGCGTTTTATCGCTTTAGTTTGTGTTGTGGCTTTGGTTGCTATGTGCTCGGTTGCACAGGCATCAAGAGTCAGGACTGGCGGGGCTTGTGAGCCTGTCAAGGCATGTGCCCCAGCAGCTTGTACGCCAGTCGCTCCGGTGGTGGTTACCCCTAAGGCTTGTGAAGCCGTCAAGGCGTGTGCCCCAGCGGTTTGTCAGAGAGTGGTAGTGAAGGAAGTTGTTCGGGTGAAAAAAGTACGTACCCCGAAGACTTGTACACCAAAGGCGTGTGCTCCAGCAGCGTGTGCCCCAGTAGCAGCGTGTGCTCCTGTTGCCACCCAAAAAGTCCGAGTCGTTCGAGTAAGAGTGGAGCGACCGCTTTTGGGAAGACGTTGTTGCGAAAATACTCCAGCAGCTTGTGCCCCTGTCAAGGCTTGTGCCCCGGCAGCTTGTGCAGCCGTTGCTGGTCCGGTGAAAGCCGTTGTTGCGGCTCAACCAGTGCGTAAATCTGTAAAAGTCGCAGGCAAGGCCGTAAAGGCTGTTTTGCCTCCATACCGTAAAGCCAATTGCGATGGCGGGTGCGGTTGCGGTAAATAATACCGATCTGATTTCATCTGCCCCCTATAAATGGGGGCGGGTGAAATTTTTCTGTTTTCCCTCTTTACAATTCAAAAAAACTGAAGTATAATAGGGATGTTGAACAGAATTGTTGCGAGAAGCGTATATAAGGTTGAGAACAAATGAAAAAGTCCTATTCCAGTCTGAGCAGTCTCTTGTCACTCTCGTATTTATTTACGAGCGTATGGACCGCCCTGGGCTGATCTAGGATCATTTCAAAAAGCCCGCTGGCGGTCAACCGTCAGCGGGCTTTTTTTATTGCCTGAAATATGATATAATGTGTGCATGAGGTGAAATATGAAAATAAGAACTACATTTGTGTCCAATAGCTCAAGCTCAAGCTTCGCTATCCTAAAAAAATATTTGTCCGAAGATCAAATAGGCAAGATTGCAGACCACGCAATTATTGGAAAAGAAATGGGTATGTCTTGGGCTGAGGAAGATGCCTGGACGATTCGCAGTAATGATGAAATGATTGGCGGCGAAACATGGATGGATAACTTTGATATGGAAGCCTTTTTGGAAAAAATCGGCGTTCCAATGGATAAAGTCGAATGGGATGAAAGCCCTGGTGGCTTGATGATGGATGAAATTGTGCTGCCAATGATGTTGGAAGGAATGAAAAAAGATTATCTTGAAAGGTTGGAAAAAGATGTGGAGGAATTTAGGCAAACTGATGAGGGTAAACAAACAGAACTTGTGAGCAAAGGCACCATGCAATGGGTCTTTGAACAGTTTGTAAACTGGGCAAAAATAAAAAATGGATAATGTTTGGCCGCAGGAATATTATGAACGGTCTCGTGTTGGAATGGTAGACAATGGAGACTTAAAATCTCCTGGGTGTAATGCCCGTGCGGGTTCGACTCCCGCCGAGACCACTGTGAGAGTTCTTTGACAATTGAAAAACGCCTTCGGAAGTGAGGCAAATATTGGTTTGTTGCGGCGGTTTGCTAAACCGTTCTGGTGTCAAAGCCAGTGCTAGTTCGATTCTAGTCACTTCCGCTTTTGGAGAAATTATGATGTTGACATTTGATGAATTATGGGAAATACTAAACAAGCCCAAGGCTGTTTGTCAAGAAACATTTGCCAGCATGTGGTGGTGGATGCGTCCTAAAACAGTGCAGGATGGAAAAATAGCACAGATTTGTGTTGATGGCGGTGCCTTACCAAGCATCAGTGAAGTTAGACGCAAAGTTAAAGAAGGTTCTTTGTCTTGGAATGGCGAAAAAGTAACCGATCCTGAATCGCTGGTTAAATTCATTTGGCCAGGATGGGGAATAATTCGAATCGGCAAAAAACAACATTTCATGGTTATCAAGCAAATACAGGAATAGAAAATGCCCCGTTGGAACCCACAAGTGTATGTTGATAAACAATGCCCGCCACTTTATTATGCTTATGCGGTTCATACTAATGGTAAAATAGAGGCGGCTGGTTGTAGAGAGGATTTGGATGATGCTACACTTTTGGCAGATGAACTAGCAAATATGCTTACGAAACACCATCGTTATGCTGGCCAATACAAGGGAACGGATGCGTTGATTGGAACAAGGGTTTCACAAAATAAAATTGAAGCAATCATAAAAGATTGGGCAGAGAGAACAAACAAATACATGCAAGCCCACAAGAAAATTTTTGGTAAAAAGAAATGAATTTCAAGGAAAAATATCCTGAGTTTTTCCCAGCAACAGGCTATGTGGAAATTGCCATAGCGGAAGGTTGGAATGATCTTGTAGATCGATTGTTTACGGCGATTCGTGCCAATAAGGTGGATTTAAAAGTTCTGCAAATAAAAGAAAAATTTGGAGGACTTAGGTTCTACTACTCAATTGACACTGGTGGCGGGGATGTTCATTCTGTTCTAAATTTAATTGAACAGGCAGAAAGAGATTCATATCATATTTGCGAAGTTTGTGGTGAACAAGGATGTAGGCACACGAACAAAAATGGTTGGGTTAAAACCCTATGTGACAAACACGCACAGGAAAAAGGTTACTTGAAAGAAAAATAAATGTGTCGATTGGGCATTGGCAGGCCCACCTCGCTGTAAACGAGACTCCTTCGGGACTTGTCGGTTCAATTCCGGCTCGGCACACTTGGTTCTCAGGATGTGGGATTAGGAGTGTCCAGCATTTAAAGAGTGGTAGCGTTAGCTGCGTGGCGAAAAGCAATCACCTGGAAAGAACAATACTGGGTGTCGCAAAGAGTGTGTATTGTCGCTCTTGCCTTTGGTGTAATAACACACTGAGAACCAAAATGGGAGGTGTTCCCCAAGGCAGACTGTAAATCTGTTAGTCGTTAAAGAATTTGGGGTGGTATGACTTTGAGCGGTTCGATTCCGTCACTTCCCACTGAGGAAAAAGTAGCCTAAAAAAGTTGGATTTTTTGATACTACTTTACTACATAATAGCATAGGAGAAAAACTATGCCATTATGTAAATTATGTAAAAAAAAGTTCCCATCAAAACTTAAAATAGATGGAAAAATAAGAAACCTGCACAATCGCAAATATTGCCTTGAATGTTCGCCTTTTGGTTGTGGCAACACAAAAAAACTAGAAATTCAACATATCCCGCTAACAACTGAAGAAAAAAGAAAGCGTGATAATGAAAAATATAAAAAATGGCAAAGAAAAGCCAGAAAGAACAGAAAGATTGAATTAGTCAAAATGTGTGGCGGTGCTTGTTCAGAATGTGGGTATAATCGTTGTATGAAGGCTCTTGAGTTTCATCACAAAAACATGGATGAAAAACAAGAAAAAAGTTTTGGATTTTCCAGCAAAGGAATGTTAGCACGTTGGGACAAACTTATCGAAGAAGTAAAAAAATGTGTGCTTGTTTGTAGTAATTGTCATAGAGAAATACATGATGGAATGAGGTAGGGTAACTTAGCTGGTCTGAGTGCCACGCTGAAAACGTGGAAGTGTCGGTTCGACTCCGACCCCTACCACTTATGGAGCAGTAACTGAGGTAGATTAGTGACAGTCTGAAAAGCTGTAGACGTGGGTGCGATACCCACCTGCTCCACTTATGCCCAGGTGGCGAAATGGCAACCGCACCAGACTCAAAATCTGGCGAGAGAAATCTCTTGAGGGTTCAAGTCCCTCCTTGGGCACTTATGGCTGTGTACGCAAATCGGAAAAGCGGCAAAGTCCAGAACTTTGTGATGTTTTGCGGCTTCGAGACCCGCCACAGCCACTTTATGGCGAGGTAGCCCAATTGGCAGCGGCAATAGTTTCAGGAACTATCCAGTAGGGGTTCGAATCCCCTCCTCGCTACTTTACACACCCGAGAAATAATAATGAATGATATAGATAATGCAGCAGTATGCAGAATATGTAATTGTAATCCGTGTGCCTGTGGATCGTATCAATACTATACAAACGCAGAGTATGCTGAGTATCGGCAAAAAGAGGATGAATATTGGCGAGAAAAAGATCAAGATCATTATATGTGATGTACGCCACGGTAGACCAATTGGTAGGAGTCGCTAGTCCGAGATACTAGACAGTGCGAGTTCGAATCTCGCTCGTGGCACTTGGAGAAAAAAATGTATTACGTAGAGAGAAACAGTGGCGATCTTGGATGGCGTAAAGTATCTTTTATAGAGCATAAAACAAGAGCTTATTGCGATGGTTATGTAGACGCATTTGACTCTTTGTATCCAAGTGATCCACTTCGTATTGTAAAAGTTGAAAAAGATGGTATAACAAAAATCGTAAGAACCACCAAAGGTCGTGGTACAGTACATTTGAATTAAACAAAGGAAAAAATATGGCTGATTTACCTCTGATTCCTAATCCAAGCCCACTAATAGTTCCTGCCACTGTTGAGGCTGTGTATAACGAGCTTTATATTGTGGCATTTAACGTGCAAACGATAAACGTTGATGCTACAAAACAACCATTGACAATTGTTTTTAGACCCTACAATTACACCACAAAACAACTATATCCGGGTGCAGATCAGGACAAAGTTGAATTTTTTGATAATATTTGGGAATTGGTTTATACTCACCCTTTAGCTGCTCAAGTTGTTGGGGGCATGGCATTACTGTTTTCATTAGAATATCAATTGCGACAACTTGTTGCCGCAATAAATGCGATAAATCCTGGCATACAAACAAATACTGAAAGACTGGCAGTTGTAAGTGCGAGCGTTGATGCAAGTGGAGCATCTATTGACCTGATAAATGCTGACATACTAACAAAGACTGAAAGACTGGTGGTTGTAAATGCGGGCATTGATGCAAGTGGAGAAACACCAGCGGAAGAACTGTTGATAGAAAAAGCAGATTTGGAAGCATCTCTTGAATCTTTAAATGCACAATTAGCAGTCTTGACAGAACAGCATGCTGTAATACTGGCAGAGAAGTCGGATTTGGAAGCATCACTTGCATCCCTCAATACACAACTGACAACCATGACTGAGCAACATGCGACAATCCTGACACAACTAGGGGTTGTTTGATATTTTGGCATCGTAGACCAACTGGCAGAGTCGCTACACTCAAAATGTAGAGGTTGTGGGTTCGAATCCCACCGATGCTACTTATGGCACCATAGCCCAATTGGCAGCGGCAACAGTTTCAAACACTGTTCAGTGAAGGTTCGAATCCTTCTGGTGCTACTTTCGGAAACGCAAATCGATTGGTGACGAAACCTGTTCTGAAAACAGATGAGTGTAAAAAGCCTTGGGGGTTCGACTCCCTCCGTTTCCGCTTGGAGAAAAAATGAAAGTCATTGGTCGCAAGGATGAACATGGGAATGATTTGGAAGTTCCAGATAATCTCAGTTATGCGGAATTTCTCAAATCGATTGGTGGCGGGCTAGCAACTTGTGGCGAACACTTGGGGGTGATGGTATCTCCCAAGAAAAATGTAGGCAATTGCCCGCCAGGGTGGGCTTT
Organism: Pseudomonadota bacterium; assembly: GCA_023229365.1. Taxonomy (NCBI): domain Bacteria; kingdom Pseudomonadati; phylum Pseudomonadota; species Pseudomonadota bacterium. The sequence continues at coordinate 236,474 of JALNZK010000002.1, read as the reverse complement.
TGTTGAGATTGAGGAATCACCTGAAATAATCCGAGAAGCATTAGAGCATGTTTCAGAAGGCAGAAAGCATTGGCCAGTGAACGATGACAAGGTAAAAAAATGAACGCATTTATTACGGGCAGTAGAGCTTACGGCAAGCCAAACGCAAACTCAGATGTAGACCTTGTTATCCGAGTCAACACAGGAACAGCACAATCGTTACGAAGGTTGTCTGACAATCCTCATTCGACTGTAGTTCGGTTTGGTAAACTGAATTTAATACTCTGTGAAACCGATGAAGAATATGCTGTGTGGAAATTAGGCACAACAGAATTGATAAAGAAGCTTGATGCTGCAACAACTGGAAAAGAAGCTGCACACGAAATTTTCAAAGAACTTAGGAAAAGAGTTGATGTTCAGGATATAGAACAATCATAAATGGCGAGGTAGCCCAATTGGCAGCGGCACTGGTCTTAGGAACCAGACAGTAGGGGTTCGAATCCCCTCCTCGCTACTCATGGCACCATAGACCAATTGGCAGAAGTCACCAGTTTTAAACACTGGGTAGTGGTGGGTTCGAATCCCCCTGGTGCTACTCTGCAAGATGATACAAACACAAGGAAGTTTATTGTGGATATTGATGCTTATTTAAATGATTTAAAACATGTCAAAATACTAAGTCATCAAGAGTGTTTGGAATTGCTTCCAAAAGCAAAGGCAGGCAACCAAGAAGCAAGACACAAGCTCATCGAATCTTGTTTGCGTCTAGCGTTTAGCAAAGTAAGAGACGCCTGTAAGGGCAAAGAAATAGATGATGAGTTTTTAACAGAAGCCAGCATAGCCATATGTCGTGCTGTAGATCATTGGGATGGAATCACAGCAAAGCTGTCAACTTATGTCAGCACAGCGGTTGAACATGCTATAAATGATGCCCGTGCTCAGAAAAAAATTATTTATATCCCGCAATGGGCAAACAAAAGAGCATTTCGGCTATCTCAAGATAAAGAAGAAATATCTTCAAAAGACGAAGCCCTTCTTCAACAAATAAATAAAGTAAAAACTGTTGGGTCTTTTAGTTGTTGTATTGAAGAAGACAAAACCTTAGAGCCAATTGATAATATTAACAGAGGACAACAAAGCGAAGTTGCAAAACAGGTTGACGAAGTGTTGTCTTTAGTGCGTCGTAAACAAATACCTAAAAAATACAGAGATGTCCTTTTTCGATATTACGGTTTGAAGGGTCGCAGAATGACCCTTAAAGAGATAGGCGATGAATTAGGACTAACCAAAGAAGCAATTCGCATACGTTTGAAAAAAGTGTTGCGGTGGCTAGAGCAACGCAGGATATGTATTTGTGGAAACGTGTTTGATGTACCAACCTCTAGAAAGATATATTGTAGTGTAAAATGCAAAAGCTTGGTGAGGCGAAAGTTCCCAGAACTGCTGAATCCACGTCCCTGCAAGAATTGTGGGAATATATTTAAGCCAAAATCCTATATTTCATTATTTTGCTCAAAAAAATGTTGTAATGCTTGGTGGGCAGAAAAACACAGAAAACGTGGAAAAAACAAAAGAATTTGCATTTGTTGCAAAAAAGAATTTGGCGTAAATTATGCCACACAAATGTATTGCAGTAAAAAGTGTTGGAACACTGATTATTATAAAATCCAACAGTTAAAGAAAGAGAATGTAGAGGCATCGGCAAAAGGACTTTTGACAAAAAAGAAATGCAAAATTTGTGGCAATATATTTAAGATTCTTTCCAAACAATCAAATGGTGCCAAGTATTGCAGTGAAGAATGTCGAAAACAATCGTGGCCAATTTACTGTTGTGAATTTTGTCGTCAAAAGTTTCATGCAAGAACAAAAGCCCAATCAAGATTTTGCAGCCAAGAATGTTTCAAAGCTTCAGTGGCAAAAAAAACGGCTCGTTGTTTGGTGTGTAAAAAAGTGTACACCAAACGCAAAGCAACTCACGAAACCTGCTCTGTAAGTTGTTCGAATAGATTAAAGAAAGCTCGCAGGGATGCTAAATTACAAAAGGAGGCATGCTAATCATGGGACTTGGTTTTGGTGGCAGTTCTTCTTCATACGATAAGCCAACGGTTGTATATTGCAATTGTAACCAGCAGCAATCACCAGAGACTTGTCAGGTGCAAACACAGGGGAGGAGGAAGGCAAAAAAGAAATTTCCGAATCCTAATCCAAAGAATTTTGAGATTTTATATTCGGAACAAATTGGAGAATTTTTGATTGTCAGGATTAAATATCCTGATTGCACAAACTTTGAGGGTGTAAAAATCTTGGTCTATGCTGAGGGAACAGTGGCGGATTTATTGGCACAAGGTAGTATTGATCCACATTTTTCCAACAATCCTGATTTTTATTCACCAATTGCGAGATTTGTTCCCACAACTGGCGGGATGGTGATGGCAAAAGCATTTGTCAAAGCCATGACAGAAGGAAATTTTTAATGGTTATATTAGAAAATGCAAAATACGAAATGGAATTAGGTTGTGGGATGGATGTTTGGAGGCTATCTGGGCAAGTCTATGGGCATCCTAATTTTGAAGATGGAAAATCGGTGTTTGTTTCTACACCTAAAGTTTTTGATGAGGAAACAAACGAATTGACTACATCAAGTGGCAGACAATACGTGATCCAATCTTATGTGAACAGAACTAAGGTAATAGAACAAATTAAACAGGATATTGAGAAGAAGGGATTTGAGGCTCATTAGGAAGCGAGGCGAATGGTTAGCGGGCGGTCTTGAAAACCGTTGCCCCTAAGACGGGTTGCAGGTTCGAATCCTGTCGCTTCCGCTGGAGATTGTAATGAAGGCAAAAGATGTTAAAATCCTCTGTATAGGCTGTTGCAAGCAATTGCAACCCTACCCCGAAACGTCGGATGGCACGCCGCAAAGCAGTTGCTGGGATGATGCTAACGTGGATGGTTTCATGGCTGGCTATGGGTCGAGACATGATTTAGAACGATTTATTTTCGGCATCTGTGATGATTGTGTGGACAAATTTCTGGCTACTGGGCAGTTGATTCGTGATATGGCCCAGGAAGAAGAGGATTGGCGGTTGCGTCACGAAGAAACAAAACGCATTGTAGCAGAAAATCCAGAGTTGTTTAAAAGGAAGGTCTAGCCGATTGGCGACGGCACCCGCTTGGAAAGCGGACGAGTGTAAAAAGCCTTGTGGGTTCGACTCCCACACCTTCCGCTTATGCTACTTTCGTATAGTCAGCAGTATATCGCACTCGTAATGCGAAGGCATTGGTGTAATTCCAATAAGTAGCTCTTGCCAAATTTGTTTCTCGAAAAATGAATGTAGGATTACTATATAATCTTATAATTATTTTCAAGAAACAGAGGTAGCAATGAATAAAAGCGAATGTGGAAGATTAGGCGGATTAAAAAACAGACATTATCAGCGAGAAAAGCACAAAAGATGCCTTGATCGGTACTTGCTGAAGCCTAAATTATGTAAAAATTGTGGACTCACAATAGCGTATGAGAAAAGAAGGAATGACTTCTGTAGTAGTGGCTGTTCGGCAAGCTTCAACAACAAAGGAGTGGCGAGGAACACCCAAAGCCCGGTACTTTGCAAGTGTTTAAATTGTGGCTCTTTAACCACGAACAAAAAATACTGTTCCTACGCCTGCAATAATGAATCGAAATGGAAGAAAAAGAAGGAATTGATCGAGAGTAGTAATGCTTTGTTGCCAACCAATTGTGGTTACGGATATAATCCGAGCATGGCGAAAAAGTATTTAGCTGAAACTAGAGGAAGGCAATGTGAAATCTGCAATAATAGCGAATGGATGGGAAAACCTATCCCGCTTATTTTGGATCACATCAACGGCGATCCCGAAGACCATAGATTAGAAAATGTAAGGTTGGTTTGTGGTAACTGCGATATGCAATTGCCTACCTTCGCTGGAAGAAATCGTGGCAAAGGAAGAAAAAGCAGGGGTTGGATAGATAAGCAACATTTGTAAGCCCAGGTGGCGAAATGGCAGCCGCACCAGCTTGAGGGGCTGGCGGGAGCAATCCCGTGCAGGTTCGACTCCTGTCCTGGGCACTATGAATAAAAAGCTAGAAAAAAAGAAAAAGAAAGCTGCTGAGCGGAATAAAAAGCAGCAATTATTTCGAGATCGTCCACATAGTTGTGGTGATTGTTATGCCTGTTGTTTTCTTTTTGAACAAGGGGACAAACCTGCAAAAGCAATGTGTGCATACATAAGAGAGGGTGGGGGTTGTGATTGTTATGAAACCCGTCCCCAGTTGTGCAGAGATTATAAATGCACATGGCTACGAAACAAGAAATTAGCAGCCAACCTCCGTCCTGATCGTTGTGGTTTTATCATAACCCCTCGTGGTTATTATAAGGAATACGAATTACTAACAATAGAAGAAATGACAGATAAGGGAATGGATGCATTGCTTTATAAGCATGTGGTAGATTGGCTCATTAGAATCAAAGCAATAATTGTTGTGGTGCGACATGGTGGAGAGAAAGTGGTACATTACAAGCATTGTGGATTGGTAGACAGCAAAGCAATATTGGATCATCTTTTTCATGGTTTCGACCAAGACAGAGAAAGCCAAAATGAAGACCTTGCTGGTTTCTCATTTGTGAAAAAATAAGCATGTATTCCAATCCATACATTGAAGACGAAGAATGCTATAATAAGTGGTTGGAAGAACAATATGGACAGAATCGTAATTGGGACTATTACAGTGAAATTCCATTGGAACCAAAGGTTCGATCCAAAGTGCAAAATCCCTGTGCTGAAATTCCCTTGGGCAAACCAACGCTCTGTAGATTACCACCAATGATGTATAAAAGTGGTGATATATTTCATAATGAACATGGCTATTGGATACTGGCACAGGTGGCCAGTGAGACTTTTGTTCTAATAGCTCTGTTTGATGGAAATAGATGGAACGATCCTTTAAAAGCAGAAGAAGGAGAGATGTTTATACAAAATTGTGAGGTTTGTATAACACAGGCGTTTTTCAATAAACTTTCCAAAGGCAGTGTTCATTGGAAAAGAATTGGTTCTTGGAACGAATTGACAAAAAATGGAGATTAGGCGAATATTGGCTTTGTCGCACTTGTTTCGAAAACAAGCCCGGCTTAAACCCCGGTGAAGGTTCGATTCCTTTAGTCTCCGCTATGGATGAATTAGACCTACATAGTGTTAGGCATCATCAAGTAGACAGATTGGTTGAGAATTTTGTTTTTCTCAAAAATCTGCCTGCTCGGATAATAACGGGCAACAGCCCAATAATGCAGCAATTAGTCAAAGATGTGCTAGATCGACATAATTTTTCTTATGCGGTGGAAAATGATTGGAATTTAGGAGCTATTATTGTAACTTTAAAATCCAAAACTCACCCCAAAGAACGACAATAATACTAATCCCAGAATCAATAGTGCAATCCCAGGGAAAAAGTAGATTAGTAAAAGAGTTCCGCCCAAAATAACGACAATACCCTTTTCTTGATTATTCTTCTTGGCAAATGCTTTGCCTAAAAGAAAAGCCCCCACAATAACACAAAGTAATGCTAACATTGTTTTGTCCTCCTATTTCTATATACCTTGCACAATCATAAACTTTATGGTATAAGAGGCTCTATGAAATGGGTTTACTGGTATTTTAGATGTGACCATAATTGGATTCCCAGAGGGCCTTTCGACACAAAGGAATCTGCTCAGGAAGATGGTGAGCAACACAATTATCAGTTTAGAGAACCAGTAGAAGTACCCGACAATTGGGTGCCTTGGCACGAATTATCTGACCATTAGGAGAAAACCATGAAAGTTCGTTTGGGATTTGTGTCTAACAGCAGTAGCAGTTCTTTTTCTATTTTTGGGGTGCAAACTACTTGGGATGAGTTAACCAAAGTTTTGTTTCCCGATTTCAAACCAGAACCCGACACACAGGTGCCCAATTGCAAACATGAATTTAATCGGGGCAATATGAAATTCTGTCCTGAGTGTGGCGTAAAGTCGTATCGCACAGTACGTGGACACAAAGCCCCCGACTATGAAGAAAGAGAAGAAAAACTCAATGAGCTTGGTTGGGTGTTGTATTCTGAAACGGATTTGGGTGATGGTGTCTATATAGGTAATAATCTAAAAGGACGAGGCGGCAAAAGGGCTGCTGTGAATCGATTAGATGAGCTTAAAGAAGTGAATGAAAAAATGATGGCTCTCTTTGGAAGGGAGGCAGATTTTTTCACAGGAGAATATGCATGTTAAAAATAAGGAAAATTATGAATAAAAAAACATCAGTGAAAAAAACACCAAAGAAAAAAACAGCAATCAAAACACCTTGTAAAAAAGGTCCAAAACCATATAAGAAATGCATTGATTTAGTGGTTCAAATGGCGGAAGAGTTTGCTGATTTTGGAGACTGTCCTGACCAAATGTTGGATGACATTGCTGATTTGAAAAGACAACTTGATAGCCGACAACAAGCTGTAATAGGCTATTTGGTCTCGGGCATATGTAATTATAGGGTTATAGAGATCGATGAAGCGAGTCCAGGCAGCGAGCTATCCTTTAAAGTGTAATTGACAGTTGACCTTCAAGTTGCTATACTTAGTTTAGTTACTTTCTTCAACAAAGGAGTGTATCATGCTGGTACTTAGCCGCAAGAAAAACGAATCGATTGTAATCAACGACGATATTACAATCACTGTAGTGGAGATTAGAGGTGACAAGGTACGATTGGGTGTCGAGGCCCCCAAGGAGGTGCCCGTCCATCGCCGTGAAGTGTTCGACGCTATCCATAGAGAGCCCGCTCCGCAGGAATAATATGCCTGAAGATCGTTCTGCAAATCGTCCAGTCATTTGTGATTGCGACTATTATGAAGATGTTCTTCGTGAGAGGATTCCATTCCCAAAAGGAATGAAACCAGTTCCTCCACCAAATCTCACAAGACTTGAAGGGTTTCTTTACACAGGGCCTTTTCGTTGTGCAAAATGCGGAAGGGAGCGAACGGGATGAGCCGTAGTATATCATTTATAGGTCGTCAAAGTGGCGATTCAGAATGTTTCTGTTGGGATGATGTTCCCGTGGACCAACGAAAGGCTATCGTTGGTAAAAAATCACATGCTATGGATGTAGATTTTTTACGTGCAGTGCAAACTTGCGAGAATGAAGAGGTAGAAGACGGGCTAGAGGAATATCACAAAACCTCCATTAGAATGGCCAAGGCAACTCTTGCCCGTCTTTACCCCGATGACATCATGAAGAAATTAAAAGTGGGACGTAATAAATCTTATCGCATCACCATTACCGTTGAGTCCTTATGAGTCTTCCAAATTATTGGGTGGTAGCAGCCCTATATGTATTTATAGTTGTGCTAATATTCGGCACAGGCTTAATTTTCAAACGGGCTGATGGTTCTTCCTGGGACAAGTATTGGAAAAAATCACTACGCAATCTGGGTTTTGCAACTCTGGGGTTTGCTATTCCCCAAATTATTGTCTTGATAGTTCATTTTTGTTTATAAACCTTCCTGGCAATACGACTGAGCCATTTAAGTGATGGACTGTTGTTTCTTCAAAAGTCCCATTTAAATCTTTAAGTCTTTTAAGCTCGCCCGGTGGCGGCAGTGTTGTCGAGCATTTCGTTGCTTCAAGTTTGTCGCCAAGTTTTTTCCTAAGGCAAAACTGACGCCCATATTGTCTAAATGACAAGACTACATTCATATTAAGAACATCGTTGCTGGCGTAATCGAAATCCATTGCTTGTTCTTTCACGTCGTCAATATCAAATGTATATTGATCTAAAGCATTGCCACATCCGTCATATGTGGTGAGACAAAGTTTTTCTCTAATCGTTTTGTCAATTATTTTTCCTAGCCATTCATCGACCATTACATCCTTGTTTTCGCAATAAACCATCATTATATCAAGTTTTAAAAACTTATTAATAAAATCTACATGAACGGTTTGTGTTATAATCTCTAAAGGAATTTCTTTACTTGAAAGTATCCAACGAAACTTTCTGGCGAATGTTACGTCGCCGCCGCCAAGAGCACCAATGCCCATACTCTGAGACATAGAACCTCCGATTTATAAAAAGGTGTGATAAGTGGTGAAATTGAATATTTCACCGGAATGTAAATTTAATGTAGTATGAACTATTGAATTTCATCTAATTCTTTTTTAAATTCTCTTCTCCAATGCTCACTATTTCTATCTTCATTGGAAAATTCCCAGCCCATATGCATATTTGACACATCTTTTCCTCGTAACCGAACAAGAAGTGCAGAATTGTCTCTTGATGCTAGTACCGCATAAGTTTCGTATGAATTAGCTCCCTTACTATTCCAATCATCCATTACTTCGCCAGCAAAGCCTAATGTTTGTGGGTTGCAATAAGCAGTGAATATTCCTCTGAAAAATCTTCCATCAAAAGCGTCAAAAGTATATTTTTTAACATTGCCGCCATTTTCCATTGCTTTTTCATATATTTCCTTCAAGCAATAATTAATGTTTTTGCGACTGCCGCCAACTGAGTTATTAGATGATCTTTCGTCTGTTTGCCAAGGTGGCAAATCATTATTTCTTCTTTGTTGATAAGCAGCCCAACGTGCTCCCGGCCCATTGCTTCCATCCCATCTAGGAGGTTCAGGTGGATTCCACTCTGGTCCTCTACCGCCAGCCGTCTGAAAATCACGACTCTTTAACAGGTCAAATGCAGCATTAAGTCGTTTTTGTATAGTATCAGAGCCGCCTACATCAGAATGGTGTCGCATAGACATTGCTCTAAATGCTTTTGCAATTTCTTCTTTAGATGCCCCTGGTTTTAGCCCCAAAGTGCTTAAAGCTTCGGGTACAGAGCCTATAATTCCTACTGATTCTAGCCATTGTTTGAAATTCATATTATTATTTAGGGACAAACATTAAATTTCCTTTAACATCTGCCCATTCTACTATCATTCCATACAAATTTGTTGGTATTTTTTCGCCACGCAAAGTACCAGAAAAACTCCATGCGGACAAGAAATCTTTATTCGATATGCTGTAAATTTCGCCAAAACCAGGGTCAGAAATAAAGATTTTATCTTGATTATAGCCAATAACTACTACATAATGCCAAAATTTATCCCCAGTACGCACAAGCACCATAATTGGCTTATTGAGGGAGACATAATGCTGCAATTTATTTAGATTACCTTTTTCTAACGTGATAGATAAACCCACTTTTTGCAAAATAACAGGAACATAATCTGGAGATGTCATGCCTATTTCTTTTCCTTTATATGTTCCCCAGATAGTTTTCCCGAGTTTTTTTGCTTCTACAACCGTTAGTTTTTTGCCATAATATTCAGCAACCATTACACAACTTGTGGGTCCACAAGAAATATCATCTGGTTGTGTAATGGTGGGGAAGTTTTGTATCATAAAACTTTCCGGCACAGGATATCTTTTGCAATGAACAAGAGTTGCCATTAATATCTGATTCAGTATAATTATAATAAAGATAAGTCGATTCATCAAAGATATATAGAGTTATGGAAAAATCAAAAAAAGCCTGTGAAGCTGTAGGTGTAATAGCTGTTTTGGCTATTGGGCTTGATATATTGCCAGCATTGTTTTCTGCCATGCTATTGGATAGTCCATATGCGGACTGGACAGCGTATTTAGCTGTTGATTGCATTTTATTATGGATACCAGCTTGGATCATAGCGTGGATATTGAGCCTTATTGGTGCATATAGAGGCAGTTTACGTTGGCTGTGGGGGTTGATACTCCCAGCGGCTTGTTTGGCTGGATTTATTTTAGCTTTTAGTTGTGGAAAATGATTAAAACATTTCAAGAATACCGAGAAGAACAATATTTGGAAATGGCTATGCAGGGCCTTTCTAATGTGGCACTATTTAATGATGCCCGTTTAGTGGGACTCTACAACGCCGATGCTATGAAAATTGCTTTAGAAAAAGGCGATTGGCAAGAAATGATGAAGACTATTGTGGGAGCGGCTTCTTTCCGCAAAAATAGTATCCATAATGCCAATGAAAGCACAGGAATAGCTAGTCAGCATGGTTATGGACCATTGCTTTATTTGTTGCTAATGCATCGATCCCCCAATGGTTTAATTCCCAATCGAGTTGCCAGAGAAATAAACGCAGATGCCAAAAGAGTTTGGCAACAATTTATAGAAGGGGCTGGCAAAGATTTAGTAACAACCGAACCTTTAGTTGCAACTGGTGATTCACCTTGGAAGGGAGAAATAGCCAAACATCACAAAGAGCCTTATTTGAATTTAAGATTTCGTCTTAAAGCTCCTTTGCCCGGTATAAAGGAGGCTGAGTTAAGAAATAAAAACGTCATAGGATGGGATCAGTATGGTAAAAAGAGAGAAAAAATAGCTTATGTATTTACAAAATATTTAGATTTTGAATTAGGACAAGTATATCCAGAAGTTTCAGAAATTATGGAGATATAAATGGGAATTACTGCTGGTGTATTAGAGTTTTTTAATCGCAACTTGGTGTTGTATCCAGGTTTAAAAATGATTGAACTTGGAGATCAAGAAATTTATGTAGGACATGAATTATCCTATCATTGGATAAAGAGCTTTTTTGAACTAGCTGGTATAGATCATACTTCTATTGATATCAATGGAAAGGGAGGTGCATTACCGTTAGATATGTCTCAGCCAATTCCAGACTCGCACTCGTATTTAAAATTAAATTTTGACGTATTGACTGATATTGGGTTTGGAGAGCATGTGTCTAATCAATATCATCTTTTTAAAAATGCACATGATTTAGTGAAGCCAGGAGGGTTATTTCTGCATGAACTTCCTGGCCAGCCGTATTTCGATGGACACAAAGAGTGTTATTATTACAGACCTGCTTTCTTTGCAGAATTATCTAGATTGAATGGATATGAATTATTAGTTAATACTTTAAGACTTGAAATTCATTACTTAGGAAGTTTTCTTTGTAGTGTTGTAATGAAAAAAGGACCAACAGTAACAGATTTTATAAATGAAGAGACTTTTAGAACATTGCCCATATACACAAACGTTCCAATGAGCAATGAAGAAGCAATTTACTTGCGTAAATTTTAAATTTATGATAAAATCCCTACATGGTTGATCCTAATGATATTACAAAATACAATTTATCCAACAAACAATTAGAGGAACATCTTGTTTTTTGGATATGTGTAGCGGGCAAAAAAGCCTCTACAATTTCTGTTGCTCTCGAAAAATTCTGGACGGGCACTCTTGGCAATCCTTTCGAGGTATTGCGAAAACTTGGGCAAAAAAGAATTGCCAACAAGTTAAAAAAATGTGGCATTGGTTGTTTTAATCAAAAAGCCAAGACTTTGTATTTATTGGCTCGTAGCAATCTCAATCTCCGTACTTGTACCGTAGATGATTTAGAGAGTGTTTGGGGATTGGGAAGAAAAACTTCTCGATGCTTTATTATGCACAGCAGGAAAGATGCTGATTGTGCTGGTTTGGATGTGCATATCTTAAAATTTTTACAGGATTTGGGAATGAATGTGCCCAATGCTACACCAGGAAGTAAAAAAAAGTACAAGGAAATAGAGGCAAGTTTCCTCAGATTGTGCAAACTGGTTGACAAACCCCCGGCAAAACTCGATTTGTTAATCTGGAGAGTTTATTCGCAGCACACGCATTTGAAGAAAAAATTGGTCTTTTATTTAAAAAGTAAATGTGGTAAACTATCGGCATGAAAGGTAGAAAATAATGAGTGAAAAATATTTGGCGTGTCAAATCATCAAAGAAACCAGCAGCATGCGAGTTGTAATGGGCAAACTAATGGATGGCACATCCTTTAGCATAAATGTGCCCTATTGGGACGTTGTGGCTGTGAAGGATAGCCCTATCCAGGCAGGATGGTTGTTAGTAACAGTGTTGGGAGAAGATTTAGAAAACAACAAATCAACGGTTAGGCTTTCTGCTCCCGATTTGAAACTAGGGCACAACGTATGCGTATCCAATGCGGATTTGAGACAAGTAATGGATATTAACCCCACTTATTGACAATGTGGTTTCTTTGGCTCTTGTATTATTTGGTGTGTATGGTGGCAATGGGATTTTTTACCTATTGTCTTTTCGTCGTTTCTTGCTTATCTTTTATGGCAAGCGATAAAGGATATATTACCGCAAAAGAATGGGCAGTCATCATCCTTCTTTGGTTTTTGACATTCTCATCTGCGGCTGGGACGATTTGTTGTTTTGTTTTGGCAATTAGATCAGTTCTGTAGGAAGCATGATGCAGATTAAAGACACGGTTAAGATGAAAATGGTGCGTTCTTCAGGGTATAACTATACCTTCCATAAAGAAAATGGATTGTTTGTAAGATGGGGCACTAACTTAGATGATGATCCTGCTTTTTCGCCCTATGGTCCAGAAATTTTAGATTTGGAGATTTCTTCTGGCAAGTGCAAAAGCGGCTGCAAATTCTGTTATAAGCGAAACGGCCCCAATGAAGAAGAAGTCAATATGACTTTCGAGCAGTTCAAAATTATTTTGGACAAAATGCCGAAAGTCCTCACGCAAATTGCTTTTGGGTTATGCGATATGCATAGCAATCCTGACTTCTTTAAAATGGCAATGTATGCTAGAAGCAAAGGAATAATTCCCAATTTTACCACATCAGGACAAGATGTAACGCCTGTGGTTGCTGAGCTTGCCGGTAGACTTTGTGGAGCCTTAGCTGTTAGCATTGTGAATAAAGAAAAAAGCTATGATGCTATAAAATTATTCACTGATGAAATTGGCAAACCTGGAAACACACTTAATGCAGTAAACATTCACTTCATGTTGTCAGAAGAAACATGGGAAAAAGCATTTAATATTATTGATGATGTTGCTTCTGATCCTCGGCTTAAAAAAGTCAATGCCATAGTTTATCTGCAATATAAGCCCAAGGGTCATAATACTGACGCATTTCATCCTATTTCAACAGTCAAAAAATACAAAAAGTTAATTGCTTACTCCAAAGACAAGGGTGTTGGTGCGGGGTTCGATTCCTGTTCCGCCCCTTTGTTTTTCAAAACTGTAGAAGGACAAGCTGATGAAGAACAAATGCTTATCCTGGCTGAGCCGTGTGAATCGGGGCTCTTTTCCTCATATATCAATTGTGAAGGGAAATATTTTGCTTGCTCTTTCTGCGAAGGCGAAAAAGGATGGGAAGAAGGTCTTGATGTATTAAATTGTCAAGACTTTCTCAAAGATGTGTGGTTTGCCAAAAAGGCCATTCAATGGCGAGCAACAATTACAACATCCTCTTGTGGTTGTAATTGTAAATTTGTTAAACAATGCAGATCATGTCCGGTATTTAATGTAACAGCATGTAAGGATAGTCAAAATGTGGAGATTTAGTCTTTTGGCTCTTGTGCTATTAGTTGGTTGCAAATCGGGTAGCGTTTCGCCATCAATAACCGAAGACTCGATGTGCGAAGGCAAATTAGAAAAAATACAGTGTGTGCCTGAGGATAACTCAGTCACAGCAGTGTTTTTTTATTTTGATGATGGCCGCATTACCAAACTACGTTGTTATTACAATATTCCCATTAATTTAAAATTAGGGGTTGTAAACAAAATTTACTATCATCCAAAATATTTAACCATCACCCATACTTCGATAGGAGATGGGGTGGAAACAAAAATGAAAGTGGAGAAACAAAAATGAAATTACGAATGGGGTTTGTATCCAATAGCTCTACGAGCAGTTTTTGCATTTATGGTGCCAGGGTAGACAAAAAAGATTTGCCCGAGGATGATGATGTCTACGCAGCAGCGGAAGAAGCTGGGCTTGAATGTTATCGACCATATGATAATTATTATGTCGGATTATGTTGGGCAGATATTGGTGGCGATGAAACAGGAAATCAATTTAAAGCCCGTGTCGAAGCCCTTATAGAAAACTTATGCGGTAAAAAAGTTGCATGTGCAACTCATATAGACGCTTGGTATAATGGTTAAACAAGGATAATTAAAATGAAATTACGAATGGGATTTGTGTCTAACAGTTCAACCAGCAGTTTTTGTATTTATGGTGCAGCCATAGATTGCGATGTTTTGGAGGCTATGTTTCTGAACAAGGATCAGGAAGAAAATTACGACGAAGATGATTATGGTGATGAGCTTTATGAAATTTTGGAAAAGAAAACTCAAGAATTAGGACTAGAATATCACCATCCTGATAGTGACTGGCCTTGTTATATTGGAAAGTCTTGGAGCGACGTGGACGATAATGAAACAGGTAGACAATTCAAAGATCGTGTAGAAGCCCTTGTGGAAAAAATGTGCGGCAAGAAAGTTGAATGTGAAACTCATCAAGAAGCCTATCACGATTAGGAGAATATCATGAAATTTAGAACAGGATTTGTGTCCAACAGCAGTACGACAAGTTTTTTGGTTATTACTACCCCAACTAGCCACGCAGCGGCACTTGAAAAACTTGGCGAATTAAAAGCCAAGGCAATGTCAGGCTATAGTGGCTTGAAAAAAAGAAAAGTATTGGGACAAGATGCCATTGTACTCAATTACATTTCTGGCGAGGGTGGCGATGAGTGGATAGCTGATATGTTTAAAGCAAAAGCTTTACAGGCAGCATTTGATGCATCTGAAAAGCTTGAATTCGCTGAAGATATCACATATTTTGCTGGCGAGCTAATCGGGGAGTATATCAGTAAAGTTCGCAAACAAAAGGATACATACTATCAGGAAGAAGATTATTAATGAAAATTAGAACAGGCTTTGTGTCTAATTCAAGCTCAGCAAGTTTTACGATCATCTGGCAGATATTATCCGATAAGGAATATCTGCCAGATGAGGCTGTAAAATCGCTGTTTGAGTGGGATGGCAGAGACGAAATGGTGAAAGAAATTCAAAAGAACACCAAGTTATTGGATGCTAAAAACACTTTTGAAACTGAATTTTACACCATTATGTTCAATGATTTTCGTGATTTTGGCGAAGACGCCGCCGCTTTGTTGTTCAGTTTGTATGGTCGAAATTTAACAGATCGCTGTAGCCCAGAAACAGTGATTTTGAAATCACAAATAAGGTCGGAAGGAGGCTGGTAATGAGTATTTATGACGTTTTAGTTCTTTTGTTTATTGCCTTTCTAGTTGGTTGGGCAGTTTGGGATTATAAGCGAAGAAGGGCTCAAAAACAATTTATATCCCTGTTGGTGTTGGCACCAATTCTAATCTCCCTGGCCAGTTTGCTTTTTGGGATGTGGGGTTGCCATAAAATCAGGAACACTATTGATAAGTTTTTTGGAAAAACAGTGACAAAAACTGAGGTTGTTGTCACTGTAGATAGTGGTAATGTTATCAAGTTAAAAGCTGGAATACGTGATCGTTCACGGCGAACCAAAAATTGTACGCTTTGGGGAATATCCATACCGGCAGAGGTGGAAAAAGAAGCAAAAGTTAATTTGGAACAATTAATTTCTGCTGATGATGAAATTCGTGTGGAAATTAAAGAAGGTGCTGAAGGGTGGGTAGAGGATAAATTTGGAGATATTTCAGGATTGCCATATTCTAAGAGTGGCGAGAATTGTTGTTTGGAACAATTGAAAGCTGGATTGGCCAAAGTCTCTGTGGAGAAAGATAATAACGCACTCTTAGCAGCCCAAAAAGAAGCCCAAAAAGCACACAGAGGTATTTGGGCAAAAAAGAAAACTAAGGAAACAGAAGAAGGGGGTGCTAAATGACGATGCTCCAAGGCGTAGGAATCGTATCATTGGTTATTTGTTTGGTTACTACCTATCTTTGGTGGTATTTTAAACAAAAACAAAAGCAGGACAAGGATTTTATTGTAACCCTAACAGTATTATCGGGTTGTGCTGTCCTTCTGTTGCCTGTTATAGCTGTTGCAACTGGTGTTTGTACGCTGATTGCTTTTTATTGGCAAGCGAAAGGGGGCTGAGCCGCATATATAGTGTATAACCTGACATGGTATGCAATCCCGAACTAATAAAGAGCCCAGATTTGCTATTTAGCAATGGGCAAGGGCCAGGAGGGAAAAGCACTGTGTCGAACAAGGGAATTAAACACTGGCCCTTATTTTTTGAAAATACAAAGCCATTCCTTGGGATGGCTTTTTTTTTATGAGGTGAATTATGGGTTGGGTATCTATTGTCAATCTAGTTCTTACAATCGCTGGCTGGTGCTGGTCATTTGTAAAATTCGTTTATCCTTATGCCAGAAAATCCTTTCCATACATTTTCTGCTTCATCTTGGGGTGGGCCGCTTGTTCTAATCGCATTTTTAGCAGACACAAAGAAGAAACACTTATTGGCACAGAAGCAGTTGTGAGTGTAGAGGGAGGCAATCATCTAACTGTGAGGGCTGGATTGTTTGGCCGTAGAGAAAGTGATTTGTATCTCTATGGTCTCGAAATACCTCCTACAGTTGGCAAACAGGCTCAAGAAAATCTTTCTAAAATTGTTTCTCCCAATGATGATGTGCGAGTCGAAGTCCTTGAAAGCTGGGGAAGGTATGCTGGTATTGTCTATGCTGAAAACGGTAACAATTGCTGCATAGAACAATTGCGAGCAGGATTGGCAAAAACCACGGTAAATCGAAAAGATTTTGCCGCTGCTCAAAAAGAAGCTCAGAAAAACCACAGGGGGGTTTGGAAGTAAGTCCTTTTGTGTCAATATGTTGCGGAAGTGTTTTCCGAGCAACTATTGACAATTGGGCGGAATGTATTACATTGAATATTGGGTGAAATAGGTTCCGCTGCTCTACCCCAGAGTTGCGGATATTTTTTTGGAGAAAACCATGAAACGTTTTTGCTTGATTGTGCTTTGTGTATTTGCGGTGGGTTGCGACCAGGATTGGAGACTTCCTTGCCAGAAAATGCAGACGACGCATGATCCGCCCCCTGCAACCAAATGTGTTGCTCCGGTGGAAAAATCTTCCAATCAAAAGTTGGAGGATGTGGTCCAATTGATTAAAAAATTGGAAATTGATCGAGAAACACTCATACGTACTTTTGAAGCCAAAGGTTTTAAATCCATTGAAGACCTTGGCAAAGACGAAGTAGCCAGATACTTGGCCAGCGAGTTACATCAAGTAGATGTTTGTATTAAGAAGGCCAAGAAAGAGGCAGAATATTTGCGACATGTGGTAAATCAAGATGTTTTTGAAGCACATCGCAAGGCGAGAGAGGATGAGGTAAAGAAGTTTATCGACGCACCTACTTTGCCCGAAGAAGGCATTGCCAGATCGTTGAGCCAGCAAGAGGCTGCCGAGATTGCTGTCAAGGATATTGAAAAATGGCACAAAAAAATTGATGGCGAAATAAAACAGCGAGCCAAGGAAACTCCCCGTGTGGAGTTGCCAAAACTTCAGCCTATCAAGCCAAAGCCTATAAAGGCGGTGGTTCAGCAAAGAGACGTTTGGGCAGAGTGGTGGAAAAACTACGTTCAGAAACATCGATCTCATTCTTGTGATTGCACAGTATATTGCTGCCAATCTCACAATGAGTTCTGGTCATATTGTTATGCTGCCGTTCACGAAATGTTTCCAAATGAAAAAGTATACACTCGTAATGGTGGCGGTTATCAGGTAGTATTCACACATCCAATTGCTATTTACTCATCATCCTCTGGGTGGGGGTTTATTCCCAATGCCTATCATGGGGCTTGGTGTCAGTATCATTCCCGATATACGCCACAAAACCCCCAAATAACAATAATCTATAACCATGATATAGCAAAGGAGAGTTTCCGATCCAGTAAATTGCGATAATTTACTATATAAAATATGGATTTTAAACAATGGATGGGAATGAAAACACCGTCATTTCGCACAGTAGGGGGCAAAAGTCGATTACGCAATTGGTTGCTTGCCCATTTCCCTAAAGAAGGAAGAATTTATGTAGAGCCTTTTGCTGGGCGGGGTAATGTGTTTTTCAAAGCCAAGCAGGAATTAGATTTCCAAGAATGGCATATCAATGACTTGCGGGGAAACTTTTTCAACTCTCTTTTAGCCGCTGACTTGGAAAAACTCCCTAAATCTATTACGTCTAAAAAAAGTTTTCAGCATTGGCAAAAACAAGCAGAGAAAGAAAACCCTCTTGGTGTTGTTTTGGAGCCTGAAATTACATGGGGTGGAAAAGGTTGGTCGGCTGGTGCTAATTTGGGGTATGAAGCTCCAGAAGGCAAAATGGGGTCACATCCACCTTTTACTAGAGACAAATATATTCCCCGTGCTGCAATGGCAAAGGAATTGCTGTCTGCTCAGGGCGTGAAAATTACCTCTCTTCATTGGCAAAATCTTCCCTGGACTACCTATGGTCCCAAAGATTTTGTTTATCTTGATCCGCCCTATCACGAAACATCGGATGAGTATTATGGACAAATCGATCATTCTGTGTTATTATTGATGTTAAAGAGTGTGTCTTTCAGATGGGCTCTTAGTGGTTATGAAACGGACCTTTATGCCAAAGAGCTAAAAGGCTACAAAAAATTGTCAATTGGCAGGGGTGCGGAACTAAAGGGTGCTGCTACTCGTAAAAAAACAGTAGTAACTGAAAATCTTTGGATGAATTATTGACCATGCGTGGTAAAATAATTGCTTTTTTTGTTTTATGTATTGGCGTCATATTAGGTATAGCATTTTTAATAGATCACAATAGCAGCCCTGCTATTGTGAGACCGCCGCTACCACAAAAACAATGTGTTTTTGCTTCAGGCAGAATCGAAGGAAAAACGGAGAACACATATTTGTGTGTCCTAATCTCCGGGCAGATAAAAAGCATTCCTGTTCGGGAAAATCAATTAGTAAAAAAAGGAGATGTTTTACTAGAAATAGATGCCAGACAATATTTTTTCGAGAAAGAGTTGGCTATAGTTCAGGAATTAGCAAACAAAGGATTGTTACAGGCTAAAGAGGCACAACTAAAGTTGGCAAAGTTGAATTTGGAAAGAGGGATTATATTAAACAAGAAGAAAGTATTGTCTGAAGAGGGTATGGACATATTAAAATGTTCCTACGATTCTTTGAGGGCAGAGATTGATGTTGCCAAGTCACAAATAGAAATATCAAAATCCCAAATACAATTGGCACAAATAAAATTAGACCACACAAAAATAGAAGCACCAATAGATGGCAAAATTCTAAAAATAGATGCCAGAATTGGAGAAATTGCCACCTCTCAAATGCCATTAATTATAATGGCAGATATTTCAGAATTACGAGTCAGGGCTTATGTTGATGAACTTGATGCCTCTTTAATAAAAGTAGGACAATCTGCTAAAATTACATTTGATAATTTCCAACCAATAAAAGCAATTGTAACTCAGGCAGCACCTTTTTTAGGAAGAAAGGTATTATTTTCTGATATGCCCTCTGAAAAAACAGATACAAAGACCAGAGAATTTTGGCTCTCTTTAAAAAATTGTAATTTACTTCCCGGCCAACGAGTAGATGTAATGGTAGATTTATGAATAAATATGCTCATTTTGCAGAAATAGCCAAACAAAATAATCGTCGTCTTCGGGCTTGTGGCCGCAAAAAAAGATACACCACTGAAGAAGCGGCTATTTGCAAAAATCAGACAGTTTACAAGTGTAAATACTGCGGAGGGTATCACCGCTCTGCCTCTTTAAATACGCTTATCAACGTATGTAGGAAGCTCAATGAACACAAGCAAAGCAAACGACAACAGATTTAAAAAAATATGGAAAGCATCTGGTGCGATTGGTCCAAAGACCAATAAAATAGAATTGCCCGGTGCAGAAAATTTTTCTAAATACTTGGAACAAAAGTATGGCTTCACTATTTCTGTGGAGGGAATCGATCCCAAAGATGGGGCGAAAATATATTTGGTAAAGCGATATAACAAAATCATTGGAATATACAGCGTATATGAACCAAGACCAGGAGAAACTGATTTTGTGCGTGACTTTGAAGGCAGGCTTCCTGGTTATGTAAACGACGTACTTGCCAGAAGAAATAAAAAACTGCCCAAGTATCTTTTGCCATTTGCCGACAAGGCCAGAAAAAAACCGCCAGTTGATAGCGTATCATTAACGTGGGCTAATGAAAAATGGCGAGTCTGTGGAGGTTTTGAAGAAGCTTTGGGGCAATACTGGTATAGGCATGATCGGCATGAAGTCATTCCGTTTCCATAGGATCACACCCCCCTTTCATACGGCAATTTTTCCGCTATGGGTAGTTTACAACCCCGTTTTCTGAAGTATAATGGGGGTGGTTAAAGAAGCCTTTTACGGAGAAAAATCATGCTTGAGCTTGAAGCTGCTGCCTATTCGGCAGATGTGGGTGAAACAATAGACCCATCCAGTCTGTCTTTCAAAACGGCTAAGAAAACCAAATCGTTGCAGGCAAAGCCCATGAGGGCATTGCTCACTGATCCCAGGGTAATCACCAAGTTTCTCTTGGATACTCTGGAAGGCACTCAGATGCTCAAGGCTAATTCTATGGTCTGCCTTGGACCCTGTAATGATGTGTGGCAGCAAGATAATGCCACTCTCCACAAGTCTTATGTTCCGACCCATGTTGACGAAGAGGGGTGGACGACCTTTGAGCCCAAGCCTGAGGCTATTCGAGACGCCTGTTATATTGAGTTGAATGAGACGGGCGAATTCTACATCAAGGCATTGTGGGGCGACCGCCAAGCTGATGGCTCATTCCGTCAAACAGGGCACAGTGGCGATTACATTGTGCGTAACCGAGATAACCCCGATGACGTTTGGATCGTCAAAGGCTCAGTATGGAACCGAACCTACGAGTTTACCAATGAAGAGTAGAAAAGCATTTACGTTAGTTGAATTGTTGGTAGTAATTACTATTGCTGGCATTTTGCTTGCGTTGTTGGTGCCGGTCATTTTTGCTGTCATCAATGGAAAATCAAAAGAGCCATCCATTACACATATGCCTGTTGCTCCTGTGTCTCGATCTGTTATAGATAGTCCGAAGAGTGGGGAAGCAATTCCCATAACTATTCACGGAATGAAGTATACAATCATTTACAATGGACCCGATGACGTAGAAATCTACCGCCAAAAGGAGTGCGAAGATGCGACAAATAGCTCAACGAATAGAAAGGCTGTTGAGAAATGATTTCCTCTCACATGTAGAGGCTTTGACGGATGAGGGGCAAGAAAGTTTTGAAGATCGACAATTAATTCTTCAAAGGACACAAGTTCTTGTGACAGAAGGACATGTTTATTCGACCGCAAGACAAATCGCTGTTGAAGAATGGCTGGTAAACTTTTTGAACGACAACTGTGTGAAGATGTAACTCTTTTTTGAAAGGGCATATATGCCAAAGAAGAACGAGCCTACTAAGGCTGAGGCGATTCGGGCTGTTCTTACAAAACACCCGGATTTTAACGCCAAGCAAGCAGTGGCTGCATTGGCGAAAAGTGGTGTTGAAATCAATGCCGCTAATTTCTATGACACTAAAAGCCGCATGACGGAACAGGGTCTAGTTCCTGGTGTCAAGAAATCCAAAAGGAAGGTCAAGCGTTCATGTCGCAAGATTTCCAAGCCCGAATCGACCATTTCTGAATCTGTGGAGTTGGAATTGGCACGACGGGAAATTCAAAAATTACGTGCAGTAATCGCAACCCTACTCTAAGGAGACTCCTGTGGAGAAAAAGAAAGCCAGACGCAAGAATCGTCTCGACAAGCTCCAAATTTGGAAGGTTTGTCAACTAGGTCGATTCGGGGGATTTGCACACCGATTCATTGCTTCGCTTGTATTCGACAAGCCTTTGAAAAGGGTTACACCAAATGACACAAGGTGTATTTCCTCATGTTTGCAACGAAACGGCATCAAAGTAATGGATTGGCGTTCCGGTTTGACAGCACAGGCTGAAAACTATGCTCAATCCCACATTACTCCCAAGAAACGGCAACTGAAACTCTTGGCAGCTTAGTATTTGGCTCACCAACCCTCCACGTTGCCATGCTTCGTGGAGGGTGTTTTTTTATCATAAAACAATGTATAATCAATGTTCGTTAGAAAAGAAAATAGATGAAACTTCCTCCCGGCATCAAATTGCTTGGATTCCCTCAAAATTTGCTATCAAAGGCATGATTCTGAAAATCAGGGATGGGGCCGGGGATTGGGAGGATGGTTGGCTTGTAACCGGAGTGGGAACTTCTTGCGAAGATAGTGATTTAGTAGAACACCATCGGGTACACAGGGATCATCGCAAAGCTTCTGATGTGCCTAAAGGAACTTTCAAAACATGAAATTGAAAAATCTATATTTGGCAAAATTATGTAACATCCCAATTAAAACCAGCATTTTTTGGTGGTGCTTTTTCGGGCCAATGCTGCTTATTCCTCTTTTTTGCGGGAGTTTTCTTGAATCATTTGCCGTCTTGTGTATGTTGCTCCTTGTGTTCATTTGTATTACCGCTCACGAACTCGGACACTCCCTAGTGGCACAGCATTTTGGCTTCCGCACCACCAAAATTGTGTGGTATCCATTTGGTGCCGCCGCTTATATCGACGGCGATTGGGGCAAAAACCCAAATCAAGAATTGTTAATTGCCATTACTGGGCCTTTTATTTCGTTGGTGCTGGGTCTAATTTTACTATATTTTGATGATTCTGATTTTGGTTTAGGAAAGCTCAATTTGATGTGGGCCGCTTTTAATCTTTTCGTTCCTGTGTTTCCGCTTGATGGTGGTAGAGTCATAAGATCGAGCTTAGCTCGTTGGCTACCGCTGGAAAAAGCCACGAAAATTTCTTTTATTGGCAGTTGTGTGACTTCTGCTCTCTTTAGTTTATTTGCTGTTTATGTTGGTTGGTATATGATGGCTGTAATTGTGCCTTTCATCGCTATAGCTGGCGGTGGTGCTGAATATTCTCAATTGAAAATCAATGAGCTAGAGAAAGAATTAGAAAGAGAAAAGGCATTGGCACAGCGTGGTAAAGATTTGATAGAAAAGTGGCGGCGAGAAGATTTGGCAGATGAAATGAACAAGTTATTGTTCAGATTGGCAGAGTTGCATGTAAACCTGGAAAGGGCTTGCGATGAAAATACTTGTCACTAGTGGTGGAACCAAGGTTCCCATTGATGCTGTACGGGATATTACCAATATGTCCAAAGGGACTTTTGGGGCAAAAATTTGTCGGGCATTTCTCGATAGAACCGATCACGATATCGAAGTGTGGTATTTAGGCTCCCAGGATGGTTGTCGTCCATTCAAAATAGATGTGGATTTTACCTCGGATGCAGAACAGTTTCATATGCATCCTGACGATCAAAGATCAATCAATAGGTTTTGGGACTTTTATTTTTGGTGTCAAAAAGTTCGTCATCGCTGCCATCAAGTGTATTATCGCAACTATGATGAATATTCCCTGAAATTGGAAATGATTATCAGGGACCAAAAGCCCGACATTGTGGTTCTGGCAGCGGCTGTTAGTGATTACTTGGTATCCAATCCCACAGAAGGCAAAGTACGGTCAAGCGATGCTTTATCCATTCAGCTTGCTCCTGCCGAGAAACTGATTAGTAAAATCAAGCGATGGCATCCAGGCTGTAAACTGGTAGGATTCAAACTGTTGGTCAACAGCACCAGTAATGAGTTGTTTCAAGCCGCTTGTAGAAGCATTGAAACCAATGGTTGTGATTTGGTGGTGGCCAATGATTTGCGTGACATCAAAAACAACGATCACACGTTGCGACTTGTCCGCTGGAATAAAAGTGACAAGAGTTTCATTACCTCTGAATATCATTCTGGGTCTTTGCATTATTTGCCCAGTGTAGTTGTTGCCGAGTCATTGGCGTTACTCAAGGCGGAAAAATGTGGTTATTAATTAGTATGATGTGGTGCCATTATTTGTTTGATTTCCTAGCACAATCCAATTGGATGGCGACGAACAAACACCATTTATACATCCCTTTGGGAGTTCATTGTTTCATTTATAGTGTGGGCATGACATTTTGGGCCAGTTTCTTTTGGTCCGCATCGATTGCATTCTATTTTTGCATAACTTTTCTATTGCATTTTTTACTGGATTTTTCTTCAAGTCGTCTGACATCCTGGGCATGGAGAAAGCATGGTCCTTGTAGGCTTTTTTTCAATATCATTGGCTTCGATCAATTCGCCCATTTTTGTTGTTTACTAGCAACATTTGAAATTGTGGGGATACAAAAATGACATTTCTTGCTATTTTGTTTGCAATATTGTTCGTTGCTGCCGTGATCGGCAATTTTCTGCAAACTATTTTTTGGTCACGGTTGTGCAAAGAATACAAAAAAATCTGTGATGACGATGTTGAAACCATCAAGCTTCTAACTGCGGAACTAAAAAAATGGAGTAAGCTACCAATGCCAACTCCCATAGAAGATTATCCAGAAATTCCTTTTGATTTAGGTGGTGGATATGGCCTTCCAGGCAGAGGAGATGAATAATGAATAAACCAAACATTCTCTTAGGGATCACTGGTTCGGTTGCTACAGTTTTGGTAAAGAAAATGTGCCAACAACTTTCGGAAATTGGCAATGTCGAAATTGTTTCCACTGAATCGGCAATGCATTTTATCGACAAAGAAGATATTACTGGGTTCGATCTGTTAAATTGCAGATTGTGGAGAGACATCGATGAATGGCAATGGAGCCGACCTGCTCCACAGCCGCCACCGTCGCAGGCTGCGGCAATATCCGATGTATGGAAGAAAGATGACCCAGTTGTTCACATCAATCTACGTGACTGGGCTGATGTTTTTGTAATCGCCCCCTTGTCGGCTAATACTTTGGCCAAAATGGCGAATGGTCTTTGCGACAATCTTTTGACCAGCGTTTTTCGAGCTTGGGATTGGGCGAAACCAGTGATTGTTGCTCCCGCTATGAATACTCGTATGTGGGAGAGTCCATTTACCGAAGATCATTTATTCAAACTTGTCAAATTATTTGGGGATCAATTCCAAGTTATTCCTCCTCAGAAAAAGATGTTGGCATGTGGGGATGAGGGCAAAGGGGCAATGGCTGATATTTCACTCATTGTGGAAAAACTAAAATGGCTTATGAAGTGGCAATTCCCCATTGAACATTGTCCTGGTATTCCCATCAATTACCATCCTGGGGCTTTTGCATTCCCTCGCCGCCAATCCAATCATACTGGAGTCGATTTGTATACACCCCGATTTTATGTATCAGAGGTTCATCATCATATTCGGTCAAGAGAAAATTGCACTATTGCCCATGCGGTAGAATCTGGCAGAGTGGTAGCCACTGAGCATTTTACTGGCGAGCAGGATGAATCTCCCTGGTGGAATAACACTGATTGCCTTTTGGTTGAAGGCCGATCAGGAGTGGTTTGTTATGGTGAAATTAAGCCATATACGTTTTCGGTTGGGGACATCATTGTAAGAGGACAACCCCTTGGCGAAGTGATTCCGGTGCTAAAAGAAGGCAAAGAACGACCTGACATCCCAGGTCATAGTAGAGCAATGCTGCATATTGAGCTTTACAAACACGGCACAAAATCTGCCTCTAAGTCTTGGAAGCTAGGACAACCGAAGCATGATTATATTGCCGACCCCACGCCCTTTTTGTGCGAATCTATCAATGCTCCCAAAGAACGATTAGTTTGGGACAATCCAGAGAAAAAGCTATGATTGATCTATTGTCTATTAGTCCACAAATGGCACAGATTGCTGAAATAATACTTTTGCAATCAGGTCCACTTACCGAATTTGGTGAGTTGGAACAAGGCGACCAGATTGTTGTTGAATCATTTAAACTTGATATTGATAAGATTGAAATAATTGTCAGTTATGGCGATGAAATAAAGCAATTTACACTCAAAGTTTGGAGAGCATCATGACGGCACTCATCATTGACGAAAGTATAGAAGCCAAAATCAAAACTCTGATAGAGTTTGCGGAAGCACATCCCATGCCTTTAGAGGCATTAGTGAAAATACTGGAAGGCACAATGGATGCCCCCGGAAATGTTGGTTTCGACATTGAAATTCCAATGGGCTTTCGAGTTGTTTTCACTATTGAGCAGCAGCCATTTGGTTGGTGCAAACACATGTCGATTTCTGTCGAGAGTTCTAATCCAGAACATATGCCAAATTTTGCCGCCGTACAGATGCTTTTGGATAATTTCGGGATGATCTCTTTAAAAACCGCTTTGGAGAATGGCTTCGTTTATTTAGAAGAAACCATTTCTCCAAAAGCGGTAAATATTATAAGTCCTTATCCAGAATTTCAAACAAGTTGAGTCTGGCTATTCCTTAGTTGGCGTTGTCACTGGTGCTGGTGCAGGTTTTGCTGGCACTGGTGCTGGCACTGGTGCAGGCTTTGGTGCAGGCTTTGGTGCTGGCACTGGTGCAGGCTTTGGTGCTGGTTTTGGTGCTGGCGTTGGCACTGGCATCGGCTTTGGTGCTGGTTTCATTTTTCTTTTGCTGACCATGATTTTCCTTTATTGGTTGGACAACTTATCTATTTTTCTCAACCAAAAATTTTTCACTTGACACAAACTACTTTATTATTTATAAATATTGTTTTTACAAGGAAACACACAAGACAAAAATGGATAATGAATCGAATTTATTCGGTAACATGGAAGTTGCCGAAGAGCCTCCTGGTAAATGGAATGATTGGAAGTGGCAGCTTAGGAACAGGATACAATCAGTAGGAGATGCTGCAAAAAAAGGATTGCCAATTTCTCAAGAGGCCAGTCAAACATTTCCTTTCTCTATTACGCCTTATTATCTCTCTCTCATCGAGCAATACAACTCATCTGATCCTATCTATAGGATGTGTGTTCCTGATATAGCTGAGTTATCGGGAGATTGCTGCGTAGATGATCCTCTCCAAGAAGACCAACAAATGCCGGTGCCTCATCTTGTGCATCGTTATAGAGATAGGGCACTCATTATTTGCACAGCCCAATGCAGTGTTTACTGTCGTTATTGCACCAGAAAAAGAACAGTTGGTAGTCCTTTCTATTGCAATCTAACCGATGGTGAAGTGGCTGATATTAAAGAGTATCTTAAAAATCACCCTGAGATAACTGATGTGATTCTTTCTGGTGGCGATCCATTGCTATTAGACAGATATGACATACGATTTATTCTCAGTCAAGTCAGGGCTGTTGAATCGGTTCAAATCATCAGGATCGGCACCAAAGTTCCAGTAGTTTTACCAATGAGAATTGATGACGAATTGGTGGAAACGCTCAAGGATTTCCAACCAGTTTTTGTGAACACTCATTTCAATCATCCTCGGGAAATCACGGCCCAGTCCCAAGCAGCTTGTGCAAAACTCATCGACAATGGTATCCCTGTCAATAATCAATCCGTTTTATTGAAAGGCGTGAATGACGATAAGTTTATTCAGGAAGAATTGTGCCGCAAACTTGTCAGAATGCGGGTAAGACCTTATTACTTATTTCAATGTGATATAGTGAATGGTGCCAATCACTTTCGAACAAAGGTCGCCAAGGGCATTGAGATTATGGAGCATCTAAGAGGCAGATTATCTGGTTTGGCCATCCCTCAATATGTGATAGACACTCCTGGTGGTAAAATTCCAATATTGCCAACTTATTTGATCTCTCAAACCCCAGAGAAGGTTATTTTAAGAAATTTCGAAGGAAAGATTATGGAATATCCAGAAATATAACTCCTTTATTAAAAAGGAGATTATATGAACGGTTTATTTGTTATTTATCTGGATATCGGAACCTTGGCACCCACTCAAGCTGAAGCTTTTGTTGATAAAACAAAAAAAGATCATGGCGATTTGTTTAAAAAATTGCAAGATGATGGTTATGAGGTGATGGTATTGCCTACTCGACCTAATTCAGAAACAAGAGTGGAGATGATTTCGTTAAAAGACCCTCCCACATATGGCTTGGGTCAAATTTCACTTGATTCTGAGTGATCGAGCCATCCCCGGTTGGCCTGTGAAGTTTACGCATTTAACCTATCTCTTTTTATTTCTCTTATCAACACTGCTAATCGAAGCATTTCTTCATATGTAAAATGGTCGCTTCTGGTTCTGTTGCAATGACAACAGCAAGGCACCACATTGTCTAATATATAGCCTTTGCTGTTGTCCTTGCGGTCGAGACCAGTTCCTGTTTCATTTAACGACTCATAACAATAGTGGCACTTCATCTTGCGTAATTCTGTGTATTCTTCTTCGCTTATGTTCCATTCTAATTTTCTTCGTTTAGCAATATGTTTACAGGCAGCAAATTGTCCTTTTGTTGTTCGCATTCTGGCGTGGCTCAATTTTGCTCTGCAAATTTTACAAATATATTCATGCTTTCTGCTATATTCTGTGCTGCCGAAACAATCTAAAGGTTTCGTTTCTTTACATTGATTGCATTGACGACTAAGACCGTCTCTTATTTTTCTGGTTCCAATCCATTTACATTTTTTTGAACAATATTTTGTTTGTTCTAACAAACATGGCAAAACCTCAATTTCTTTGTCGCAAATTTCACATCTAACAATTGTTTTTTCTTTTTTAGTAGAATCATGGGCACATTGCTTTGAGCAAAAAATTCGGATAGACATTTCACTTGGTCTGCGGACCTTGTATGTCTTTCCACACTGGGGACAAATCTTTGTAATTTTTTGATTATGTATTTCTGTTGAGTTCATACATATATTTATGCTTGTGTTATCAAAAATCTATAGAATCTTTTATAATTACTTCGTGCCCTTGTTTTTTTAGAATTTTAATTCTTTTTTTAGAATGATCTTCAAGATATTCATTTATGTGAAAATAGAAGTCATGGTAATATAATACATCCTTATCGTCAGCAGGACGCAATCCTCTTCCTATTCTCTGAATAATTTGATGATCTGCTTGTCCTCCTTGGGCATTCAAAAAATTGTGACAAAAAACATTGATACCGGCTGAAAATATACCACTTGTGGCAATCGCCACACATTCCTTTGCAAACATCAATTCACGAATTACGTGTTTACGAGTTTCTAGATTGTCTTTGCCTTGCACCCACAAAGAGCCTGGAATTATGTTGTTTAATATATCTCCATGAGCCAATCTTTCTACCAGGATCAACGTCCTGCCTTTGAGAGTTTTTACCAATCTCTCAATAATATGATGAAAATCATAATTTTCAGCAATGCCTCTGGTGACGGCATCGAGGTAAATATCATAAGGCAACATCGGCTCTCGAATGGGCCAAAAAACCGCTTTGCATGATACAAGCATACCCTTTTGTTGAGCTTCTTTGACCGTAAGTTTTCCGTCTTTGGCAGAAGCTATTTGAATGGGAGGCCCAAAGTATCCTTTGGTAAGCCATTTCTGTTTGGAGTCTTTACCATCGTATTTAAAAGGCGTTCCAGATATACCAACCCGGACACTACATCCTGTTAATTTATTGTAGATTTTACGGGTGCCTGCCGTCATCATTTCGTGAATTTCATCAACAAGCAAAACTTTAATTTGGGGTAACAACTTGCCTAATTTGCCCGCTGATTGCCAAGTAGCACAGGTAATAAAATTAGGGTCTTTATATTTGTCATATAGTCTACCAATATCAGGCACACCCCAGTTCTTTAAGTCCGAATAGTGTTGGTCAGATAAGCCCCGTCGATTTGACAAAATTAAAGTTGGACAATGTTTGGGTAGACATTTAACTAATGAGATCAAGATGGCTGTTTTGCCGGTGCCAGTAGGAGCAACCACTAATCCCCTAAAATGCTTCAACACTCCATTTACTACATCTGGTTGAAAGTCCCGCAAAGTATAATCTTTTTGTTGTTCCTCTGTGGTGACACTGGCGTTGTATTCGGTGAGCCAATAGTTAAGAAACTGGTCATTGATTGTGGGCACTCGCCATTGAATCATCTTACGATTATCAATGATTTCATATTTGACTTTCAATTTATTCATAACCAACAGTATCTCTGGCAGAATGCCTGTCAGGAATTTGCCGGTCTCTTTAGAATAAAAATTATGAAAACCATCCCACTTCTTTTGTTTATACAAACGACTATGAAAATAGTCACGATCCCTAAATCTTAGTTTTGACCAAAGAAGTAGATTTAGGTGGTCGTCTTGTGTTATTAAACGGGAATAATGATTTTCTAAAACTAATTGATTCATCAATTTTATTGTAGCTTATTATGACAAGCAATGCAATATATATTTACATGGCAGACCCTAAAATGAATTGGTTTGACTGGCACACTTGGTTATACTTGGCCTGCGGTCTTGTTGGGCTTATATTTGCGTTTATTATTATAATCCCTATTTGGATTGCGGCACAAATCATGCGGCTTATTGATAAAATTAAACAGTAGCAGCTTGACCACTTGCCAACCAATCAACAAATTGCTGAACAGTGATCCCTTTTTTAGATTGTAAGAATTGGTGTGGATTACGTTCGCCAAGATACTCTTTGACATTTCCATTATCCAACATGCTATCAATCAGGTCTTGGTCTAAAGTATCCATAGTTAGTACCAAATTATCTTCCTGCTGATGGCTATCGAGGGTGGGAAATAAAGAAACCAATATGGTTTTTTTGAGATTTTCTATACTACGTGTTTCAAGCCAAATGGAAAATTTCATCTTTTTTTATATGCTCCCCAATATTTTCTTAGTGATAGCTCTACAGCATCTCGATGTTCTGGCGGGATACGTTCCCCAGTTTTATCTATTTTGTCCAGAGGTGGGTTTTTTATGCGTGATTTCAAAGCCGCTGCAAAGCGTGCAGGATTGACACCAGCAGGAATTAAACCCCTGTCATTTAGATCAGAAATTAAATCATCAAATCTGCTCATATCTAGATCAGGTGCAGTATACTTTAAATTAAGTAAAGCTTTTTCTATATCGTCGTTAAACTGCGATTCTAACCAAATAGAGAATTTCATACTTTATTATATAGAGGTAAATTATGATTAAATTAGTAGAAAAAGTATGGGGAAACGAAGTGTGGTTGGTAAACAGAGAATATTGTGGTAAATTTCTCAATCTTAAAAAGGGGTTTAAATGTTCTCTACATTGTCATCATATCAAGGATGAAACTTTTATAATTATGGATGGCAAAGTCCTAATGGAGGTAGATGGACAGATAAGAACGATGGGGCCTATGGACATACAGACAATCGAGCCGCACCAAAAACATCGTTTTACAGGCTTGGAAGATTCTAAAATATTAGAAATATCCACACATCACGAAGATTCTGATAGTTATCGGGAAGAAGAAAGTGGTCCTGCATAGCTATATATTCTTATGACATTTCGTGAATGGCTTACTTACCCAGAACCGGGTAATTGGGTGTTTGTGCTTCAAAATATACCTGCGGGTGCCAGGGGAGCTATTTCCTTGCCCAAAGGAACATATCTTGTAATGCCTTCAGAAGATAGAGATTCTTACAATTTGAAAAACAAACGCACAGATAGAATTTATCAAGTTTATGTTGATGATTTTGACAATATGGTAAAAGAGAAAGTTGTGAGAGCCGCCGAATGAAAAATACCTTTAAATGCTGGATTGAATCAAAAGATATTTTTGGGTTTGAAAGAGAACTCTATGCTGATCCTAAGCCAGAAAAACTTGAAAAACCAGTCAAAGAATTTAGTCTTACTCGATTGATGACCAGTCTTGGACAATATCCTTTGGGAGTCAAAGAACCCAATATCAGATTTATCAATGAAATTCAATGGGGACAAGACCCAGGAGCCATAAGGGTAAGAATTGGAAACAAGCTTTGTGTTATGGTCGAAAGGCTCAATATAGACTTACAAGGCATGAAACGATGGGGTTGTAAAAGGTTTTATCAAATTCCTCAAGATGGCTCAGGCGGTCAAGAAGAATCAGTATCTCAAGAAATTATGGAAGTTATCAAACAAGTTGATATGGAACCACTTGATTCAGCCAATCATGACTATAAAGATTTAGAAGAATTAGCAGCCTCTATGAGTAATATGTTAAAAAAGACATCCAATTCATTGTTTATTTTCGAAGGAACTAGAAAAAATGATGAAGATGAATATATCATCCGTTTTTCAGTTCGAGGAATGGGACAAGGGTGGAGACAACAAAGACGCATAGAAGAAAATCATACAAGGCTAAATTATAACAAAGATCACGGCGTCATTAAATTAAGTAATTTTAATATTTATTCTCCGCAAAAAGGGCGTGAATGGCAACAATCACAACAGGATTTAGAGTTATATTTCTTCCCAAGCCAGCCGATGGAGGAAGTTGTTGAATGCATTTCTAACTGGATGTATTGGTATTAAAAATGAATTTCAAAGAATGGATAATTTCTGAAAGTGCTCTGTCCCGAGCAGAAGAACTATACTTAAATTTTATCGATGGCGATATAGAGTTTTCTAAATTAGGTCCAGTTGCAGTCAGAGCAATAGAAAGATGGTATGAAAAACATCAATATAGTTTTGATTATGATGAATTTAAATCTAAAGTATTAAAAAGACTTAAAAAAGCGGAAGATGACAGTATAGAAGAAGTATTGTCTCTTATTGGTGCTCAATTAGAAAGAAGCAGAATAAGAGGGGGAATTAGACTGAGTGATGAAGAGGGCTTTAAGCCAGAAAAGCCGGAAGAACCAGTCGAAGTACCAAAGCCAATAGAAAAACCAGCACCAATCGTTGTGCCACCAAAACCAATAGAAATACCACCAAAACCAATAGAAATACCACCAAAACCAATAGAAATACCACCAAAACCAATAGAAATACCAGCACCCGAGCCAATTGGAACATTAAGATTCAAGCCTTGGCAAAAAAAGTTTGCTTTATGGCCAGACGAACCGCCTCAAAGAAAATTATTCTAAAATTTCTCTGGACTGGTAAATGGTTTTAGACGACACCTTAAACCATCTACTACATTCAATGCATTTAGTGGGGCCTTTATCAACAATCTCTAAATCATATTCTTTATCACAATGTGGGCATATAGGGCGGGCAAAACCCGCCACGGTTTCTGGGAGGATTATGTTTATCATATGTCTAAAATATAGTGTAGAATAATGATTTTATTTCATCAGAAATTTTATAAATGCTCAAATCTCTTTCAAACACTTGATTGATCGACTGTCCAGATAAGCACTCAATCACCAAAGGGTGTAGCAATATGTAATAAGGCGATATTTTACTGGTGGTTATCCATTCTTGCAATTTTTTTTCTTCCAACCATTGTTGTACTTGCTCTTTTGAAGGATCGCCCAAAAATTTCTTGGTTTTTAATAAATCCCTTTGAATATTTTCTATTTGCGGAGTTAGTTTCAAATCCTCTGTATTGGTGGTTAATAGCCTCATATTTTTTTCATATTTACTTTTCCACCAAGTCCAACGTATCCATGCTTTTGGTCCAACCAAAATACAGGGCTCCAGCAGAGCGTGAACTTCGCCATTCCCCATTTTTGCCATTAATTGAAGTTGTGCCAGGATGTAAAATCGATACTCCTTGGGCTGTAAAAGACCTTGCGTTTGTCGGACCAGTGTGTAACAATATTTAAACAATAGTGACTTACGAGGATCACCTTTTATTCGCAATTTTACAAAATGTTCATTGGGAAATTCCTTTTGGGAAACTTCCTCCCATAACAATGCTACCCGAAATGCCAATGCTTCGAGTTTTGTCATCTTGTATTTTAACACAGCTTCTAGACGGGAGTTGTTCATGGCAGTATTATATACCATTCATAAAAAACATGAAATAGAAAAATCTAGTTGACTCCTGAAAAGCGATAAACTATATTATAACCAATTCACGGTCACCCCGTGAAAGAACTACAATTTAAACAGAAAAATATTTGTGGACCTAAACGTAAATCTCTACCGGGCAACGGGGCGGTATTGATCCGTCCTTGCATTCCTACAGAAATTGGGATGCATGTTAAATGGCTGGGTATTTACGTCTATACCAGAAGTGGTATACGATAGGCAGGTCAAAAGTCTGCCTATTGCCGGTCACGCTTGCCCCTAAGCTTATGAATAGGGGCGGGGAAAACGTGAAAAGCGAGAGAACCGTTAAAGGCAGCCTGAACCCATAAGGCTTTACCCCTGAAAAGGGGTGCCAAAGGTGACTCTGTTACGTTTAGCCACAAGTATAAAAACTTTTAGGGTCTAGTAAGTTACTTAAGTACTTATTTCCCCCTAAAGGGAAAGCCATAATATATAATAAAACAAATAAACAACAATAAAAATGAAAGGCTTTTTGGCTACATATGTTTGTGAACTTTTTTGATTTTAATTTATTGTTGTTGAATGAGGCTCAAAGAAAAAGACCTTGGCCTTCTTTCCTCTTGTTGAAATGGGGACAAATCCAAAACGATGAGAATGGGGATTACTACATCGATTTTCAACAAGCTGGTGGTGCGATTGATGAACTGGCCAAAATTAAAATAAAAACCCCTATCGAACGTCCAGATGGTCGATTTCAGGTGGAAAGAATAGATCAACAAAGAGGCCGGGTTTATATTGGGAAAATGGTATTAGGACAACAAATTAAAGCCCACTATGGTATTTGGCAACTTAAGTTTGGGAATGTGAAGCAAGACAACATCGAGGGTTATTATTATGATTGGGCAGATGACCCTGGTTCTATCAACAATTTAGAAGATGTCCAAATAGGCGACAAGGTAGGCGATCATGCTTTAAATATGACACCCTATTGGAAAGTTACCTACGTTGACCACGATAAATCCAGAATTTATGTAGACCCCATTAAACCCAATCCTCTCTCTTCCTATGGGGCACAGCAAGGAGGTCAAGATGATGAAGACCCTGTTATTAGTATCGGTGCTGGAGGAGCCCCAATTCGTCAAAGTGATCTAAAAGTTTTGACTGGGGAGCACGAAAAAGAGCGGGTTGATTATGTGATGGATAATTGGAAGAAGGGGCATATCTACAATCCCTCTGACGTTGCTTATTTGCTTTTAGGAACAGTCCCCACTAATTTTGGTCCCAATGGTCCACAAGGTGGTTGGTATAATATCTCTGATACAATGTCGAACCGTGGCGGGCATAAGAGCATGACCCCAGAAGAAATGATGGTGGCTGACGCTAACACCCTAAAAAACACCTTTCATTTCAAGGTTCCGAAAAAAGCACTTACAGGAGAACTTGATCCAAAGTTGTTTAATTCATTTGTGAATGGTGGGCTACAGGATTGGGAAAAAGATGGAACTGAGGTGGAGGGAGAGGATTTCAATGATTTACATGCCACAATCAACATGGTGTTGACCGCCAAGGAGCCTATTTTAAAACTTCGCAATACTGAAGTTTTGTTCGATAGATTCTACACTCGATATAGGGAATTTCGCAAAACCAGATACAACGATCCAGGTTATGAAGAAGCGGAAGCGAAATGGAAGGCAGGTGGCTATACCAATAAGGAATTAGAGCCAACTGTAAAAATGATTGCGGAGAAGTTGTCCAAAATTTTCCACCCCACAGCCAAAGGAAGTTTTGATCCTTATTACTTGGTAAAAGAAAAATTTATTTATTTGGCTGGACAGAAGGGTTGGAACGACGTACTTAAATTATATGAGGATGCTCCCGACAACGACAATCGTCGCAAAGTCTTTGATTGTTATGATGGTAATTACGGGAAAACAGAAAAACAGCCAGAAAAAATGTTGGAAATGATGTATAAAGAGCCCGCCGCCGAGAATTTACATCACTTTCTGAGTAGATGTTATAAGGCCAAACCCCAAGAGACCTTAAAATTCATAGAGGAAAAGGATTGGTTGGATTTATTAAATCAAAAGTATTATGGGGAAGAATTAAAGAGGGTTCTCGATAATATCAAACAAAGGGAAGAGTTTTTCAAAAAACATGGCGAGAAGTTTGGCACAAAGTTTGGTGATTTTGAGGATTAGCTTTTTTACCTTCCTTTTGGTATACTTTATCTTATGTCGGAATTGGCAGAAACTCTAGAGTCTCTTGTTGGTCAAACCCTTTTTGTTGCCACTTCTCCCGAAGTATTGGATTTTACCAATCCAAAGGCACCCGCTACCCTTGTAATTATGGCTCCGAATAAAAGGATGGATATTCCTTTAAGCCATAAGCCAGCGGAACTTATTAATATTATTGGCGAGCTAAAGTATTATTTAGATCAGTCCAAGGTGTTGATTGCCTGGAATGCCAAGAATTTGTTTAGTTTTATTTTAGCAATTACGGGCAAGGAATTGAGCATATCGGCATCAATCGTTGATTTAAAGCTAATTGAGGCATTCCTGGGGCATTCTGAGCCCTGTCCTGGTAGTTTTAATCAAGCCAAAGGGCGATTGGCAAGGGTTGTTGGTAATTCTAGTTGGGAGCAGACAAAAACCATATATAAAACCATATATACTCCATTGATTCGAGAGGTTCTTCCTCGGATTGAAACCTTGGGATTGGCACATACCGATCAAAAGGCTATTTTACATCCCTATTATGAGATTGAGGGGCAGAAGAATGGTCGAATGAAGTGCAGGGATGCTTTTAATAAGTCCTTCAATCCACATACCCTTGAAGAATCTGAGAAGCAATTTTTAACCACTCCTGATTTCGATAGCAAGGATTTTTTGTATTTCGACTTCAAAAATATGGAAGTTTCCGTGTTGCAATGGCTATCCAAAGACACTTTGTTAGGCAATATCTTAAATCGTAGTCGAGATGTGTATGAGTCTATTTGGGAAACCATAACCGGGCTCGAATGTTCTCCATCACGGCGAAAGGTGTGCAAAGGGTTCTTTTTGCCTGTGGCATTTGGCATGGGTGCGGCTACTTTAGCCAAGAAAAATGATGTAGCTGAGGAAACGGCAAAAACCATTATTAGTCGAATTTATAAAAAGTTTCCCATAGCTATGGGCTGGTTGAACAACAAGGACGTAAAAGATAATAGGGCAATTGATTACTATGGGCGAAATCGTTTATTTGAAGAAGAATATTATCGCACACAACTAAGAAACTTCCACATCCAGGCCCCAGCATCTGTTATTTGTTTACACAAATTGGTGAAATTACATAAAATTATTCAGGGAATTGCAAGAATTAGCTTTCATGTTCACGATGGATATTATATAATTCCAAATGTGGGGCAAGAAATAAATGTTTTAAATTTGTGTAAAGACATTTTAGAGGAAGAGGATGGGTTGTATCCTGGTTTAAGATTGCGGGTTAAAGCCTATAGAGGTAGAAATCTCAATCAGTTGAAAGTAGTGAAATGAGGAAAGTCAAGAACAAAGAGCGTTGTGCTTATCGTGGCCAAAAGGTGCGTTATTCTGTTTGGAGAGCAAAATATAATCTTTTTTGGGAACGGTTTCATGAAGAAATGGTTCGACAGATTTGTGCTGACAATGATCTTCCTGTGGAGCCGCTGCCACATGAGAAAAAACGCAGGTTGGATTGGGAGAAAACTCAGGACGAATTAGAACACAAGGGTTATCACTTACTTGGCCATTCCATCCGAGAAATCCAAACCAGGGTTGAAGTGATACTTGGATTCGATCACAAGGTTGGTCTAGCAGGGATATGAGGAAAAAATGTTAAAAAGAAAATGGCGATGGATGTTTGAGGGAAAGAATGCTGATGGAAAAATAATAATTCCAGAAATTATTATTAGGCCGGAAGAACGACCGGCGTTTCCCTATATGGCAGTTGGGGATGAAAATGGCGGCAAGATTGTTCCCATTAGTGGAACTATGCAATTTTGTGTTTTCGAAGAATTTAATCAAGATGTTGTGTCGTTCGTAACGTCAGCCGAAATAAGGCTCTATGGCGGTAATAATGAGCTTATGGAATATTGGAAATTTAATGATGTAAAGATGCCCCCGCCGATGCACGAACCAGATTCAGATTACGGTTTTGAGTATATTCCCTGGTCGTTTTCATATGAATCTTCATCGTATTGTTGTCCCATTTCTATGAAGGAAATTCTTAGCAATGACCAAGATATTATCGAAGAGAAAGCGTAAAGAGGCAGTACAACTTGCCAAAGGCAAGAATACACATTGTTGTGGTTCTTGTAACAAAATACACGTTGCAGATAGGATGATATATGGACCAAACCCATTTGCTGCCGAGATATATCCAGACAGTCCAGAGGCGAAGCGTAAGGTTTGGTTATGCAAGGAATGCTATAAAGATATATGTGATGATATTTAACAGAAAGGTTATATGAATTATATTTTTGAAAATTTTCCGGTCACAAATCAGGAGTATGAAGAGCTAGAAGATAACTTCGGCAAATTAAGCCATTATCAGGCTTGGCAATTGTATTTTAAGAATACCAAAAACAATCATACTGATGAACAAGAAGATATTGTTCAAGATTTAAAAATTTCCTTGCTAACAGCGGGAACATATTTTAAGAGGCAAACATATATTGAAAAATGTTTAAAAATATGTAAATTGCATATTACAGACAGATTTCTTATGAGTGTTCTTGACGAACTTCAGAATTTATGGAATAATAAAACTCGGCATGGTGCCAGTCGGCAAAAGTTTGGGCCACATCAAGAACAAATGTTGACGCTCTT
Source organism: Pseudomonadota bacterium (assembly GCA_023229365.1). Classification (NCBI taxonomy): domain Bacteria; kingdom Pseudomonadati; phylum Pseudomonadota; species Pseudomonadota bacterium. The sequence continues at coordinate 197,979 of JALNZK010000002.1, read as the reverse complement.
GGTGTCTACTTATGTGCCTGATGAGAAGCAGCCATCAAAACAAGCCCCTTTAAAGATCGATGCCAAATTTAAAACATATTGTAAATCCATTTCTTGGAATCGTTTAAAGGCGATGGGGAAAAAGATTACAAAGGAAAAATCAATTAGAGCAGCATCGGTTTCATTAAGTGAGTTTGACTATCTTGGGGGAAAATAATGTCTGAATATGTTTATGCTCCTTATTTGGAATTGAATTTACTCACGAAATTCGCAATAGCGGTTGATTATGACAATACCATTTCCCTCTCCCCATCTATATTTGCGGCCCATTTGCCTAAGTTAGCTAAAGACTTGAGTTTAAAACTTATCGTAGCAACTAGCAGAACAGGCACAGCCGATGATATTAAAGTATTTGAACAAGCAGGATTGATTGGGGACAATGCTTGGGTAGACGATGTTATTTGGTGTGGTCGTCATTGGAAGATTGACGTGTGTGAGAAGGCTGGATATGTTGTGCTATTTTGGGTAGATGACCAGCCCGAAGGTTGTAAACGGGGTGGTATATTATGGGCAAGGATTGTCGGGGCATATAAATGGCTGGTAAAGAAATGGAGTAGTGTGATATGATAAGGTGCAGTGAATGCAAGAGCAGCATCCTTGATGATGATATGAGATGGAATGATTGGCTTGCTTTGATGAATTATTTTGAGCATGAGTTTGAGGAAGGCGAAATTACGCAAGCCACTTATGAGCATATGATAGATCGTTTAGTAACGCTCAAACCAGCTTTGAAAGAATAGAATGCCTGAAATTGATGTTTCCAAATATGAGGAGGGGGCGTTTGATGACCCCGATGTTCAAGCTGAAGTACAATATCAGTGGGAAGAGAATTTTCAACGCACAATTCTTTCTCTTCTTTTAAATGATGCGGTGTTTCTCACCCAAAGCTTTGGTTTAATAAAGCCTTTTTATTTTACCAATGAAGTTCACAAAGAAGTCGCCAATTGGTTGTTTAAGTATTTTGACCAATATAAAGTTCTGCCCAAGCGATTGTTTATAGAACAATTCATAGCCGACAGAATTAAGGAAAAGCCAGCCGATGTAAAAATGCATTGGCGAGCCGAAATTAACAATGTCTACGAACACTACGTTCCAGGTGTAGAAGATAGAGATTATTTAAGGGATAGAATATTAGACTTTGCTAAAGAACAAGCAATCAAGGCGGCGTTCTTTAGTTGTATGGATGAATTGAAATACAATCACCAGGATAAGTGGAGCATCATTCAAACCAAGCTACAGGATGCTTTGTCGGTAGATCGGGATTTTGACATTGGAGAGGAATATTTTCAAACATATGAACAGCGTTATGACAAGATGATTAAAAGCATTGCCGAGGGTGATATTTTCACTTCCGGCTTTGAGTCCATTGATAACGCCATGCAAGGCGGCGGAATGCAGAGAGGCGAAATAGCGTCATGGATTGGGCTCTCTGGTTCTGGCAAATCCCTTTGCTTAATCAAGGCGGCGGTTGCCAACATTCATCGTGGCAAGAAGGTTTTGTATATTTCTACCGAATTGGATGAAAGTCGTGTTGCTGAACGATTTGACGCCCAATTAGCTGATCCTGGCAATCGATACGGAATCGGTATCAAGAATTTGATTCCCAACAAGGATATCGTATTCCAATCTTTACAGAATTATACAAAGGATTATGAAGACCCACGCCGACTGGTTATCAAACACTTTCCCAGCGGTGAGATGGACGTGGCCACGATGCAGGCTTATTACAAACAACTGCAAATGCGTGGTTTTGTGCCTGATTTAGTGATAGTGGATTATATTGGCGAAATGAAAGATTTTGCCGGTATGAAAACCTATGAAAGTCGATTTTTAATTATTCGTGCATTAAAAGGGTTTGCCAGTCGAGAGAAAGTATGTTTGTTAACCGCCATGCAGGCTACGGGAGATTCTCGCAGCAAGGTAAACATGGGAGAATTGATCGATGATGATAATTTGGCTGATGCTAAAGGCCAGACACGTCCCCTAGATGCTTTGTGGAGTTTGAATCAGCGAAAGGTAGAATATGAGGCCAAGGTCGCAAGAGTATCAGTTGTAAAAACTCGTTTTGGAGAATGTCGTTTTGAGTTTTGGATAGAAATGGATAGAGATCGTACTTTAGGAATGCAAGAGATCAGCAAGGCAGAATTTGATAAGAGAATTAATGAAGTGTCGGCTAATAAGGAAGTGACTGCTCGGCATTTGGAAGAATTGCAAAAGAAAGCAACAGACAAGAGAAGTCAACTCCAACAAATTACTGATGAAAAGAAAAGATTAAAAGCCGAAAAAAAATTCAAAAGTGATCCTGGGGAACCCATAGAATGAAATTACTTGACAAAATACATTCCAAAATTGACAAGACAATTAAATATGTTTTTCAATTGGAAAGTGGTTTGATAAGTGAGGTTGCTTATATTGATAACAATACTGGCAAAGATATCATTTGTGTATCTACGCACACGTCTTGTGATCTGGGATGTAAATTCTGTCATACAACGGATTGTCAAGGCAAGGTGCATGTTAATTATTTGGATATGGGTGAAATGAATGAGCAAATAGAATTTATTCACCAAGACTTAAAACTTGGTGGACGGATGTTGTTGATTTCTTTTATGGGTTGTGGCGAACCATTAGAAAATGATAGTGTTGTGAGTGTGATGCTTTCTGCCAAAAAGAAGTATGCCCCTTGTCGATTTGCTGTTGCCACTCTTATTCCAAAACGTAATTGGTTTAAGTTTTTCAATTTGGTTGAAGGAATCATACTTTATCATTTAGATGTAAAAATCCATCTATCTTTGCACTTTACGGACAATAAATTACGTAAAGAATGGATGCCAGCGGCATTAGAAATAGAATCATCCATTGCCGCCTTGGAATTTTATCAGAAGATGATGTCGAAATTGACTAGGGGCAGCAAAGTAGAGGTTCATTACACTTTGATTGAAGGGGTGAATGATTCGCCCCAAGATGCCCGTAGATTATGTGAGTTGTTGTTTGGCCGAGATATTCCCATAAAGTTGTTGCAATACAATGAGCGTCCTACTATTGATAATAAAGCCAGCCCCCATGTGCAGGCATTTATGGAAATTATTGAGCGGTTTGGTCAAAGGGTAGAATATTATGAACCGCCTGGAAAAGGGGTGGGAGCAAGTTGTGGCGAATTTCTATTAGATTACTATTTAAAATACAATAAGAAGGAATAATTATGGCAGAAGAAAAAATTAGTGTGTGTGGTATTGAGGTTTTTTTAGATGACAAGTTGTTTGCATTTAATGAATCCAATCTCAACATCTACCTACAAAAAGCAGGTCCGCAATGTGCTTATTTGCAGGCTAAGCTAGCTGAGTTGGAATCTTTGCATGACAAAAAGTATCACTTGTTATTTATTGAATACAAGGATGAGGGCGGCACGGAGAAATATGTAGAAGCCAGATGCAGGTCTAACCCCGATGTTGTAGACCTTGCATTAGCTATTAAAAAGATAAAGGGTCATTTGAGAGCATGGGACATGAATCATGCAAATGCTATATCTTTTGGACACAACATCAGACGTGAAATGGAAAAATTGAATAGTGATATCCGGTTTAAGGCTGATCCTGGGGTTGATGAGAGAATAATGGATATATTGCGAGCCACCCACAAAGATGAGAAGGCAGAGAAGGATGAGAATTGGAGCAATGACGAACAATCTAGTTTATGAATACTGAAAATATAGCAATAGTAATTACACAAAGTCTCAATAATCAGGGAATAGAGATAACGCCAGGAGAGACGAAAAATTATTTGCCTGATGATTGGTATTTATTACCATTGGATGAAATGGAAAATTATGTGTTTATGGAGTATCTGGTAGCTGAGTCCAAGAAGGATCGAGCAGAAAATTTATCAGACAAAGCATAAATATAAGTGCCTTGAAAATGCAGTTTCAAAAGTGGCGGTTTCGGCTAACCATGTTAAATGTCGTATCGCAACACTAAAACCATTCTACATGGGTCTTAAAGACTGGATGGGGAGACTAAAAAAGTCTCAGCAAGGCAGGAGAGATAATTATGTCGTTCATTTTTATATCTCCTTTAATTTGATAGTTAGTGCGTGTCGTGCAAGAGAGCCGATCCCAAGTTCTATTTTTTCAACTGGAGCGATAGGGGTCGGCTCTTTGTTTTTAACTATTGACTTTAGGGGACGCCTTTTTTTATAAGCTAACTCTAATGATTATATGGAGAATTTGGCCAAAGAATTAGAAGCAGACATTAATAAAGCAATTACTCTGCCTACCAAAATTTTGATGAGCAGATTTTGCTTTCTCTCTGAAGGTTCTAAATTTGCTCAAATTATGTCTGATCCCAAGTATTTTCCCTTTTTCTATTATTTGGGAAAACGAATTCAGCCCAAAAGGTTTTTAGAAATAGGGTTTGGATTAGGGTTTGTTAGTGGCTGTTTTCTTCAGGGTTGTAAGACTGTCGAGGAGTTCACTGCTTATCAACACATCAAGGATGAGTTTTATAGTTTTTTAATAGGTCGTAGAAATATTTTTTCTGTATATAAAAATAAATTTACTTTTATAAATGACATTTTGGACTTGGCAGGTGAATTTGATTTCGTTATAATAAATGATGATGATTATGCTTTAGATGATTACCGTAGCGTTCTCGATACAGCTTGGAATCATTTGGCATATGATGGTCTTTTGCTAATAGATCATGCTAAGTATGGTGGAGATTGTAAGCAGGTGTTGCCTGACTTCTTCAAAATAGCTAATCGAAAACCTGTATTTGTGGACACTCGATATGGAGTGGCATTGTTGAGGAAATAATATGAGTTATGAAATTTTGTTAAAGTATCATGAAGAAACTGAAGTAAAGGGAGAATATAATCGGGAAGAAACTAAAGAGAAGATAATCAAGTGTGGCAAGCCATTTGAAGATACGCCACTTGAAGACGTTGCCGGAAAGATTATTGCTCAATTAGCTCGCCGCAATATTTTAGTGACTGACGTTGAAGTTTATGAATATTATAAAAAGAAAGTCAATTACATCGAGGCAGAGGATGGCATAAAGATTAAGGGACGGAAGTTTAGTTTTGATGGCACGGTTAAATTCAGCACAGAAGACACAGATGAATCAGATGTTGAGGATAAGTTGTTGGGATTGCTGAATACTAATCCTAATATTTTAGATTTAATAGAAAATATCACCACTAAGGACAAAACAAAATTACAACAAATATTAGGTAAAAATGGTGGTTCCAAACCCGCCCCAATAGGACCAATACGATTTGAGATTTTTGATCCTGTAGAGGGCGGCGTTCCACCCCCAGGAACTTTAGGTGGGCTTAGTAAAGGGTTTAAGTTTACAAAGGGCAGAAGATATCCAATTCTTCAAGAAAAACCAGTAGGAATAGACCCAAGGCTTGGGTTGTTGTATATGACAACAGACGATGCTGGTGTGCAAAGAGAATTAAGTGACAGATTCTTTGTGGTGCCGCCTCGTTTGGATGGAGCATTTATAGAGGACCGTGCGGCTTATGTGGGTGGTGATGGACCTGAGCCAACATTATCGTTTGGAGATCAAGTTAAAACAGATATGCCAGATTTATCAACTTTGCGGAGAAAATAATGAATAAAAAATTGCAAGAGCGAAAAAAGAAGCGTCGAGAAAAAGAAGCCAAAGGTAAGATTGTGCGTAGGCGAGAAGCAATACGCAAACAGAAGAAATATGATGAAAGCTTGGATAAAGATGTAGCAGGGTCTGTCGAAAAAATTATGCCTATCATAAATCCATATAAAGAACAATTAAGGAAACAAAAGGCTTTGGCCCATAATATGGAAATTCTTCACAAGCTAGAAGAAGAATACAAAAAAGAGCAAGAGAGGAGATCGAAAACCAATGCCGACCTAGAGGCAGATGGACATTTAACATTGGTGGATAAAATTCAAGCGATGGGAGAGAAAGCCACAAAAGCAGCGGGGGGCATGTCATTAATTGAGAAAACAAAACAAACACTTGAGGCTATGAATGGGATTCAAATAGAAGATGAATATAATCAGGTGGACATAAATATAGCCCCAAAAAAAGATGAAAATAATTTGTAAAAATTGTATTGACTTTATGAATTATTTATCGTATAACTCATATATAAGGAAGAACGATTAAAACTTTACTACGTTGTAACTTTTTACTTTCTAACTTTTTTAACTTTTTTAACTTTTTTAACGAGGTGTAACTATGGCTATGGATTTTTCAGGAATCAAGAAAGAGGCAGGGAGGCTTGCGAGTGGTGGTGGATTTGGGCAAAATCTGGTAAAAATGCCCGATGGTAAAGGGGTTCTAGTCTTGAGACTGTTGTCTAACCCCAAATTCAATGCAGTCAGCGGTGGCGTTTTCGTTCGCACACGCATTCACATGATAAACGGCAAAAACATTCATTGCCCGAGAGAATTGGGTGATGATGGTTATTGGCGTGGTCCTTGCCCAATTTGTGAGTATTACTCACTACTTTGGAAGACTTTGAAAAACAAGTCACCCGAAGAGCAAGAGCATGACAAAGCTGTTGCCCGTGCGATTAAGCCTATTGAACGCTATTACTACAACGTAATCGTTCGACAAGAGCAAGATCAAGAAACTGGTGCGATGCTCACCAATGTTGGCCCCAAGATTTTTGGTTGTGGCAAGACATTACATGAGATCATCATTGAGAAACTCTCAGAATCATGCGATGTTACAGACCCACAAAATGGCATGGATTTCCGTGTGGTCAAAAACATCAAAAAGGGACCGGACGGAGAATACCCGGATTATGTGAAGAGCAAATTCGAGGAACCATCCGTGGCAGGAACTCCTGAAGAGGTTGCAAAATGGGCTGCATCGTTGCACAATCTCTGTGATTTGCGTAAGCTATTGCCTTACGAAGAGTTGCTTTTCAATTTGAGAGTCCATTTCGGAATGGAAAAGGACAATTCGGTTGGTTTCGACGTTAGAGAATTTGCTAATGCAACCGCAACCACTACTGTAGGAACTACAGCCGTTGCCAAACCAACTGTAACGACTGAAGAGCCTGAGATGCCTGTAACTGTCGGTGGCGGCGATCAACAGCTTGCTGACGACGAATTTGCTGCTGGTTTGGAAAACCTCTAATCGGTAATCTTTATAGCTCAAGCATCAACGAATGATGCTTGAGCTATTTTTCATTATTCATATCAGCTTAGTCTGAAAATATATATAAAGGTAAAAATTATGGCAAAAAAGAAAGCAGAAGATTTTTTTAGTATGTTAGCTACCGCAACAGGTGGCGAAGTGTTCAAAGATTCCGGCAAAGTCAATTATTACATCGATACAGGCAACTTTGCATTAAATTATATTTGTTCTGGCAAATTTATTACTGGTGGTATTCCTGGCGGGAAAATCATTGAAGTCTACGGACCAGAAGCAGCGGCCAAATCTCTTGTGGGTTTTTGTTGCTTAGGTGGTGTTCAACGCTTAGGCGGAATTGGCATTTACGAAGATGCAGAGCGTGCAGGAAATGCTGAATTCGCTGAATCATGCGGACATTTAGACTCCAGTCAAATGGTTACACATTATCCGCCAACGATTGAAGAATTCGGCAGAAATGTATTAAAGACTACCAGAGTGATTCGTAAAGCACGCCCCGATGAACCAATTCTTTATGTGTGGGACTCAATCGGTGTGGCCATGACGGATCGAGAATGGAATGAAATTAATTTGCCCGATAAACCCACTAAAGAACAGGTCAAGGAAGCGGGCGGTAATGAGCGTCCTGGTGAAAGAGCCAAAGCATCAGGAAAAGTGTTGCGACAACTTTGCCCATTTATTGATGACAACAATGCAACTATGTATGTTGTCAATCAAGAGCGGTCAAAGATTGGTGTGATGTACGGTCCTTCCAAAACTCAGGCTGGTGGTGGCGAAGCATTGAAATATTATGCTAGTTGCCGATTGGCCTTAGCCGCCAGAAAGAAGATTGTGCAAAAGAAAACCAAGGTGGTGATAGGAGTTAATTTAACGGTTAGGAATGAGAAGAACCGAACTCATAGACCGTTCCTATCGACCGAAGGTATTCAAATTTACTTTGATGGTGGCATTAACCCTGTTGGCGGTTTACTGACAATTTTGATAGGTGCGGGTCGTGTTGAAATGTCTGGCAAAGGCACTTACAAAGTATGTGAGCCTTGGGCTGGTGGCAACACAGTCACCTTCAAGGCCAGTAAGGTAAGAAACGATGTTCCTATTAGCTTGCTGATGGATTGTCCAGCTTTAGTGGATGCGACAAGCACCGAAGAAGTAAAGGAATATTTGAGCCATTTTGAATCCGCTTTGCAAATCAGCAATGGAGATTCAATTGAAGAAGAGCCAACCGATCAAGAGGATATCTTGAATGCAGTGATTGGTCATAAAGACGAAGACGACGAATAGAAGGAATGTATTAAAAAATGAACACGAGTATTTTTATTCGTGTTCATTTTTTATTTTATACTTGCCGCCACCAATTTTTTCTATAACATGTCCTTCGGCCACAAGTTCTTGGCGTACTTTAGAAAAATGGTTACAGAAACATGCGGTAGTTAATTTGAATTTATGAAACTGTTGCATAATGTTTTGTAATTCTACTGTTTCGCCTCTTAGCAGAGCTTCTCGTATATGTTGTTTAATTTGAGAGGCTATTTTAATAAACCGTTGTTTGATTGCAATTTTTGGCAGTTTGTATTCAAGTATTTCAAATGGTGCGGTTGAATTATAACCAGAATCGCAAAGGGCAGGTGCCAAGGCTTCTAATGATAGAATTTCTGGGTTATCTGCCTTTGCTATGGCTATTTCTGCTCCGAATACTTTGGAAAATTCTACCAATTGATTTAAATAACGCTTTTGTGTAAATAGGTTACGATTATCACTGGTGGTAATTAATAAACAATCTTTAAACATAGTATGTCTCCTGTTTATTTAATTATATCAAATTAACACAAGAAATCAATATGCTGCTGTCTTATTGGGCAATTTAGATTTTTGGAAGGGTGTATAATACTAGTCAAGGGGGTAACATCATCTAATTCTATATTCGGTATATAACGAACTGCGTACCGTTCACAGGTGCTTCCATAACCTGATATTTTTAATGGATTTGCATAATCAGTGAGGTTGTCTACCGGACCAAAAGCACCAGCCGCTGTTGGGTAAATGATTTCTTCTACTGTAACATGTCCAAAATTTGGAAAGTTATAACCATTGTTTGTTTGATTTAATACTTCGTTAAAAAAATCAAAACTCATCAATTGTTGAACACAATTATTAGAATAAAAATTAACCGCACCCAGCATATATTCAGCTTGTAATTCTGGTTTGTTGAGAATTTTTCTCGGAAGATCGCCATCAGTTTGACAACCAGCAATACAATGACAAAATCCTAAATTGGCACAATTGGACCTTTTTATCAAATCTTCTTTAAAAAAATCATTTAAATACAAAACATCATATTCAATATAATTGTACCAATCTGCATTTGGGTATTTAGCATAAGCATAGTTCATGCCAATGGCAATGTTTTTATAAGGGGGTGCATTGAAAGCCCCTTTGATAAGATCAATGTTTTGAAATGGAAAATTTTTAAACGCATCCCAGTTTCTTTGGTCTACTACTACTACAATTTTATCTGTAACCCATTTTTTTACTGATCCAATTGTGTGTTGTACTAATTCTGGGTCTGTATGTACGTTAATAATGGTGACTATATTCATACATTATTTAGATTGATTTTTTTAGAAAATAATGGTAAAGTAAAGATATGGATACTACACATTTGTCATTCGAAAATTGCCATCGAAGATTCGGTGTGGAAATTGAGGTCAATGCTTTAGACAGCAGAGATTTTATCAATTATCCATTATCTGACGGAGAAATCCCTGAGGGTATCGATTATATAGGCGAAAGTATGTCAAGATTGTTAAAAGAGCCGGTTGCCATTAAGACATGGCATTATACTCACAATAACAATCAATGGGTTTTAAAGTCAGATAGAAGTTGTGGCATTGAGATTTGTTCGCCTGTAAGCAATGGCAGATATGGACTCAATAAAATTTGTGATGTATTAGATGTGTTAAATCACGATGATAGAATTCCCATAGATCATCGTTGTTCGTTACATGTTCATGTAAATGTCTCCGATTGCAGCCGTCGAGAGATAGCCTCTATTTTAGGATGTTGGATTAAAGCCGAGCCTGTTTTCATTGATGCTCTTCCTGCTTATCGTAAAAAGAGTCGTTATTTTCAATGCATTGGTGCCAGCAATTTGATTGGGCCGATGCTGGAATCTGGCGATGTTTTAGAACGGTTGTTAGGCACGCACAAGTATATGACCATCAATACTTATCACAAGATGAAGAATAATAGGCCAACAATTGAATTTAGAATTATGGGCAATGAGGGCTGCCGATGCACAGAGATAGGTAGAAATTGGATTATTTTAGTAATGCATTTTGTGGAGATGGCCAAGAAGAAGCAATTATTCAATAACTATGCTAATTTGTGGTCTGGTTTATTGTGGGATGATCCTCGGCAAGTAATGGAGCTTTTGGGGTTCATGGGCGACTACGAATTGTCAGAAGATTTAATCAGTGTACGAAGGTGGTTTTTAAAGAATCTAAAGCTTCGAATCGGCAAAGGTACAGGATTTTGGAATATGGAAAGCAGGGGATTTGCTGCAAAACAGGTGCAGGATATTATTTCAGAATTACGGCTGGATATATAGTGTATGAAGAAGCTAGATGACGCCATAGATACGCTGAGAATGATGGGAGATCATTTGATCCCATATAATTATCCAAAGAATGACCCTGCACTTGAGGATTATATTGGTTTATTTAAAACTATTTTAACAGAGGTCGATGGCTACACGGTCAGGGTACATTTCAATAAAATGGACTATGACACCCACTTTGTTGAGACTTGTCAAATGAGTGGTGAAAACATTCCTTTTTTACCATTCCCTGTTGTGGCAAAAATAGGCCAGAAATTTTTAGGGTCCAGCCATTTATCATTGATTGAGCAAGCCATTAGGGGAAAAATGTATTGGTGTTGGGCCATTTGTACAGATGGCACTGGTCGCCCGATGCCTTGGATGCATCCCATGAAAACGCATTCTCGGGAATATAATGGTTTTGAGTTTCAATTCGTAAAACCTGGAGAAGTGGACTTCCACTAATATCATGCACAATATAGTTTTAAAAGTTTTAGAGGCGATTGTAGGATTTATTATTGTCGGTGCTGCCGTGGCTGGCTGGCATTTTTGGGGAGTTGAGCCAATAATCGCTATAATAGTTGGTGCTGGTGGCTTAGGAATGATCGGACACGCTTTTAATTACCAAATTTTGTAATTAATAACCTTTCTTGATTGGTATTATGTGTAAATACTGTATACCAAAAGGGAGGTACAAAATGACAAAGAAAGACAAACTTCAGCACCTTTTAATCACGTATCTGTTAAAAGAGGGGCAAGTTGAATTTACCTTGCCGAGCGGAGTGAAATTAGAAGTAGGCATCACCAAAGAAAACAAACATGGCATACAAAAAACCGATGATTATTGCTACGTGGTTGCCTCCCAAGATGATAGGGTTATGTCGATGGATGACTATAACATGGAGTTACAATTTGGTAGAAATCGTGTGTTTTTTGATGATGAAAATGCAGACAATCACATTTTTGCTGTTGTCTGATGAATTAGTTCATCATTTACCAATAAAAATTCACTAATTATATTGACAGAAGCCGCATTATAATTTACAATATACTCTATCCAGATGATAATACCCTTTAATGAAAGTTCAAAACGGGTGATGCGGATAGATGTTACTTTTCCTTTTATGCTTAGTTGCTCATCAGCAAGTATTGCAAGATGAGCGAATAGTTGTCTGGGATCAATAAATGAAGACCAATTTTTTATTCCCAATTTTTCAAAATTTTGTTTATCTATTTTCATGAGGTGGTTTGATGAAATCTAATGTAGTATCAGAGTATGTGCGACGACTTTCCGATGATACTTTGTTTGAGTTGCGAAACCGTATACGACAAGATTTGGAGGGCGACAAAGCCGCAGTATGCAATATTCTGGCTCAAGACAAAGAAGTAGATCGTTGGTTGCTTAAAGCAACTAATGCTGAGGATTTTTATGAAATGATGGATCAGGTCGAAGAGGCAGTTATGAGAGAGTATGGTCGAAGAGACCAAGAAAAGCCCAGAAGAAGATAAGAGCAGGATGCTAAGAATAAATTGTGTGATACCCAACTGTAATGACCACTATTGGGTATAGATAGGGTGGGGAGGCATTTTCCTCGCCCTGTTTTTTTTGAAGGAGAAGAGGTATGCTTTGGACAATTTTGGCAATTGTGTTTGGAATATGGTTTCTGGGTTTTGCGGGGCTGTTGGTTTTTGCCGCAAGCGAGCAGCATATGACCTTTAAAGAAAAGGTATACATCGCAGCACTTTGGCCATATGTTATTTGTGTGCTGTGGCTATCAACGAAGGGGTAAAAATTGAATTTAACACAAGAACAAAAAAATATTATCGCCAATCTCATACAATTTAAGAAGCCTGTTCAAACATTGGGCGGGTATGCTGGAACTGGCAAAACGACACTTATTTCTCAATTGGTCAAAACACTGCCTCATTTTGCCGTGTGTGCTTTTACCGGCAAAGCAGCCAGTGTTTTGAGGCAAAAAGGAGTTCCAGCCAGCACAATTCACAGCCTTATTTACCATCCAATGGTAGATGATGAAGGGCATTTGATGCGTGACCATCACGGCAATCCAATCTTTGCCAGAGTGCCTTCTTTAGATGCTTCTGGTATTATTGTAGATGAAGCATCTATGATTAGTAGGGATTTATATGAAGATTTGGTAAGCTTCCATATTCCTATTATTTTTGTGGGCGACCACGGGCAATTGGAGCCAGTGGGCAAGGATATCAACCTTATGGCCAAGCCCGATTTTGTGTTAGAAACTATTCATCGTAATGCTGGTGAGATTGCTCGCTTCTGCGAATTCATCAGAAATGGTTATCGACCTGCTGCATTCCGACCATCGTTTGAAGGCAAAGTGCGGTTTCTTAGTCGTTTTCAAGCTGATGCATACCTTACAAAAGTGGATCAAATTATTTGTGCATTCAATAAAACCAGAGTGCAATTAAATAAAAAGACAAGAGGGTTAAAGGGATTTACTGGAGATTATCCACTGGTTGGTGATCGAGTAATGTGTCTTCGCAATAATCGAAAAATTGGATTATTTAACGGCATGCAGGGTGATTGTAAGTTTCTTTATACAAAGAAAAATCGGATGCATTTTAGAAGTGATGAAGGCACGCTTTTTGATGTGATTTTTGATCCTTCGAATTTCAATGTGGAAAAATATGAACTTCAAGGCAACAAAGACGATCCTGATCCATTTGATTTTTGCAATGCTGTTACAGCACACAAAGCCCAAGGCTCAGAATGGCCTTCAGTTATGGTTTTTGAACAACGGGGTGGACAGTGGGATCACGTTAGGTGGGCTTATACTGCTGCCTCTAGGGCTCAGGAAATTCTTTATTGGGTAGCAATGTAATTTAATGCCTCTATTGCTTTTGCTCTTATGCTTGGGTCAAAAAGCTGGGATAAATGTAGCATACTTTAGCTTAGTATGAAGTCATCCAATGATTTGCCAATATCTTTTTGTGAAAAAAATCCGGTAGAAACTTCCAAAGCATAAACAAACTCTTGTTTGCAGCCAATTTCTTGTGTTTGATTGGCTTGTAATTGTCGAATATCAACTAATTTTTTATTGATATCAAAGAAACCAATTTCTATGGGAAAGTTTACGTTCTTGTTCCAAAATTTTGATTTTGACGGGGCTTCATAAACAAAAAGGGCACCTTCGTTATGTTTTAATGGCTCTTGGTGCATTAGGCCCTGAGCATGCTCAGGACCAGTGGTAGCCACAAAGCGAAGATGCACACGTTTTTGAATGGATTCGAAGAATGTTCTCATTGACAAAGTTATATATCGTGGTAGAATGATTTCTTGCCACAACTACAATCAATAGATAAAGAGATTTAATGCCACCTGTAATTAAACTGAGCGATCAAAATGAATTAGTAAATCCAAAGGACTTCCTATATGGCAAGTTTCCTTTTGATAAGTTCAACCCTGTTCAATCAAGAATCTATGAGATTTACGACAAACAAGCCAACGTAGTGGTTGCATCCACAACCGCTAGTGGCAAAACTGTTTGTGCGGAAATTATTGCTTCTTATGAAATCAGAAAGCATGGTGGTAAGATTGCCTATTTGGCACCCATGAAAGCTTTGGCTAAAGAAAAGACGGACGACTGGGGAGATGCAGACCATCATTTTGCTGACTTAAAGGTAAGTATCTGTACTGGGGATTATCGACTGACCCCGCAACGAAAAAAGGAATTAGACGAAGCCGATATCATTATTTTAACACCAGAAATGATGAATAGTCGAATCCGCAATTATGCCTCTGAGCATAATGAGTGGTTGAAGTCTATTAAGGTGCTAATTCTTGACGAAGCACACCTGCTCACGGTTCCTGGCCGAGGAGATCATCTTGAAGTTGGTTTAATGAAGTTTTGCGAGATAAATCCAGATGCAAGAATAGTTGCTTTGTCTGCTACGATTCCTAATGCCATCCAAGTGGCTGAATGGATTTCATATATTCTCACTGGCAAAGAAACATATTTGATTGAATCTGATTATCGACCCATCCCTTTGGGTGTGCATTATACAACTTATGAAAAAACAAGAAGATATGAGTCAACAGAGGAGGAGAAGGTTAATGCAGCACTGGAAATTGTTGAAACTCATCCTGATGACAAATTTTTAATTTTTACACACACAAAGCGAACCGGACAGTTGATGAAAACCGCCCTAGAGAAGTCGGGATTTCCTGTTCAGTTTCATAACGCTGATTTACTTATGGAGGATAGACATAAGTTTGAGAATGAATTTAAAACAAACAAAGATTTTCAAATTCTGATTGCGACTTCAACTCTTGCTTGGGGATGTAATACACCGGCACGTCGAGTAATTATTGTTGGGGTGCATCGAGGGTTGGATGAGGTTCAGCCTTATGATATTTGGCAAATGGCAGGAAGAAGCGGAAGGCCAGGATATGATGATCGTGGGGATTGTTACATTTTGCTCCCCTCAGAACATTCTGAATGCCAATATCATATGAATCGGCTTACCAAAAATTACAAGGTGGTTTCTAGACTATTGGATTATGTAGGAACGCCTACTGATCCTCATTATAAAACCTTGGCTTTTCATTTGGTATCGGAGATTCATCACGGTGGCATTAAAACAAAGGATGATGTAACTCTTTGGTACAAGAGGAGTTTGGCCAATTTTCAGACGCATGGTTTGGATGAAAAGATTATAGAGTCTACTTTGAATTTGTTGTTGAAATTTGGAGCAATTAAAGAAGTAGATGGAGAATACAAATGCACTTCTATTGGCATGGTTTCCTCCATGTTCTATTATTCACCATTCGATGTGGCCGACCTTCGCAGTAATTTCAATACTTTATTTGCAACAAACGCAGAAGACAATGACATAGCGATGGCTGTAGCATTGGGTAATGTTGACTCTATTCGGATGGGTATTGTGAGTCGGGCTGAAAAAGATGAAATGGCAGTCTGGATGAACAAAGCAAAAATTGCTGAGAAGATATTTGGAAAGCAATTTCAAGATACGGTCTGGAAAGGGGCGTATTGCTATTTTTGTTTGATGAATGGACTGCCGCTGGGGGTGTTCACTGGAACTGCTCGTAATTTGCAGTTTGATTTCCCTCGATTGTCAACAGTGATTCAAATGATCGATCAAATGTCTGGCAAATGGGGAAAACAAGGTTGCCTAAACGCATTACAGAAAAGGATGCAATATGGTGTGGCTGCTCATTTGGTTCCATTCTGTGAGTTGAATAATGTCGGTAAGGTCAGAGCAGAGAAATTATGGCAGGCTGGATTTAGAAATTATAATGACGTTTCTCGTGATGTTGACAGGGTTCAGGCAATTTTGAAGATGAGCCGAGCCAATATTGAATCGATATGTAATCAAGCTAGATTAATGTCAATGGGGCTAAAATGAAATATGAACTAACGGTTGTTAAAGGCAATAATGCTTATTGCCCGATGTGTTATGATGAAATTAATACTCCACCTTATTCTGTCAAAAAGCATGAGAAGGGAGTAAAGGAATCTGCTTTGCCTAAGGGCACCACGGTTTTAAAGATAGAAACTGGAAGTGGTAGCCGCAGCACTTCAAATTTTTTGTGCATGAAACATGCCCGTGAAATGCGGACTACTTTGAATGACTGGAATTTATGGGTCGAATAGAGCGGATTGCTCTGTCAGTAAAAAGAACAACTTCTTTTCCGTTTTTGACGCCAGAATATCCTTTTTCAAGAGCCAACTTCATAATCATAGTATTTTTATACATTGGGCTCATCATTTTGAAGTGAGGATCAATTGGCAGCAAATCCTCATCCTTGACGCTTTCTACATCGAGTATTTGCGAGTCATCAATTTCTATGGCCAAAATTGTTTTCTTTGGCCCGCTAAAGCCATTGAAGTAAGTTGGGTTTGGTGTAAGGTAGAATCCTCTGAACATCCCGCTTTTATAGCGATCTGGGTCGATGCCATTTTTTAGGATAGATTCGGCGTTTTCGGGTGTGGTGCCGTGATAGTATATGGATTCAAGCCATTGTTTGAATTTCATGGGTTTGCTGGATTGATACCTCTCCATCCTTTTACAAAGTTTTTATTTAGGAAGACACCTGCTGATGTAGGTGCCCAATATTTGCCTGGGCCGAAGTCTTTTCTTCGTTTGCGATCTCGACTTCGATCCATTTTTGCACACCATGCACCACGAACTGTGCTTTTTTTCCAATCAGCAAACAATCTTTCCAATCCTTTGTAATCATAATCTTGAGGGGATTGATTGGCACTCCAGCGTTGGCGAAGCCAGCAATAGAAATCACTTGCTTGCCCTTCGTATTCTCCAACAAAGAAAACGTCTTGAAAAGCATCCCAAGCCGCAGCATCTTCTACAAATTGTCTAAAACTCATAGAAGTATATAGATATTACGTCCACAAATAACCAGTCAGATTGACTATTCTGTGCATCCTTGCTAATAATGCTTTGTGTTGATTGGCTTCTAATTTGTTGAGTGCCATTAAACAATCGTGATAAATTTCTTCATCTTCGGTGGTTTTAAAATTTTGCTCCCATTTATAAAGGGTTTCGCCGTAGAGTCCAGCCATTTTTTTATCATCGTCTTCTTCCCATCGGTCAATTGGCTCGTGTTTTCTGGCTTCTGCCCAAAGAATTTCTTCTACCTCTTTATATTCTTTCATATAAACATTATGCCACCAATCATAAAGTTCCTGCATTTCGTCACGAACATTGACCATTTTGCCGGGGTCCAATGGAAGGCCGCTACCGGGATCAATAGAATCGTCTTTTACCACACGAATCTTGTGATCGGAAGCTTCCCAATCCACATGCCCAGGCGAGCACTCTTGTTCAATGAATTGAGATAATATCTCAAACATCATATGGGGCAGCATTTCCATTCTGTCGCACCAAGTATAAGGTAAATAGCGAGGCTTGATAACTGTGGGGCGAGTCCAAATAAAGGACTTGAAGCGATACCACATTTGCCAAGGTCGCCAATCATACGGCACTATTTCCCAGTATTTGTATTTAATTTTTTCGAACATCTTTATCCTCGGGAGAGAAAAAGTTTTTTGGATATTGCATTTTTACAACGCCGTTTCCCTTAGTTTGTTGTCCAGTTTCTGGGTCTTCTACCCACCATCGGACTTGTTCAATTTCTGGCTTAAATTGTTCTTCAACAATTTTCCCTGCTTTTTCTTCAAGAGCAGTAAACTTATTGTTGAAAAAACACTTATCATCGGGGTCAACAGGAATGTTGATGCGTTCACCTTCGGATAAAATAACCACTCTGCATATGCTGTTGTTTCGATCAAATAAACTACAATTTTTACAAATTGGTTTTAATTTTTTCTTTTTTAACATATTGACCTCTGCATCACATTATAGTATAGTATGTAGAGATTACAAGTGAGGTTTAACATGAGCGAGACACCAACTAAATTCGACAAGGTAATGGATTCAGGGGCTAGACAAGAGTTTGGCACCGGGGCTGTTAGGGACACCCAAGATGGCAAGGGAAGGTTTGATTTGTTGCCATATTATGCGATTACCCGACTGGCACAACATTTTGAAAACGGGGCTAGGAAATATGGAGATTCAAATTGGGCAAAGGGTATTCCCCTGAGCAGGTATTTGGATTCTATGCTTCGGCACGCATTTAAATTTACAGCAGGACTACAAGACGAAGATCACCTGAGTGCGGTGATTTGGAACGCTTGCTGTTTATTAGAAACTCAAGAGATGATAAATGCGGGCATTTTGCCAAAAGAACTAGACAATCTTCCAAATATTTTGAAAAATAGATGAAAAAATATTTCTGCCAATTACTATATAATACATAAGGCAAACAATTGGCAGAAGGGAAGTTGTGTTAAAGAAAATTAAAAACAAACAGGGTGGATTGAAGCAAGATATAAAAGCCAGTAAAATGTGTTCTGTGCATAGCGATAGGCCAGTTTGGGCAAGAGGGTTGTGCAAGAGTTGTTATGACAAATGGCTTAAGCAAAATAATCCAGAGTATTTAAAGAAACAGAAGGATAATTGTGTAGAGTGGACCAAAAAAAACAAGCAACGCAAGAAGCAAGTTCAAAAAGAGTGGGTAGCCAAAAAAGACAAAGACTACAACCATATCAAAAAACTCAGACAGTATGGGTTGACTATAGATGATTATAGTTTTATGCTTGAGCAACAAGGCGGTGGGTGTGCTATTTGTGGTAAGCCGCCTAAGGAAGGCAAGCGATTACATGTAGATCACGATCATAACTGTGGAAAAATTAGAGGGCTGTTGTGCTTTAGGTGTAATTTTGGTCTTTCTTATTTCGCTGAGGATTATCAAACTCTACAAAGAGCTTCGGAATATATACGCAATAGTGCCATAATGGGTGATATTTTAGAACAAAGAATGGAAGAGCGGGAAGTCGTAAAAAACGCACAACAAGAAAAAGTGCAGTCTATAATCGCAAGTAAAACATAAGGAATAAAAATGCCATACATCAAGAACGAAAATAGATCGAAGTACGATGCAATAATTGCAAAGGTGATGGGGCTAATTCCCAGTAATGAATCACCAATGATACAAGCCACTTTGGTTGCCACTTTTTCAAGCAGTTTAGTACGTGAAATAAAAAGATTGGCTGACCCGAAGTTTCCTAATACCACTATAACTGGAATGGGAGCAAAGCTAAAAGAATATGCCACTGAATTAGCAAGAACCCTTCCAGCCAACAAAGAGGATATGGCTGGTGACTTGAATTATAGCCTATCCAGTTTGTGTTGGGGACTAACAGGTGATGCTCCAGGTAGACCCCCGGCGAGATATTGTATGCGATCTTTTATAAAGGGAGCATTGTGGCGAGCGGTGATGAGTCAGCGAGAATTTTACACCCCAGAAGAGTGCATTTTCTTTCTTGGCGTTTTTACAGATGTAATTGACGAAATGTATAGAAGAAGAACTGCACCCTATGAAGATTTGGCAATAGAAAAATCTGGGGATTTGTGGCTGGAAACACCAGCATAACAAGTATAAATAATCTGCAAGGAGGTGCCATGCAGCAAGTTTGTACTAACAAAGATTTTTTTATCCTCCAGGCTAAAATAATGCAACATGCAATTGAGGAGGATAAATGGTATTTATCTGAAGAGCAACACAAGGATGTGGGGTGGGAATTTGCCGAAGAGCATTTTCTAAAGCTATACGCATCAGGATTTAATGCTGGCTATCGGGCTTGTTATTGTGCTTTGCATTGTCCTTATAGAAGAGATTGTTTACAGGCCCAAAGGTGGATAGAAGAAGATCATTCTCAAAATAATAGGTGGACAGAGTGACAAAAACCCTTATTTTAACATATCCTTGCGGCTTACATGCTCGACCATGCACAGCGTTGGCAGCGTTAATTAAGCCATTTTCAGCTAAAGTAATACTTGTACATAATGGCGAAAGAGCACATGTTAGCTCTGTGTTGGAAATGCTTTCTATGGGCATTCAATCAGGCAGCGAAATAATTTTTGAGGCAGAAGGTAATGATGCTGAAAAGGTATTGCAGGAGATTGGAAATTTTATTCATACATTAAACACCAAAGAACATTGGTAGATTATGATTCAATTATATTCAGAGGGGTTCTCATTTGTGCCATCTCCTGTGGTGGAGCAGACACAATTCTCAGTTGTTGATAATGACACATTCACAACAGCCGCTGAGTTTGACCACGCTTGTTGTTTAAATTTTGCTTCTCATAAGCGTCCTGGTGGGGGCTACGAATCAGTTCGCAATTTGCGTATGCCGATTCGCACTCAAGAAGAAGACCTTTTTCGTCGTTCCAATTTGCCAGAATTGTTAGATATTCCTGAGATTCATAAATACTATCCTCTTCCTCGCAATGGACTAGATGCTATATATTGCTCTAATGTGGTGGTGAATAAAGACAAGCAATTAGACCCTGTTGATCCTTATTCGGTAGCTGTAATTTCCATGCCAGCGGTGGTTAATCCCGAGCCAAAAGACACTTTGCTGATTGTGAATCGTATTCGTCGCATTCTTGAAATTGCCGCTGTTCACAACCACAAACATTTAATTCTTGGAGCATGGGGATGTGGAATATTTAATAATTCTCCCGCCATGATTGCTACTACATTTAAGGTGTTTTTGAAGGGTGGTGAATTTGACAAAGTGTTTGAAAACGTAGTGTTTGCCATCCCAGGGAAAGATTCAGAGAATCACAAGATATTTCAGGACATTATTGCGTGAATTTTTCTTATCATTGACGCAGGAATAGTCTCTTCTACTCTTATTTCAAAGCGACCAAATTCTTTCTCCATAAAATCGTGAACATCTGGCTTAGATTTCAAGGTTGCCCAGTAGTCTAATGCATCTTTATATCGTTGTGCTAAATCATGATATGTATTCATCCATTTAGATGGGATTTCTACTTCTAATACTACAGGATGAGATTCTTTGTAAATGGGAGGTATAATTTCCTGCATTTTTGGCAAACCTCTTTTTTTGCTTTCAATTACATTGATAGCTCGCCAAATGTCAGCCGCCATTTCTCCCCCAAATTTATGGGTGGATTTTGCGTAGTTTTTTGCATTCTCGAATTTGGGAGTTAAATAAATTACGTTAGCTATTTTGTTGTTTGGTTCATTAGCTCTTGATGAAATTGCGTATTTGTGAATCCATTCCATTAATTGCGGGCTTGCGGCAACTCCATATGATTTGATTATTTTAATAGCATATGACTCTAAACACTCATCAGGTGGCACCAATCCATTCGTTTTAATAATTGGAAGCAAGGCACTAGAGGTGCCGTGATATAATTCCACGGTATCTTTAAATTCGTACCATTTGTGCTCTATCCAATTTCTAAAGTTCATTTTATATTATATATAAGGTATGGTTAGTTTTATGCAATTTTTAGAAAGTAAAGAAGTGCGAATGCACCTGTCAATCAATTTGCCAGAGGATATTCATGTTATTCATAGAGTATTTAAAAAATCGGGCAAACATCTATATTTGGTGGGAGGTGCAGTACGAGATGCAGTATTGGGAAAACAGCCCAAAGATTTCGATTTAGCCACGAATGCACAGCCCACAGAAGTAATGGAAATTCTTAAAGCTGGTGGCATTAACCATACCAAAGGTGCTGTAGGAAATCAATTCGGGGTGGTTATAGCCTCAATTGGTAATGAAGATTATGAAATTGCCACTTTTCGCAAGGATTCTGGCAGTCGTCAAGTAGCTGATAAATTTTCCCATATCCAAGACGATGCCGAAAGAAGAGATTTAACAATCAACGCTCTTTATTATGATTTAGACAGTCATGAAGTGGTTGATTTGGTTGGCGGATTACAAGACTTGAAAGAGCGACGTGTTAAAACTGTGGGTGATCCCGACCAACGGTTTGGCGAGGATGCTCTGAGAGTTTTAAGATATGTGCGGTTCTATTGCCGTGTAAATCATGGCGACATCAGAGGCATTGATGAAGCAACTCGTGCGGCTATTGAAAAACGAGTCAATAATGGGCTGGCAAGCGATAATGGCGTGGCTGTGGCACCCGAGCGGGTCAGAGACGAATTTATTAAGGGTTTAAAATCTGCTAAATCAGTTGTGGGTTATGTAAGTCTCTATCATCAATTAGGATTGTTGCAAAAATATGTATTTCCAGGGTTAGTGGTCAGCCATGATTATGTGGAGACCAAGAATCCTGTTATATTGGTTGCCCATCTGTTGCGGCTCAATGATGTGGAAAAGATCAGAAGAAAATTAAATCAATTAAAATACACTAATGATGAAGTGGACAATGTGGTGTATTTGGTCAATTTGCTTCATTTGCCCAATATTCAAGATAAGCTAAAAGAGCATCCTGCCTTCTTGTGGAGTCTGAGAAAAGGGCAGCGGGATATGTCACCTGAGGATTTGGAAGCATGGAGTCAGTTGCATGGTCTGGATACTCGTGCTATTCAACAGTTGCGAACACACCAATTGATGAACAGGGATGAAGTTCCAGGGGCAGCCGAATTACAAGGCAAAGAAATTGGGCAACATATTATGCAACATAACACCAAGGAAATGTTGCGTAAGATGGGATTTAGGGAATGGCTAAGATCATGAACGCTTTAACTTATGACTTTAATATAGTTGTTGACCATCCACCCGCCACTGAAGTTGAAAAAATTAATGCATTGCATTATTTCATCAAAGGGCGTTGTGGTTTCAGCACCACCAAACTCAGAACTACCAGTGATATTGCCTCTACTTTTTATTGTATGCCAAGTTTTGAGGAGCAATTAGAAACAGGATTTGGAGAACGGCGATTGGAGCTTGTGATAGATAACACAATAGAGCCAGATACAGTATATTTAGAAAGCAAAGAAGGTGTAGAGACTGTTATTTTTATTGATGGGTTTTAAGATAAGGCTGCTGGTTTGTTTCCTTGCACCCATTGTCCGTTTTCTTCTGTCCAATATCCAGTTAAAGGAAATAGTTGAGGGTTAGCATAGGCGGTTCTTAAAATGGGTATTTCATTTTCCACATCACGATCATCGATTGTTGCTTTGCCAATCATTCTAGGTTGCCAATAGGTGTTAATGCCACTGCCTTTGCTTACGTTGTGGCCCATTATTTTGTCGCCAAATTGTTTCAAATCTATTACATTTCTATGTTGGACAATTTTAGCTGATACAATTACTCTGGCTGTGTCTTCCATTCTTCCTGATGTTCCATCAGCATTGCTGTGAGCCCCGGCAGCAAATCTTTGAGCTACGGCAAAATCCAAAGTCCACGGATCGAAGGGTTTTGCATTGCTTTTAAAAGATTGTGAGAGAATTTGTCGAATGGTCATTTTTCGCAAATCTTTATGGATTCTAAACCCTCGGTAAATAGTAGTACCAACAGGAACGTGCTTAATGCAGGCATCCCAGACTTGCATTGAAAAATTCGGCTCAACTTGTGGACGATTCTGTTCCAACCAGATGCGAAAAGTCATTTCTTTCCAACCCTTTTCTTTAATTGATTGATTCCCTTCTCTGTCATTACAATAAATTCCCATCCTCTAGCTTTACACATTTCATTAGCTGCATGCCATTTATTTTTATTTTGTTGTAAAGAGGTTTGATCTGATGGTTTTATTTCCCAAACCTCTTTACGCCCATCATTAAACACCACCAGAATGTCGGGATTGTATTCGTGCTGAGTGCCTTCCCAGATGTAGGGAACTTTAAAAGGCTCTGCTTCATAAGCGGCTACTTCATTCATTTGGTCCAGACATTCGAATACAGTTTCTTCCCAACCGCTTCTAAAATAAAATTGCTTATTCATTTTTGTAGAAACATACCAACCCTCTTTAAATCTTTGTTTTTTCTTTTTTGCCGTTCCTTGGGCGGTAAAATCTTTCCATACAATAGCTTTCATTTGTCTGTTTTTGGGCAGGGGCTGAGAAGGGTGACGTGCTTTAAAATGATGAACTAAATCCCTAACGCAACATTTGCAATAGAGCAAAGGACAAAGCACATAATCTCTGCCTTCTTGGTGTTTTTCTTTGATGTGCTCTGTCATTTCGTTGAGTTCTAAGAACTGCACTCCACAGACAAAACACTGGTACTTTCTTACGTCTTTATTGTTTTCAAATGGCAATGTCATATTGATATATATATTAAAAGGAGGCCGAAATGGCATATTTTCTTTTAATTGTGTTGTTGATATGGATGTTACTTGGATTTATGCAATTTTGTAGAGTGAGTTGGCAATGTGGTGTGCCGAAGAGTTTGACAGAATGGGTTTCTTTTTTATTTTGTTTTTTACTTTGTTTGGCTTTGGGGCCGATAGCGTTTTTTGCTATTTAGCCCACTTATATTTGCCGGTGCTGTTGGGAATGTCTTTATATCCTGTCCTGTGAAGCATTTGTTGAGCTATAAAATCAGTTGGCTCTAGCCACTGTCCTGGGTTTTCCCACTTATCCGTTTGTTGATTCCAAGCTTTATAGAGTTCTATGGATTGTGGTGGTATCTCGCCTTCGTAGGCGATAGTGTTTAAGCCATGCAGACTTTTTTGCCATGTTGTAGCACGAGACTCTTCATCAGGTCTGATTTTTTGAGGATCAAGTTGTTTGGTGTTAATTTTCAACACAACAGGAACATCGCCTGTTCCTTTTTTGGAAGCGTCGTAAGCGGCCAATCTGGTAGCTGCTCCAAAAGTTGCAGATAAGTAAACATTATTAGGGTTGGTAAGTGGAGCACTCATTGGCTCTGCCCCATATTCTCCACCACTCGCAATTAGGGGTTTTAAGCCATCTTCTTTAATGTGTTCCCAGCGATGGAGGGATGTGCCGTGATACATAAATTGTGGGAGTGTATCTTTAGGGGCAATAGGTTCTGAGCTATATAAGAATTGTTGTAATGTTCCTGGTGACCAACCATCAAAATCCAAGGGCTTGTTTGCTAAATGTGGCTTTTGTCGCAGCAATATCCTTAGGGCTTTTTTCAACATCGGATGATAGGGGCTTTGGTCAATGCTGATATGTTTATTAGAAACGTATGCGGATATCATGCCCCTATCGCCAAGTTGTCGTGGAGTCCACTTGGGATAATATGTATCCCATTCTATAGCACCCTCTTCTCGCTCTAAAAATAGCCTAAAGTTCATTTTTTGTCTTTTAATTGTTGGATGCCTGGAGCCGCATCAGGAGCTTCTGGGTGCGGATTATCATCGTCAGAAAGAACGGTTTTTATCTTATCTGTATCCGAAGTTAATCTGGACAATTTATCATATGCTTCTTCTTGGTCCAATATTTTGATTTTGGTCAAATCAGTATGGGAAAATAGACTTTCTGTTTTCTCTCCCTTTAGGGCTCTATTGAGGTTTAATCCGCTGAAATTAGCTTCTTTAACCCAGTCATTATCTTCGGGGTCTGGGTTTTTCATGCGGGCAAACATAAGTCGGCTCTCTTCGGGGGCACCAAAAATTTCTTTGTTTTTTTCAAAGAAGAAAACAAAATCATTGGAGCCTAACATAGCTTTTATTTGCTCTTTGTTGTTTTGGGCTTTTTCTTCGACAAAATGTTCAAATGTTGTGTTCATAGAGGTATATATCTTTATAATGACATTATCTTTTCGACAATTTATGGAACAAGGACCACCCCCGCCACCTGGAATGGGAGGGATGCAAGGAGCACCGCCTATGGGAGGAATGCCGGGAGGAATGCCGGGTGGAGGCCAACCAATGCCCGACTGGAATAATTTAGCTTATGAATTAGGTATTGAGCCTAACGATCTAAGAGGGCAGACGTTCGTTGGATCATGGATCGGTCCCTCTGGCGGAAATCTTTCTAACTTGCGAGCTTTTACCGTAAAAGCTGTTGATAATGACGGAGAAGAAATTAAGGGAATGAAAATTGATTTCTTGCCCACTACAAAAGCGGGAACTAAAGGACTACGAGATTTAACAGGCAGGCAAGGAATGAAGTGGAAAATTGTTCCCCAAGGTGCCCGAGCCACTAAACGAATACCGCAGTATGTTGATTATGACTGGTTCAAAAAAGTCATGTTCCAAGATAAGGCAACTGGTCCTGGTGCCGGTGGTGGAATACCTGGAAGTCTACCCGGTCCAGGCGGCATCCCTCAAGCAACCCCTATACAATAGCTTGACATTTATGGCTAATTATATTACAACAACAATATGATTGGCTATAAATTATTTCGAATGCGTAAGAATGGCACTCTTGGCTCTCTTTTCATTAATAGAAAAGCCATTATTCCCATAGGTCAGTGGATAGATGCCAAAGAGTACCCAACTAAGGGGTATTCATTTCGTCCTGGTTGGCACATCGCTTGTGCCCCTTGTCCCCATCTTTCCATGAAGGGCAGGCTGTGGTATAAGGTTGAGTTCAAGGATTATTATGAATTCAAACGGCCTGCTGGACAAGGTGGAAAGTGGTATATTGCTCAAAAAATGAGGGTTTTAGGAAGATGAGATGGTTGATTAAAGATTACGCTCGCATCAATCCAGCAAGCCGCAGGTATTTGCGTGATGCAACGCCTGACGACAAAGAGGATTACATGCATGCGGCTGCCAATGAATCAGACCCCAGGAAGGGTGATTATTTAGCCATCGCTCTGTACTCTGGCAATAATCTCTTGGGTTGGGCGATGTGTGATTTCCGACTATCTAAAAACAGCAAGTGTCTTCGCACTTATGTTTATGTGAAGCGGCAGTATCGCAGAAAGGGCTATGGCAGTCGATTGATGCAGAAGGCTAGAGAGATAGCCAATCGGAGAGGCAGATATTTGCGTGTGTGTCCGTGGAACAAAACAAGTAAGAAATTTTTCCAGGCGGTAAACATAACTACTTCGGAGGTAGCCCCTGGATATGCTCTCTATAAACTTTAAAAATTGGATTGAAAAAGAAATTATAAAAGAAAATGCAACTGGCACGAGTTGCATAGCTGTTTTTGCTAGACCTTCTTTGCCAATGATACAAAGAAAATTCCCGCAGATGTTTAACACTGATGAAGATGATTTTTTCAAAAAGAAAAAGAAAAAGAAGTTGACAAAGTAATTTATATGTGATATTATATATTTAATACTAATAGGGCGAAAGCCCAATATTTATTTAACGTTTTAAAATTTATTAAATGGCCAACTTGAGCCACAAACTCAGTGGTGTTCCGAGAACCAACTGGCAAAAGCCGATGATCTTGGAAACAACGGTCTGCTATTGGGGCTAAAGGGTTCGAATCCCAGTGACCGTCTTATCCCGTCTTATCCCGTCTTATCCCGTCTTAGGGACAGCCTTGTTGAAATGTTTAACAGGGCTGTTTTATTATGGCTAATTCTTCAATAAACAAAGATATTTCAAGTAAAGAAATTCTTTTAGGTCAATTTCCAACACCTGATTCAATAGCTGATTTTTGTTTGGCTCGCACAGAAATCAAGACAGAATACATAATTGAACCGAGTTGCGGTGTAGGTGTGTTTGTTGATAAAATCAAGAAGAAATTTCCAGATGCTGATATTTTGGGCATAGAAATAGACTCAGATATTGTTAAACAATATCATGGCAAAGAATTTATAATGACAGGTAATTTCTATGATTTTATTGACCCACCTACGGATGACGGCACCAGCGTAACCTTTATTGGCAACCCGCCATTCCGTTCCCCAGCCTATTCGCTCTCTGAACGCAAGCCCTTTGTCAAGAATTTGATGAAGAAATATGGCATCACCAATATGCGGGAAGAGTCGGTAATTTTTTTAGTGCATACCGTAGACCTTATTTTGCTTACTGGGAAAAAGGGCTACATCCATTACATACTGCCCAAAGCCATATTCGACAATAATTCTAAGGCTTATCTTTCTTTCAAGAAGTTCTTGAAGCAATACGCAACGCTGATTAGTGTTTGGGATTTACCCAAGGAATTTCCTGGTGTGAATAGAGACTTGGTGTATGTTTCTTTTGAGGTAGGAACAGAGCCCGGTGAGTATTATTTTCACAATGGCAAGCTCGCAAAAGTGGCTGATTTCTACCATGAACTGGATTACATCCCTTTTCAAAAAATATTTAAAAAGACCAACCTCGGAAGCGTGCCATGTGAGTCCATTTTCCTCTCGATTAAAGATGAGCCATTAGAACATTTTCAACAGAGGCTTTGTCTTTTGTTTACAGCAAATCCAGAAACATGGAGCATGTTGGATTATTTGACCTATGAGGGACATTTGCATCTGGTGTCCCTGGGCAAGGCAGATAAGCGAAAAGTGGTGGCCAATTATGTAAAGGAAATCAAGACACTACCAGGGTTTAGTTTAGATGTCATAAGTGATATTGATAATTATAAGCCTATCCAGCATCGCAATGAAAATCGATGGTATTTCAGGCATCCATTCTTAAAAAAGGGGTCATTTGTTTATGAGTTAAACAGAGACCCCTGCCCATCATTCTACTTCCCTGGCAATCCCAACAAGGGATCAACCGACTACTTTGGGTACTGCGAGTTTGATGTAAATCGTAATTCAAGCCCTGGTGCGAATCGTACTGTGCCCATAGATGGAGTAGAAGATAATTTACAGGATGATTTTAAGGTGTGGTGGAGGGCCAATACGGACTTGGATTACAAGTATGTTTTTGAATACATCTTGCATATATCCCGTTCGGCATGGTATAAAAACTTAAAGAAAACCTGCCAAAGGTTTTATTTTGGCATTCCCAAGGAATTTGATAAGTCATTTTTGGAGGCAATATGAATCTTTGCAGTTTTGGATTTCATGATTGGGAGATTTTAGAATCGCATCTTTCTTGTGGCAAATTTCTACAAAGAAGAGTTTGTTTGCGTTGTGGTAAAAAAGTGGATGAGATTCAGGATCATTTCGATGAGTGTGATGCTAAAGATAAATTAAAAGCAGATCGACGTGCTAAAGCAACAGAATTATGGATGCAGCAATGAATGTATATCATACACTGTTTATAGATTTTGATGGCACTATTGTTGAGTTCGCATGGCCAGATATTGGCAAGCCATTGCCCGGTGCTTTTGAAACAATGCAAGATTTAAAGGCAGCGGGATATAAGCTTGTTTTATGGACTTGCAGAGAAGATGAGCCTAAGGGCAATTTTCTTACACAAGCCATAGAATTTTGTCGTAGAAATGGAATAGAATTTGATGGTATAAATGAGACCTTGCCAGAGGATGAGCCTCGTCCTTATGGCGTATTAAAAAGGAAGCCACATTGTCAATGCGTTATTGATGATCGTAATCTGGGAGGGTTCCCTGGGTGGAATGCCGTTAGAGAAGAATTGTTGTGAAGTGTAAAAAATGAAATTCATTAAGGACTACAAAGACATAGGGAAGGTAGAGCCGAATTCCTTGATTTTAGGGGATTGCTTAGAGGTTATGCGGCTCATCCCAGATAACAGTGTTCATGCTGTAATCTGCGACCTTCCTTACGGAACGACTTATTGCAAATGGGATTCGGTCATTCCCTTAGATAAATTGTGGGAACAATACAAGAGAATTATTATCGGTAATGGTGCTTTTGTCTTTACAGCTAGTCAACCTTTTACGACTATACTTATACAGAGCAACATGGATTGGTTTAAATACGAATGGATTTGGAACAAAGAAAATCCCACCAATTTTGCTAACGCCAAGCACCAGCCTTTAAAACAACATGAAAATATTGTAGTTTTCAGCAAAGGCAAATCACCATATTATCCTATTAAAATTCCGGGTAAGCCTAACCACAAACAAGGGGCATCAAAAAAGAACGTCTCGGAAACCAGATTGATTTCAGAAAGAGTGGAAGATGATTTAAGTGGGATGAAATACCCTAAAAGTATATTATATTGTCCTAAGCATTCGTCGCAATGTAAATATCATCCAACAGAGAAGCCGGTGGCATTAATGGAATATTTAATTTACACCTACACTAAGGATTTCGAGGTAGTTTTGGATAACACAGCAGGCTCTGGCAGCACATTGGTGGCTTGTGCAGATACTGGTCGTCAATTTATTGGTATAGAAAAAGAAGAAAAATATTTTAATATTGCTTGTGAGCGATTAAATGGTATATAGAGAATTAGAATTCGACACAGAATTCAAAACTGTTGTAGTTGATCCCCCGTGGACACCGACATTGAATAGTGGGTTTAAGAACGCAAAAAGCAAGGCTTATCCCACAAATTTCTATCCAACCATGAGCTTGGAAGAAATATGCTATATGAAGCCGCCGATAGCCACACAGGCCCATTTATACATTTGGTGCATTGCTCAGCATGTGGATTGGGGCTATAAGGTGGCAAAGACTTGGGGAGCCCAGCCAATAATTCTGTGGACATGGAAGAAGCCTGGGTTGGGCGTCGGTAGGTTTCGTTGCAATACAGAATATATTTTGGTTGCCAGAGTAGGATCGAGGCATGGCAATCCATTTGGGCAAGGCGGCAGACATGCTCAGGCGACGGATGGGACTTGTTTCGAATGGCCCAGGGGTAAACACAGCGAAAAGCCCGATGAGTTCTATCAGTTAGTGGAAAAGCTTTCGCCCGACCCAAGGTTAGATATGTATGCGAGGGTGTGTAGAGAGGGTTGGACTTCTTGGGGAAATGAAATTCATTCTCCATAAAATAAATAGTTAATATATTTTTCCGCCCCAGTTAGTGCTTCTCGTTCGCTGGTGAACATGCCATTTTCACCCATTTTTTGCGTCCTTAGCCATTGGCTTGTTTTTTCGTCTTGCGATCTAGTCTTCAACTCAGGAATGGCAAAGTAGTAGGCGTGCAAAGGGTGGGGATATCCAGACGCTCGATATTCTGCTTGTCTTTTTAGAACTCGGGGCTCTGGTATCACATAGACTGTATATCCCTGAATGTCGTAGACTTGGTATTGAATCTGATCCAGAGGGGATTGGTTTTTTATTTTTAGTTGTGGAAATTCAGTAATAAGTGCCCGATATTGTGGAGAGTTCCAAAATTGTATAAGTAGGTCTGGGTAAAGCACTTTCATTTCTTTTTTTATAAGGTCATCAATGGTGCGATAGAGGTTTTGGGCACCGACATAGAAATGAACTTTGTGACTTTTTGATATACTTCCGAATGCTTGAATAATTTTAACAGGAACACTTTCACCTCTTTTGTAGGTTGAGCCACCAAATTTATTGAGAGAGATGACAGTATTGCGGTCTTTCATTTTATAATATTCAGGATCAGCCTGTGGAACATCTTCAAATCGGATAACTTGAATGACGGCGAAATCTTTTAGCCCAAATTCGTCAAGGATGCCTAGTTGTCCGATATGCCATTCTTTGGGATCGCCAAAGGTATCGTATTCTTCGTCATTCTCTATCCACAATTTAAAATTCATATTACCTCAACAAGTCGGCTGCCGAAACATGCTGCCCATGTGTGTTTTTCATTCCATAGAATTCTTGCTGACATAATTCACGGTCGTTCTTGTCGTTATTGCCGTGCAACAGCCAGAATTCTCTAAATGAGGAGTTCGGGTTTTCTGCCTGGAATTTCCATAATTTCTGTACCATTTTATTGCCAGAGTTGTTGTAATTATGCTCCAGCCATTGGGCAAAGGTTTTCATAAATTTATATATTGCCTTTATTTGTGTTTTGTTATAAAATAGCTTTATTATGAACGCACGATTTACATGCTTGATTTCTAAAGATGAATTATTGGATGCTATTGAGAGTCTGGTTGACGAAGATGGCTGGACCACGGAGGATTTGGGGCGGTTGCACCAAGTTCTCGAAAAACTAAAGACGAGATTTGCAAAAGCTGCATGGGGAAATAAAGATGACATACATCCTACAGGCGTATGACGATGCTTTACGCAACATTATTAAGAATGGAGTTTGGAAGGAAAACAGGACGGGGGTAAGAACTGTTGCTGTTTTTGGCATCCAAAGCCGATACAGAATCAATGAGCATTTTCCCCTTCTAACTGGGAGAAAAGTGTGGCCCAAGGCTATCTTTGGAGAATTGTTGTGGTTTCTCTCAGGCTCTACCAACAACAATGATCTAATTGCATTAGGGTCTGGGATATGGACCCCGTGGGTAGATCATGATTTTGAAAAGAAACATGGATTCATACCGGGCAGCTTTGGTCCTGTATACGGCTTCCAGCTACGGCATTTTGGCGGCGAATATGGAGACGGAGACAAGGAATTCACCGTCACTGAATGCGATCAGGATTTTAAGGTGAAATATGGAGCGGGTGGTTTTGACCAACTTGCCAACATGGTCAAAACCTTAAAAGAAAATCCCGATGACCGACGAAATCTATTCTCGTTGTGGAATCCGTTAGATACATGGAAAATGCGGCTGCCGCCTTGCCATTATACTTTCCAGTGTTTTGTGCATGATGGTAAATTGAGTGGGATGTTGACCCAACGCAGTTGTGACTTCCCTGTGGGAATTCCAGCAAACATTCAATTTTACAGTGCTTTAATTTATATGTTGGCTCAGCAATGCGATTTGGAGCCTTATGAATTTATTCACAGCACAGCGGATTCTCATATTTACGAGGATCAAATACCAGCCGTTGAGGAATATCTGGCTAGACCGAAACCTGATTCTCCAAAGCTAATTTTGCACAAGGCTGATGATATTTATTCGTATCAGATGAGTGATTTTGAGATTGTAGATTACAACCCGCAAGCGGCCATTAAAATTCCGGTAGCGGTTTAATATGTAAATTCTGAAAGAATTGTATATTTTATATTTAGAGCATTCATGAGAAGTGTCACTTCTTTTAAGCATTCATTTTTACCACCTCCACAAAGGAATGCTCCACTGAATTGTTTTAAAATATTCAGAGGAATGGAGGGTATAAACAAAGGGTCGTGCAATGGGATGTCTTCTCCATTTGTAATAAGTTGAAGCTCTTCCTCTCCCAAGTCTCTAGAGTCATTGATGCGTTTCATTATCATATATCTAATTGTTTTAATAATAGTGGCATCACTGACTCCATGATCCATCCATGACCTAAAGAAGCCATAACCTTTATCATACCATAGGCATCGGTTATGGAACAATGAGTAGGTGTCTTCGTGATCTTGCCAGTATATTTCTTCATCGTCGTCTTCTGGATATGGCGTATTTTCTCTGGCTGATTCTGCAAGCCAATTGGAAATTTCCTCTTTGTTATCATTGGAACCAATAGAATCTCCGTTAAAAAAATATATTACTTTTCGATTTTTTAAGGTTTGTTTTAAAAATTCAGCGAAGTTTTTAATGCCAAAATTCATGTGCTGTGCATACATGGGCTGAACATCAACAATGATGGTGTTGTTAGTGTTGTATTGACCGTAACGCTCATGTAATAACCATTGTTTGAATTGCATTTTTGCCATTGAATTGTTTTACCAATTATGATATTATTTATGATATGAATGAAGAAAATATAAAAAAACATTTGGCTAGATGTTATGAATTAGCTGCCGGTAGTCCTGATCGTTCCAATCAAAATGGGGCGATAATAGTTGGCAATATAACCATTATTGGCAAAGATTATGCTGATACGCCACTCGATGATAGGTGGGAGATATTGTCAGAAGGTCGTAATGAATTTCCTTCTCAAATAACCGTGACGGAGGACATGATTACTGACCGTGAAAAGAAATTGTTTTATATTGAGCATGCGGAGCGTAATGCCCTTTTCTCTCTGGCAAGGCGAAGATCGACGGAAGGATTAACAATGATATGCCAGTGGCTGGCTTGTTCGGACTGTGCGAGAGCAATAGCATTGATGGGCATTAAGAAAGTCATTGGACACAAAGAACGAATGGATATGACGCCCGACCGCTGGAAAGCATCTGTGGATGCTGGGCTGCAATTGTTGAGAGACTGCGGCGTGGAGTTGGAGTTTTATAGTGGAAAAATTGGCTGTAATCCAATTCTCGTTAATGGAGAGTTGTGGTATCCGTAGTTTTATTCATTGCATATCTTTTTTTAAGTGATACACTTATTTTTTCTCTTGTTTCTTTGGATGGTGATTTGCCAAAATTGGGATTGCCATTCATTGCATATCTTCTTTTAAGTGATGCACTTATTTTTTCTCTGGTTTCTTGGGATGGGGGTTTGTCAAAATTTGGATTATTATCCCCTTTCTTTTGTTCGCTCATTTTGTTCTTTGCTTCTTCGGAGTGGTTGCGACCCATATTAGCTTGGCTTATTTTCTTCCTTGTTTCCAAAGAAGGCGGTTTCCCAAAATTAGGATTGCCCACCCCTTTTCTTTGCTCACTTAATTTTTGTTTTGCCGACTCTGACAATCTCATGCCAGTGTGAGATATGCTCATTTGACGGCGAGTGCTTTCAGAATGAGTATGATCCAGCGTTCCATCTCCACCCATTGTCATATTGTAGCCCTTGCCAGTAGTGCAATGTGCTTCGTTTTCTATAATAAATTTATTTTCCATTACATATTTGGTATAGGATATATCGTCGCCAGTGTAAATTACTTCTCTGTCAAAATTATCACCGCCATATTTTCTAATAGCTCGGCACAAATACGTGTCTCTTCCTGCCTTGGCGTCTCGCAAATGTTTGTTCCATCTTTCCTCCAATGACTTGCTTGAAAATCCAATATATTTTTTGTCATTTATTTTATTGGTTATTCTATAAATTATGTAATTCATTTCTCCTCCTGTGTTTTTGCATATATTTCCAATGCCTTCGCAATGATCTCGGCGGAAATGCGGTCTACTGCCCATGCGAAGACCTCTCTCTTTTCATTTAAAATTTCACAACCACAGGTGGCTACTTGGTTGATTGTGTATTTCATTTTGTTTCTCCTTGTAATAGTGAATGATTTTCACTATACTTATATAGTGTGAATAAATTGATTTTTATAGATTTTTTCACATTTTTTCTAAAATATTTGTAAAATTATATAAAAACCTACTATATAAGGATAGAACTATGGACAAACTAATTAGCCCGAGGCAGGCAGCGAAGATGTTGGGAGTTTCTGTCATGACATTAAGAAATTGGGAGAAGGACAAAAAAATAAACTGCGTGCGGACACCCGGAAATCACAGGAGGTTCCGCATTTCGGAGATAAAGAATTTAATGGAGGGAAATCATAATTAAATTGCATTTGACTATTTGTTTTCTTTTGTGTATTATGGTGTTTAATATAAATCCCATAAACCCTGAGGAAAACATGAATGTAGCACAAATAGAATTTGATTTTAATCAAGGATATAAAAGGCCGGGAAGGGGGCAAAAGAGATGCCCGAGTTGTGAGGAAATCATAGGAAGCAAATGCTCATCTTGTAAGTGTGGGCATGTGTTTTATACAAAATCATCGCAACCGAAGCAGGTAAAAAAAGAACAAAAAAAATTGGTGAATGTAGTTTTTAGGACATTTAACATACAAGAAGCAACAAATGCAACAAAGATTGCTAATGCGATTTTGGACACAGATGGCTTCCCAAAATTTATTTATAACGAAAATTTAGACACCAGAGATAATGCAAGAGTGTATTTGATTGTTGTTGATGGAAGAATTGTAAAAATAGGTGGGTCTCAATGCAAGGGTGGAATAAAGTTTACTCTCTCTTTTTATCAAAAAGCAGGCATGCAGGGCAAGCCGAGTATTAGGTCGTTTGGTGTAGCATATTTGATTAAGGAATGCTTGACAGAAGGGAAAAAAGTAGAAATTTACACAATTACTGCCGATGGCGTAATGGCACCTGTAAAAGGTCTTTATTCTGAGGAAAGCCAAGAGATACATGCCTATAAGGAAATGGAAGATAAGTGCAAATGTCAGTTTAAAGAAATAGAGGGCGACTATCCAGAATGGAATTTTCAAGAAAGACACAAAGCATGGCCTACCAATATTCGTGAAAAGTTTCATGATTTAATTACAAAGCCATTGACTGATAAAACAAAAATAAATAATGGAGAAATATAATAATGAATACAACAGAGCGTAGAATTAATTTCTTAAAAAGTATTACAAACCAAAAATACAAACGAGTGGTAAATTCGCCCATCAGATATGCAGGCGGCAAAAGTTTGGGTGTTGGACATGTGCTTGAATTAGTGCCAGAAGGAGTGGAACGAGTGGTGTCGCCTTTCTTTGGAGGCGGCTCTGTTGAAATAGCAATGAGCAAGGATGTAGGCGTAGAAGTAATTGGGTATGATATTTTTGATATATTGGTCAATTATTGGAAGTATCAAATAGAGCAGCCCGAGGCTATGTATCAAGAACTCAAAAAGTTAAAACCCGATCAAAAAACATATGATGAGGTTAAGGACAGATTAGAAGATCATTGGGACAAGACAACCAAGAATTTTGAAAGCTGGAGTAAGGCTTGTCATAGATTTAAGCGATATAAATCATTGGCAGAAGAAAATATGCAAAAAGAGTGGGATAGAAAACAAAAATTAGAGGGGATTGATTTAGCTGTTCATTATTTCTTTAATTTTAATTTATCTTACGGGCCAGGGTTTTTGGGCTGGTCAGGTAAAATTTATCTAAATGAAAAGAAATATACATCAATGCTTAAGATGGTGCAAGAATTCAGCCCAGGAAAATTGAGGGTTGAGTGTGCAGATTTTGCAGATGTATTTAAAAAGCATCCAAATGATTTCTTTTATTGTGATCCTCCATATTACATTGGAGAGGACTCCAAAATGTTTAAGGGAATTTATCCAATGCGTAATATTCCAATACATCATGAGGGATTTAAACATGACCTATTAGCCGAATGTTTAAAAAATCACAAGGGAGGCTTTGTGTTATCTTATAATGATTGTCCAAAAATAAGAGAATTATACAAAGGATATGATAGTAGCTGTCCTGTTTGGCAATACACGATGGGTCAGGGAGAAACTCGCATGGGCAAAAATAGAATAGAGAGAGGAGATGCAGATTTTGTGAAGGAGTCGCATGAAATTATTTTCTATTGCCCGCCACCAAAATCATCTTGACAATTGTTATTCAATTTGATAAGTTAAGTAAATCAATCAATTGATCCTTTTTTATTTGAGGTGTGTTATGCAAGAATACGATGTCGTAAAAGATTTGCCTGTTGCGAGGTTTTATTACAAAGGTAATCACTCGCACCCCGTCCGCAGAACAGTGTTGGTTATTGATGACACTACAGATGTTGTCAAGGGTTATGAATTACGCTCTGGCATAGATGTGCGTGATTACAAGGAAGCCCCCATCAAGTCGTTCCGCAAGGACAAGATCGCCCAGATTAAACAATGTGGTCGTCGCCTTCGCAAGCGTATGCCCGAGCATATGCTTGTTTCCACCACCTACCAAAGAGAAGACCTTTTGGATTTGGTGAAGAAAGGCGTGTAAAGAAACAAAAGCGTGGTCTTTTGTAAAAGTGGGGACTCACATTCGCAAGGGTGTGAGTCCTTTTTCTTTGCTATTGAATTATTTTACTAATTATGATATTATTATGGTTATGAAAATTATAGATCAATTTGTATTAGGTCGTTGGGAAGATATAATAAAAGAAGTGCCCTCTGATGCATTTAATTTAATGTATTTTGATCCACCCTATGGATGTAGTTATAAAAGCAATATTCCTGGGGATAAAAAATGGAACAAAGCCGGTGTTAGCAAGTCTAAGTTTGATAAACACATTCTGGGGGATGATGGCAAGGGTATTGATTGGAATGTTTTGGCCGCCGAGTGTTATCGTGTTTTAAAGCCAAATTCATTTATGTTCATACATGGGGATATGGAGCATGTTGTAATGAAGCATGCTCATTGCTTTGAAGATTGTGGGTTTACCTACAAAGGCACAATTGCTTGGCGAAAGCTATTTTCCGTTGGTGGAGATTTAAAAGGGGCAATGAAACGATCCTGGGAGCCTATCCTATATTTCTCCAAGGGCAAGGCCGCTCTCAATCCAATAGTGGTGAAAAGGAATGGCGGCGATGTCATTCGTAAGAGAATTGAGGAAATAGGGCCAGATTGGGAGTTCAAACTTAGCGACAAAGAGAAGGAAGGATTCCCCACGCAGAAACCTCTGGCTCTGGCTCGGCAGATCATTCAACTCACCACGAATGAAGGCGATTTGATTTGCGATCTATTCGCCGGAAGTGGTACGTCAGCATTGGCGGCTCGGCAAACCAATCGGCATTTCTTTGCCATAGAGGCCGACAAAGAGTATTATAAAAAATTCAAAAACAGACCACATAGATTACAACAATTACTATTATTTACATGAAAACGACATTATTAGTAGCTTGGGCAGAAGAATCAAATCGTTTAATTGGCAGCAAGAATGGGTTGCCTTGGAAAGTTCCAAGAGACCTTAAATTGTTTAAGGAAAGAACCAGTGGGCAGACAGTAATCTTTGGTTTGACCACCTATGAGAATTTGCCTTTCAAGCCACTTTTATATCGAGTCAATATTGTTGTCGCCCCTGAGGGCGAATCAGGATACACCAAATATTCTTGCTCGATTGATGGCGAACAGTGTTTGAGGCGAGTAAAGTTGGGCAAGGTGAACGAAATGTTTGGCACCCAGGTAGTGTTTATTGCTGGTGTGAAAGAAGCTGTTGATTTTGCACGTCAGAACTATCCAGAGAGAGGGATTTTTATTTGCGGTGGAGCAAGTATTTATAAACAAGCTCTGGAGCTAGATTTAGTGGACGAAATGCTGGTGAGCCAAATTCCTGGCAAATATGAAGGCGACACTTTCTTTCCAGAATTTCCACATATGTGGGACAGAGAAATTATAGAGGAATATGAAGGATTTGTGGTGGAGCGATGGACAAAGGAAACAAAGTAAAAATAATAGATGTAGGCTGGAAAAACAGGGAATGCCCGAAGTGCAAAACTGTCGGCAGGTCCATCAGGGAGGCAAAAATCTCCATACTGGACTATATGAATGGTAATAATTACCCACAATATCGTTGTAGTGTTTGTGGTTGTTTATGGGAGGAAACAGGATGAATAAAAGAATAGTGCATTTAAATGAGATATCATCGGGAGAGGCGTTTAATGCGACAAAACCTTATCAAGATATTTTATTTGGTGTGATTAATGATTTTCAATTTAATGGTAAGGCAGAGCTAGCAACACCGTTGGTGGATAGAAAAGATAAATTAGATGCTGTGTATCGAGGTGTTGTAGATCAATGGATTTCTATTCACAATAGGCAGGATGGCACAGATATACATCAGGTTCTTTCACAAGGTGTGTATAGGTTTTTGGATTTGCTTGATCTTGATAAAATTAAAAAAGGCAGAGATTTTACCCACAAGTATGATTGGCATGCTTATCAAACTGGGCCTTGGATACATTTAATTAAGTTTGAGATTATATGGTATTCCTATTGTAGGTGCTTAGAATATTTGGAAAACATACAAACTAAATTAGAATGGATTCAAAAGAAGAAAGAAAGATGGACTGTGTTTCCTGAAAATCTTCCTAAAGAATGGGGTGTTCAGATTACAAAGTTCCCAGATGATAGAGATAGATCGCCAAAGGTATCCATGTTTATACCGCCTCTTTCATCTACTTTTGGCAAGGATTTAACAACATTTAAGCTCATTGATGACAAGTGGGTGCTTTGGGATTGTGTAAAAAATGCAGCAGCTTAATCTCGGTATTATTTGGAAAGATGACAAAGTAATCAATCATCGCAGTTTGTTGAAGGTATTATTTAATCCAATTCTTAGATGTTTTGGTTGGCAAATAGGCAGTGAATTTGACAATAATCAATTTATTTGTTTGAGATTGATACCTGCCTACGCCGCATGTAGCAATTGTCGCCCGATGCAATGGGCTTTTAGATATCCTATTCAAGGTTGTGTTGTCGAAAAGAAAAGAAGAATTATATGAGAAGTTTAGGATTTGATGATATTACATTAGTGCCGAGAGTGGTATCTAATATTGAATCAAGAGATGATATAAGCACCAAGGTTCGGGCTATGTCTGTGCCTATTGTTGCTGCTCCAATGAAAGATGTTTGTGACGGGACGGTTGCTTTTAGAATGGAAAGATTAGGTGGCATGGGAATTATTCATCGTTT
Source organism: Pseudomonadota bacterium (assembly GCA_023229365.1). Classification (NCBI taxonomy): domain Bacteria; kingdom Pseudomonadati; phylum Pseudomonadota; species Pseudomonadota bacterium. The sequence goes on along the minus strand of JALNZK010000002.1, from coordinate 157,709 downwards.
CATGCCAATCAATGAACAAATTGAGTGTTGGAAACACTCAAGACAATCAGATAATATGCATGGCTCTGCGTGTGCCATAGGTATTAATGGGGATTCTGTAGAAAGGTTTCATGCATTACGTGAGGTGGGTTGTAAAATATTTTGTATTGATACTGCCAATGGAGCAAATGCCAAACTAGCCAAAGTCATAGAGTCGCTTGGGCATGGAATGTCGGTTGATGAAATAGGTTTTATTGTGGGTAATGTTGCTTCCAAGGAATGCTATCAATGGCTGGATTCTTTGCCACATGTTATAGCTATTCGAGTAGGTATTGCGGGCGGGGCAGCTTGTACTACCAAAAATGCAACAGGTATTTCTTATGGAATGGTATCCAGTATTATGGAATGTGCTTCTGTCAAGAAGAATGCATTATTGATAGCTGATGGCGGCATTCAAGAGCCCCGAGATATGTGTAAGGCCATAGCGGTAGGGGCAGATATGGTAATGTTGGGCAGTTGCATTGCGGCTACTTCTGATAGCCCCGCTGAGCTTGTAAAACAAGACGGCAAGTTTGTAAAAGTTTATCATGGCTCAGCGTCTTTTGAAATTCAAAAAGAATACCGCAATAATCCGAAATATATTGAAGGCAGGGTTAGATTTTTGGAGTATGAAGGCGAGTCTTTGGAAGATTTGGTTACTCGTTTCTCTGATGGGCTGCGTAGCTCAATGAGTTATTTTAATGCCAAGAATTTAGATGAATTTAGGGCACATGCGACATGGGAGGAGAAATGATAGAAGTATTAGTGGGTACAATAGCGTCTGGTAAAAGCACATACACTAATCAACGAGCCAAGGAAGGTTGGGTTGTTGTTAGTGACGATGCTATAGTCGATGCAGTACATGGCGGCAATTATAAACTTTATGAAGAGGCTCTGAAGCCTTTGTATAAATCTGTGGAGGATCATATTCTGCACATTGCCGTTGCTATGGGCCGCAATGTGATTGTTGATCGTGGTGTCAATGTCACAATTAGAAGCAGGAAGAGATGGGTCGCCTTAGCCAGTTGTTTGGATGTTCCCATTTGGGCCATAGAGTTTCCTTTGTGGAGTCCCGAGGAACACGCCGCCCTTAGAACCAATAGCGATAATAGAGGGCATGATTACGCATATTGGTTATGGGTTGCAGAGCGACACATAAAAGATTGGCAAAAACCTACGATAGAAGAAGGTTTTGCAAAAATAAGACTTTATGAATGGAAGGATTAATATGTTAAATAGTTTAGAATATAGAATGGACGAAAGGTGGTTAGAAAAAGAACATGGACAGAAGAGGCTCGAAAGCTTGTAGAAGAAAATTTCCACACATTGTTCAAAGAAAATGAAACTTGCCCTTGATATCGGTGGTGTAATTAGCAAATACCCAGATCAATTCAAAGAACTGATAAATAACACAACATGCGAAGTCTTCATCATCACAGATATGCATGATAAGGCTTATGTGGAAGAAATGCTGCAAATGAATGATATATCGGTAGCTTCTGACCACATCTACTGTGCAGATTATGCAAAATATGGAGAGTTGTGCAAAGCTGTATTGTTAAAAGAATTAAAAATTGATATACTATTTGATGATTTTATGGGCTATACTAGTTGGAACCCTGTGTGGGGAGACGCTCCCATAAGATTATTAGTTGTGCCTGATCCGTTCAAGCCGTATTGGCATCAGGATTGGAAAGTGAAAGAAGAATCAGATTTTGGAAGGAGAGTTTATCTCCAATCTGAATAAAATTTATAGAAAGGAAAATTTATGAGTGATAATAGTAAACCGTATGCTGCTATATTAAAACAAATTTATGACAAACAAGGAAAAATGGTGGCTTTAGACTTTTTGACCAGCACAGGGCTGGCACATCCCACAATTCCACTGGAAGAACAACCGGAAAGATTTAAAGAATTTGACAATAGTTATTGTATGGAAAGTGGCAAGCTGTTAAAGGTGGAAGCCGAGGTCAAAGATGTGTGGAATGTTTCTGGGGCTTGGTTGAGTTACACGACTGTGGACGTTGGAGGAAGAAAAGCCGATACTCAGTGTGATGTTTTTATTATGTCAAATCATCACCAAGATACAATCGCTGTAATTCAGGGAGAGGATTTAAGACATGCCAAGGAAAGAAACCACACACGTCGCAAGGCTACTTTCAACAAGGTAAATGGACAACGAACCCAAAATGAATTGTTTTTAGCTCTGCCCCTGAATTATGTTAAGTTTTTTCATAAGTTTGAAGATGGATGGAAAAGAATTAAACCCGATGGACAGTTAGTGAAGGATTAAAAATGAACAGACGTAAGCTCTATTTGGCGGGGCCGATTACTGGATTGACTTATGGCGATTCTGTTGGTTGGCGGGAATATGTTTCAGATCAATTGCCTGAGTATATTGTTGCTGTTTCACCAATGCGTGGAAAACAATACCTAGAAAAGGAAAAGGTAATTGGCCTATCTTATGAGGGAATTCCATTGAGTTGCCGCAAGGGAATTACTTGCCGAGACCGTTACTCAGTAATGGCTTGTGACATGCTTTTTGTCAATCTATTGGGTGCCACAAAGGTTTCCATCGGCACTTGTATGGAAATTGCCTGGGCTGATATGTTGCGAAAACCTATTGTTCTCGTGATGGAAAAAGAGGGGAATGTTCACGAACATCCTATTATTCAAGAGTGTATTGGGTTTCATGTTCATACTTTGGATGAAGGTATTCACATTGCCGAGGCTGTTCTTTGCACTGGAATTTAATATGCAACAAAAACGTATTTTTTACATTGACATTGGTTATATGCCACCAAAGAAAGCCAAGCTTTTGATGCGGCGACTCAAGAAAATTTTGGCCGCTCGTAAAAATCGGTGTGTGCCTTAGAATTTTTTATGATGAAACTCTTTTAATGCATGGAAGCATTAAAAACACTAATTAGAAGGGTCAATAAATATCGACCAACAATTGTTGTCATAGGTGATTGTCTCCTTGACGAATACTACAACGTCGTTGCAGATAAACTCTCTCCCGAGTTTCCTATTGTAAGGATGCTGGGCACTAATGAAAGACCAGATGTAGTTGTTCCTGGTGGTGCTGGAAATCTAGCAAATCAATTTAAATATTTTAACACGGATGTTAAACTCTTTGGATTTTTGGATATAGAAAGTCGTCCACTTTATCAATCCATTGGTGTTGATATTAGTGGATGTGAGACTTTATCTTCGCCTTCTTTTATTCCACGTAAAAGAAGATTCTATCAAGATAATTTCCCCCTTAGTCGTTGGGATATCGAGGTGCCAAATTATGGATTGCAAGATATTGTGGAATATCAAAAGGATTTACTTGCAGCCTATGATGAAGTATCCGATGTTGCTGTGACAATATATGCTGATTACAACAAGGGAGTCTTATCAGGGGCTAATAAAACTCAATGGTTCAAAAAAGAACGAGACACAATTAGCATAATTGATCCGAAAAAAGGACCGCTTTGCCTTTGGAATGGTTGCACAATATTTAAGCCCAATGCTAAAGAAGCAGAAGAATTAAGTCATATTCCTTCTGTGCATTGGCAAAATCAATGCGATTTCTTTCAGCGGCAATTGGGTTGTATGGCGGTTGTTATTACTCATGGTGGTGATGGCGTTTATGGCAAAGTAATGGAAAAATATTTTGATTATCATTCTCCATATAGCTCGGACTGTGCATCTGTTATTGGGGCTGGTGATTGTTTTATTTCTGTTCTTGGATTAGCGATGGCCCATGCTTTAGATATTGTGGATGCTGTGCAAATAGCTTACGAGGCAGGAGCAGTCTATGTTGGCAAGAAATATAATGAACCCATTTGTTTACAAGAGGTATATGCACGTATTGATCCTGTAGGCAGCAAAATGATCGATATACAGTGTTTAAACAATAGGCCATACAAACTGGCGGTTACTAATGGGTGTTTTGATATTTTGCATTTTGGACATATGGAAATTCTTAAATTTGCCAAATCGAAAGGAGATAAATTGCTTGTGCTTGTGGATACGGATGAGCAAGTAAAGAGATTTAAGGGCGAAGGCAGACCTGTAAATGATTTGCAAGCCAGGATGCGAATGCTGGCAGCATTGGAATGCGTAGATTTTGTGATGCCTTTTAATAGTAATGATGAGCTACATGATATTTATGCTCAAATTAAACCCGATGTTTTGGTAAAGGACAATACTTGGCCCTATATTGTGGGATCGGATGTGGCTAAAGAAGTGGTTGTTTTTCCAAGAGTGGAAGGTTATGCAACAACAAATATAGTGGAAAAAATTAAAAAATCTACATAGATAAGATATGAAAACATATAAACAATGGTGTGAACAGACTGGAAAAGATGATTTAGCCAATGATTTGGCATTAGCTACGCAGAATGCTCTTAAGCAAGGCACAAATCCAGAGGCAGACGCAAAGAAAATATTAGCTCAAAAATCTATAGCTGCCCAATCCACAGGTGATTCTGATGCGGCGGCTAAGGTGGCAAATGCAGCTACTAAATTTAATCAAAATGCCAATGGCAAAAAGATGAAAAAGAAATGAGCTTCAGGTCTTGGTTAGAAGCTGATATGGCATTGCCACAAGGAGTAGCAGCCGATGTGGCTCAGGTAAAACAAGATGCTGGTGTCAAAGGCACTAAAAATAAAGTGCCGACAAGCCCCATGTCTCCCCGTGGTCTCGGTGTTCCATTAGAGCCCCCCAAACCCGGTTTCTCCGGTGGTGGAAAATGGAAACTTCCAGATTCTAGTCCTTTATCTTTAGGCACCAAATATAAACAGCCCGATCATAGTCCATTTTCTGCAAATAATAAATGGAAATTACGTGGTGCTGGCATAATGGGCAAATAAATACTCTCTTAGTGTATATGTTTTACGCATTATTTAACAAAGGAAACAACAGGTGTCTTATTCATCCTGTAGTGGGATTGTGGGCAACTAACGATCTACAGGAGGCGAAAGACATGTTAGAGGACTGTAAAAAATATCTAACATATCAAGGATTACAGAATATAGTTAATGATTTTGTTATTGTCGATGCGGAGACCAAAGCAGAAATATGACAGATATTACCGGGAATGATTTGTGCGTTGTAATAGAATGTGAAAATAAACCCATTTATAGCTGGATGGGTTTTGTTTCTTGGTATTCTGTTGTAAAAAATTTGCCAAATGCAGAGGTAATTGTTGTTTGCAAAAGAAGTAAAGATGAACCATCTAAAGAGTGTTTTACATGGGCAAGACGAGCAAATATTCAATTCTTTTTTTATGAAAATTCATACAATTTGAAAACTGACAAGAAGATTGTTATTAAAATCAATTCACATGTTGTAGTGTTGCGGGAATATGATCCGCAGTTACTAGGGCCAGTGGATGCAAAGAGTGATGTTTTGGCAACATTTATAGATTATTCGGGTGGTTGTGGCAAGTTTGTTATGTCGGAGTGGATAAATAGAGAAGTGGGACTAATTCAAGATGTGTCAAAATTTGCGTCCTCTGAAATGTCAATCAATGAGATGAAATTATTGAACCTTTGGGAAAAGTCCTATCAGCTATATGCAAACTTGGAAGGGGGTATCAAATGATGGATTTTGGACACGAGTTTGAAGACGAAAGAGATTTAGAAGGTTATTTTGATATGGAACAAGATCAAAGTGCTGGCGAGTATATTGGTATGGCTCATGTGGATTTGATAAACACTAATTTACATCACCAATTGCTCAATACAGCGATTACACTGGCCGCCAGAGATTTTTGGTGGCGATTCCGTTCGCAAGAATATAGATTAAAAAAAATTACCACTGTTTATCGACATTTAAACAAGCTGGTTGTAGAAGCAAAAGATGATTAAAATCATTAATTCAAAATAGAAAGAAAAAAATGCCCCTTTATGATTTTCATTGTATAGATTGTGATTGTGATTATGAGGAATTCGCTCCTTGGAATAAAAGTAACGAATATCCAGATGTAGTTTGTCCCACATGTGGTTCACATAAAAAAGAAAAATTATTCACGGGAGTGAGAGCAGAGGCTATTTTTGTGAATCCCGAAGGCACCAGGAAATGGAACGATGGTCAAATGGGACATGATTATCGTTTTAAGCACATGCAGCCTAAAGTAAAACAAGAGCGGGAAAATGCAGAGAAAATGTCGCATATGGGCAAAGATGTTTACATACATCATGATGACATTTCTTCTGGGAAAAATTTCAATCCTAATAATTGGTAAAATATGGACAGAACAATACTTAGCATTATGATTTTGATGTTGGTCTTGGCTACTGTCTATGCTTTTTATCACACTCGGCACACAACAGTTGTTCCTTTACCACCACCAGTGCCAACTACACCTGTGGATGTTGCTTTGCAAACAATCACAGTAGGTCAAATTAAAGAATATGTTGAAACATTGTCTGATTTAAACAAATTTGATGGCAGAGGTGCTGGAACACCTGGGAACGATGCAGCATGTAAGTATATTTCTGATATATTTACATCTTGGGGGTATGAGGTTGAATTGCAACAATTTACTTTTGGTGATCGTCAAACCAACAATATTATGGCATCGATCAAAGGCAAAAATGACGATGAAGTGGTAGTTGTTGGTGCCCATTACGATGGGCAAGGACCAAACCACCCCAGTGCTGATGATAACGCCTCAGGTACGTCGGTAGTTTTGGCTGTTGCCAAAGCATTCACTCTTTTAAACAGCGAATTAAATCGCACTGTTGTTTTTCAATTATATTCTGCCGAAGAGTATGGGCTAATTGGATCGAATTATTATTGCCAACATCCTCTTTTCCCCAAAGGAAATCCCGACATAAAGAAGCATGTTTTTATGTTGAATATGGATATGGTTGGTTATTGGCAAAGAATGGTGCGTTTTAATTTGCTGATGCCAAATGACCCAACTCCCGATGTAAAAACATTGATTGAGAATTTATCTAAAAAATATCCATTTGCCAGCACAATTACTCATCGAGATAATGCCCCCACTGACAATGCCTCTTTTTGCAATGCAGGGGTGCCAGTGGCATATTTGCACACAGGCATACATAAAAATTATCACCAACCTACAGATACTCCAGAGAAATTAAATTATGAGGGGTTGGAAAACATAGCAAAATATGTTGTAGAATTTCTTTTGGCAGTAGATCAAGCTGAGAAGCCAATGCAACTTAGGAGCGATTTTGTGCCTCTTGAAATTGAAAAAGATCACGGCGAAGCACCATTTTTTCAGCTTTAATGTTTTTTCTTCTTGACATATTGTTCTGAATGGTTTATGTTATCTTTATGCAAATAAAAAATATTTGCAAGCAGGGCTTGTTTTGAGTGAAGAAATACAATATACTAACATAAACAACCTATTTAAAGGGAAGTGAAAGCAAAGCATGGACACCAAATTAGAACAACTCGCCAATTTGTTTGATCGGAAGCAATTCAAAGTGCTTCATGAGGAAATTAGTTTTGCCGAATATCTGGAAAGGTGCTATAAGACCCCCAGACTTATTCGTACCGCTTATCAACGATTGTATGATATGATAATGAGCGAAGGCACAAAGACTTTCAAGCGGTACAGAAAAACTCACACTCATTATTGTTTCTTCGACAATACTGAAATTCCTATTTTCGGATTGGATGAAACTCTTGAGAGTTTGGTCAAATTCATCCGTGGTGCTGCTGGCGGATATGGTACAGAAAAGCGTGTGTTGCTTTTGCATGGTCCTGTGGGTTCTTCCAAATCCACTATTTGCCGATGCATCAAACGTGGTATGGAATATTACAGCAATACCGAAGATGGCATTTGGTATACCTTCAAATGGGTGAATTTGCCCACGGGGAAAGATGGTATTTATACGCATCCCGAAGATGATTGCCCAATGCATGAAGAGCCACTTAAGTTGCTTCCCCTAGAATTGCGAAAGCGAGTGGTGGATGATTTGAATGAAGTGTTGAAAAACAACACTCCAGAAAATGAACGCACGCAGCTTTATACACTTCGCTGCGACAATGAATTAGACCCTCGTTGCAAAAAGTTTATGAATGAGTTGTTGCAAAAATATGAGGGTGATTGGGGCAAAGTCATCAAGGAGCACATTCGTGTTGTTCGCAAGGTTTATTCTGAGCCCGACCGTATGGGCATTGCTACCTTCCAGCCCAAAGATGAAAAAAATCAAGATTCGACGGAATTGACCGGCGACATTAATTATGCCAAACTCCCGCATTTTGGTTCAGATTCTGATCCTCGGGCGTTCAATTTCGATGGCGAATTTTGCATCGGCAACAGGGGCGTAGTGGAATTCATCGAAGTTCTCAAGTTGGCCAAAGAATTCCTCTACGACCTGTTGGGTGCCTCTCAAGAACAACAAATCAAGCCCAAGAAGTTTGCTCAAATTTCTGTTGATACGGTTTTGATTGGACATACTAATAATCCTGAATTTGAAAAACTTCGATCTGATAATACGATGGAAGCGTTGAGAGATCGTACTGTTCGCATCGATGTTCCTTATTTGCTTCGATGGGGTGAAGAGTTGGCAATCTTGGAGCATTATTATGGGACGGGAAAAGTCAAGCAACACGTTGCTCCTCACACTTTGGAAATCGCTGCATTGTGGACAATTCTAACCCGCTTGCAGGATGATAAAGAGGGTAAACTATCGCTGGTTGATAAAGCAAAATTGCTTGATGGCCGCAGCTTGCCTGGATATACGGAAGATACCGTCAAGGAATTGCGGGACAAATATCCTACAGAAGGAATGTCTGGTGTGTCCTGCCGTTATACCCAAGATAAGATTTCCAACTGCCTAGCTGCCCGACACGATTATATCAACCAATTTATGGTTTTGAATGAAATCAAGGAAGGGCTAGATCAATCCTCTCTTATCACGAACAAAGAGGATGTGGCAAAATATATTAAATGTGTGGATGCCGTCAGAAAGGAATTGGATGATATCTTGAAAAATGAAGTCCAAAAAGCCCTTGTTGGCGACGAAGATGCCATTATCCGTCTTTGCACAAATTATATTGATAATGTGCGAGCTTATATCAATAAGGTCAAAGTTATCAATCAAATTACCGGCGAAGATATGGAGCCCAACGAACGGCTCATGAGAAGCATCGAAGAAAAGATTGACATTCCCGAAGCGGGAGTGGATGAATTCCGCCGTGGTATTGCTGCTTTCATCGGCAGTCTTTCCATTGAAGGAAAAGTTTTCCGATGGGACTCTAATGCCAAGCTGAAAAAGGCGTTGGAAATGAAGCTCTTTGAAGACACCAAGGACCATATTAAATTGAGTGCCTTGGACATTCGGGGCAGTTCGGTAGTAGACCCCGACATTCAACAAAAAATTGACGCTATCAAACAGCGTCTTATCAAACAGTATGGATATAATGAACAATCTGCAACGGATGTTCTGGCTCACGTCGGCAGCATCTTCAGTCGTGGAGATGTGAGCGATGACGAGTAAAAAGCTAACCATCAATCAGGATAGATGGTTGAAGGCAGAGTTTTCCACTTTGGTGAAATATGTGGCGTGGAAAACTGGCATATTACAACAAGTTTTGATAAAATATGTTGTTGCTGCTGGCCAGTATTACAAAGATAAATATGGTTTTTACAAAGATAAAATTGTTGTTTTTGTAAAGAGAGTTTTGTGGAATATTTTTAAAAAAAGACTACAAAATAATGGACAATGAAAATATAGAAGTTAAACGCCCCTCCGAGTTTGCTTTGGAAATAGCGGCTACTGCGTGGTGTAAGCCCGCAACTGAAATGAAAGCGATGGACCCTACTCTGGCAACAGCTTTTGCGGAGATTGTTGATGAAATAATATCTGTGGAACGGTGTGTGTCGAAAGATACTGTGAAACATCAAAAGCGTTTGATTTTGATGTTGGAAGACAAAGTAAAAACCCTTCGGCAGCAGACATGGATAGATGAAGCCACGATATGTGGTTTGCTCCAAGAACTTGCCGATGAACGTGCCCAGAATCAAATGGAGTATATAGTGAATAAGATTGATGAGTATTTGGATGAATATAGGGAAATTTACGGCAAGTCTATCAGTGGCAAAGAAGTGATGAATCATGTGGCACACGAGATAGTTGGTTTTGAATATTTGCACCGGCTCACGTCGCTAATGAGTATGGATGAAATGCCGCATTTTTCATATACAACGGAAGACGAATAATGCTGTTTATATTGCTTATGATGTTTTTTGTGTGGTGTTGGTGGCTATGGGTGCCTTCTACAATTTTGTTTATTGTTTTGGCCGCTGTTAGCAAACATGCAGAGTGGTTGTGGGGCATACCTGTTGCCATTATTATTGAGGAAATTTGGTGGATTGCATACTTTAGTGAACACGTAAAATAATGACAACAAGATTTAGTCCAACCCCCAGTGGTAGACTTCACTTGGGGCATTTATATTTAGCATTGATAAACTATCATACCGCTGCCAGAGAGGGCGGCAGATTCATAGTTAGGTTTGATGATCTGGATTTTCCAGAGTTGCAATCCTTGGGCAGAGATAAAGTCAATGAATTTTGTGAGACCATAAAGGAAGAGTTTTCTTGGATGGGTATGAAAGTTGATTTGTATTCTCATACTGCTAAAGAGCATGAAACAAATCTGCAATATTTGTCTGGTGTTCCTGGGTTGGAAAAGGATGATGGAATTAAATGGTCTCGCCCCTTTGTCAGAAATGAGGATAGGCCCTACCCATTTATTCCCCTAATCACAGCCATCAAGGTTGTGCAAGATCATCGTGAGGGATGTAATATAATTATTCGTGGAGAGGACTTAGTATCGGAATCCAGTCTTTATTATTACTTCTGTCGATTGTTGGGGTTTGTTCCTCCAAAGCTATGTTATATACCTAAATTAATTCAACGAGATGGTCAAGACCTTTCCGATATGTCGAAGACCAGGGGCAATTTCAAGATTAAGGATTATCGTGAAAGAGGCTATGCCCCCCAGGATGTTTTGAATTTATTGGCTGAGGCTTGTTTGGAGAAGTCTGACGGGGGTTGGTATGTGGAAAACACAAAGAAAAACCCTGTCTTAGACAAGCCTTACTGGGAACAATAATGAGCGTCATAGTTTTAGGATACAATAGCACAGATTATGGCAAGGATGATTTTGCAAGGTTTGCCGAATGTGAAATCGAAGCAGTGTGGTATTATAATTATTGGTGGGAAACAGAGCCATTTCCTGGCAAATATAATTTTGACAGATTGTTAGAAGCAGAAGACTTAGCCAGGGCTAATGGTGTTAAAATGTATGTCCACACTCCGGTGGGCACACCTCTATGGGCAGACCCTTCTTGGTATTTGCTCAATCAATATGGACAGGGCAATGATTTCTCGAAAGCGTTGGCAAGTTATAACCCTGCATTAAAAGATTTAAATGAGCAATTTTTCCCTTGGGGGAATGAATTGGGGCTGAGATTAGTCAATAGGTTTTTTAGTTATTGGCATGCCCAGGCTGAGAGCTATACGCAAAATTATATTGGGGTAGTAAAGAATACTTTTAAACATGCTATTACTGTTGGCAGCTTGGGTTGTTGGGGGGAATATTTTTTTCCATCGCCTTATTTTTATCAATTTATGGGCATAAAAGATTCCCCTTGGTGGTATGATATAAATGCCACATATAATTGGGTAACATCAGGATTGACCAGAGAAGATTGGTGCCGAAAAGAATTGTTGCGAGTATTAAAAGAACGCATGTTGTTAGGTGGTGAGAATTGGGTTCTTTTAGTTCCATATTGGAAGGATTGGGACAATTTTCAATTTGGCAATGATGGGTTTCAAGATATATACAAGGACAAGTCTCTCAACTTGAAATCTATTCTTTTGAGTGTGTTTCCCAATTATGTGAATTTGGTTTCTCCTCACGCAAAATTAAGTCCTACATATGGTGGTGCGGGCGGTGCAGAAGGAGTTGCAGTCAACGCTCTTGCCGCACAAAAACTTGGTTTGGCAGGACTGTTTTGTGGATTGCTGGGAGGATCGTCAACTGGTAGTGGTTCTGGTTTAATCAAGAAAACAGAGCCCTGGATGTTTGAAAATGTCAAAAAGGCCGTGTGGATTTTTAAGCATTTAAAAATTTTGATGTATTGATTAGGTGCAGGGATTTTGATACAATAGCATCATCAAGGAACTAATTATGTTAGATGATTTGTTGACTACAAGACGCATTGATGAAGATTATCAAGATTTTATTGATGTATATTCAGGTAAAATTCGCAAAGAATTGAGCAAATACATCAAAAATAGAAATGTTTGGCGATTGCGTGGAAAAAATGGTCGTCTTCGCATTACTGTGCCTCGCATTGATATACCACATATTGTTCGTGGTCAAGAAGAGGAAGGCATCGGCAGAGGTCCAGGTAAAAAGGGTGATGTTATTGGCAAAGACCCAGAGCCAGGGCAAGGCAATGATGCTGGGCAGGAAGAATCAGAAGGCGTCACCGTCGAGATATCGATGGAAGAAGTTTTGAAGCTTATGAAAGATGAGTTGGCTCTTCCAAATATGAAGCCCAAGCCGCAGGAAATTTATGAAGAAAAGAAAATAAAATATAATGACATAGCTCTTCAAGGTCCAGAATCTTTGCGACATAATCGCCGCACTTGGTTACAGGCACTGAAGAGAATGTGTGCTTCTGGAGAGATTTTTAATCTACACGAAGTGCCGGGTTGTCCTGATCCCATACAACTGATTACGCCCATTAACAGTGATAAGCGATATCGGCAGTACAAGGAATTTAATGTTCCTTCTTCTAATGCCGTAATCTTTTTTGCCCGTGACGGTTCTGGCAGCATGGATCAATATAAATGTGATATTGTATCCGATATGGCTTGGTGGATTGATGTTTGGATTCGACATTTCTACAAACGTACTGAGCGTGTTTATATTTGGCATGATACTATTGCTCAAGAAGTAGATGAGCATAAATTTTATCGTTATCGTTATGGTGGCGGAACAACTTGTTCATCAGCTTTAAAACTAATTTCCAAGCAGTTTGAGGCTCGTTATCCTCCTGAGAAATGGAATATTTATGTGTTTTATTTCACGGATGGCGAAAACTGGGGCGAGGATAATCAGGTTTTTTGTGATACTATTAAAAATGAATTTCCAGGGCACATCGTTAATTTAATTGGTATTACTCAAATTTTGCCTTGGAGTAGTCAAAATAGCCTAAAGGAATATGTTGATACCAATCTTCCTGATTGTCCTAATTTAAAAACTACGGGAATTGGTATGAACGAAGCCTCTGCCAGAACGAAAATATCTGCTGGTTATTATAGTACGCCTCAATTGACGGAAGAAGAAAGAAATAATCAAATTACCAAAGCTATTTTGGATTTGTTGGGTGCTGCCAAAACAAAAGATGGCTATCCAGCAGATGATACGATGACAATGCACCAACATTAAAGGAAATAAATAGTGGCAAGCAAAATGATGCGTGGTTCTCCGATCTTGATGGGTGATAGCACAATCCCTGGCGTAGTGTTGCCTAAGGAATTGCAAAATGTCATTCCCAATATTATGAAAGCAGCAACCGACTTTGGATTGGTGTATTATCCAACAGTCGTGCAGATGCTGACTTATGATGAAATTAGCGAAGTAGCATCCTATGGTGGATTCCCTGTTCGTTATCCGCATTGGCGTTGGGGAATGGAATACAATGAATTGCAACAAGGTTATGAACATGGGCTGCATCGCATTTACGAAATGGTTGTAAATAGCAATCCTTGTTATATTTACTGTCTCGATTCCAATACGTTGGTGGATAATGTTACGGTTGTTGCTCATGCTTTAGGACATAATGACTTTTTCAAAAATAATGTTTACTTTTCGCCAACTAGTCAAAATATGATGAATGAATTGGCGAATCATGGTACTCGAATTCGCAAATACATGCAACGATGGGGCAAAGAAAAAGTCACAGAATTTTTAGATCATGTGCTAAGAATTACCACGTTGGTCGATCCAGCTAGTGCTTGGGAGCAGAGAAAATTTAAAGACCCGATCAAACAGGACGTGAGGCATTATCATCATCCAAAACATTTGCCGGTTCAAGAGGGGCATGATTATATGGAACCTTGGCTCAATCCAGAAGAATGGATGAAGGAGCAAAGGAAGAGGTTGGAAAAAAGGGAGGTGGCCGAAGAATTAAACATTTTCAAAGAGCCAACAAAAGACATTTTGCGGTACATTCGAGATTATGCACCTTTGCAGCCTTGGCAGTCTGATATTGTTGCTATGATTTATGAGGAAGAAATATATTTCAGTCCTCAACGACCGACCAAAATGCTCAACGAAGGCTGGGCTAGTTTTGTTGATTTTAACTTAATGGCAGTACAGGGTTTCGTTAGTCTGGGCCAGTCAGAACACGATAATGGCATTGTTGAGTATGCTATTCACAAAATGGGGGTATTGGGCGGCAAGTATTCGATGAATCCCTATAAATTAGGATTCTGTATTTTTCAAGATATTGAAGAACGTTGGAATAAGGGCCAGTTTGGACCCCTGTATGATGAGTGCCGAGATATCAAGCAGCGGGAAGATTGGGATGAAAAATTGGGCTTGGGGCACGATAAAGTATTAGAGGTTAGAAAATTCTATAATGATTTCACCGCTATTTCAGAATTCTTCACAGAAGATTTTTGCAATAAATATGAATTCTTTGAGTGGGAACATCGACCTAATGGAGAGTATGTAATCAAGAGTCGTGACTATAAGAAAATTAAAAAGAAATTAATTGGCGATTATTTGAACGGCGGATTGCCAGATGTTCGGCTGGCTGATCCCAACCATTTAAATAGAGGGCACATGTTGTTACAGCATCAGTGGGATGGATATCCGCTATATCCTTCCTATGCAAAGGATACCATCCTTTCTCTGCGAAGATTGTGGGGGTTGAACAGAGAAGTCATATTGGCTACCAGGGACAAAGATGGCGAGGAATTGATCTATGTCACCAGATCACCAGATACTGTTGTTGCGGTCAACAGACAGGAATATGACAAAATCATTGGATAAAGGAATCTGCTAATGAAAACTTCAGACTTGTATTACATGTTGGGCGACCATGACGAAGAGGGTGGGATTTGGCTGGTGGAAAAGGATTTTTGGAAAAAAAATCTACACATTAATGATGTGAGCTTTGGCAAGGAAATTTGGAAAATCTTGCCAGAATGGGACGGTGAAAACGATGGGTTTTCACAGGATATGGAATCTCATTTTGAATATCGTGAGGGCAAAAGACAAAAAACCCGTAAGGGGATAGAATTTTTGCAATCCCTTGGTATTCAACAAGTTGTATGGGGGCAAAAGCAGCCATTGGAAGCCCCCGAAGCGTTACGGGACACTGCCGAAGAATTGTTGGGCGAATGTTTGGAGTCACTTTATAGTGGGATGCCCAATCAGCCTTTGATAGACAGAATTGAAAAATATTTAGAAGAAAATTGTTTATGAAAGCTTGGGTTAAAAATAGTTATTTAGATGGCGGAACCGTGTTGGTTTTAGCAGAGAATAACGAAGTGTATTATATTGACCATCGCATTGGTTCAACCACGGATGGATTGGTTTTCGACCACTATCCTGACGATGGCGTTGAGCCACTTGATATAACACTGGAAGTTGTTGGAAAGTGGGAAATGGACTACCCTGTGCGGGTTACATAGAAAGGTTAAAAAAAATGGAAAATGTAGAATTATTATTGAGTGATGAATTTGTGAAGTTTTCTGCAAAAATTGCAGAACTACATGCAGAAAAAAAGGAAAAGACAGCATCGTTCAAATCTGTTCATGAAGCGTGGAAGAACGAAATGGCTGAGTTGGACAAAGAAGCCAAGGAAGCTCAAGATGAATGGGAAGAATGGAAACAATCCCACGGAGCAAAGAAATAATGGAGCCTTACTGGCCTAAAATAAATGAGCTAAGGGAAAAGATAGCAAGAAATATTAGGCATGTAAGAAATGAAGAGTTGTCACCAAGGGCCGCCATAGAGCACATTCTTGAAGCAATAGAGCTTGTGCAGGAAGAAATAGGCATGTTGGAAAGCGAATGGCCAAGTGAACATGAATTTAATTATGATGATGGATAGGAACGATTATGCTTAAATGTCAAGATTGCGACTTACGGTATGAAGTGATTTGGGACAATGATGGACAAGAGTCGCCCTGTGAATATTGCCCTCGTTGTGGATCACAAGAATTAATAGCAGAGGATGAAGATGGGCTATGTCAATAAACGAACATGTTGGTGTGATAAGTGCCAACTGCCCACACTGCATAAGCAATCAGAAGGATTAGACGATGGGGAGTTGTATGCAATACTCCACTGCTCTAAATGCAACAATCGTAAAATGAATGCATTAGAGCACGAAGATGATGATGGAGGTGAATATGAATAGACGTGATTTAATTTTGGTAAATGTTAGTGACTTAATTGCCAATTTCCTGTATTATGACAGGAAGGGTGATGAAGAGTTGGTTTTGGGCGATATTGAGAAAGCCATAGAAGCTGGCGAGGTTTCTGTTGATGAAATCATTGCTCGTTTTACTGAAGAGTTGAAAAAACACATATGAATGACATAGTTGGTTTCGAGCATTTGCATCGCCATTCTCATTATTCTTTGTTGGATGGATACGGCACAGTTGAAGAGTATGCGATTTATTCCAAAGAAATAAATCAACAATATCTTTGCATTACCGATCACGGCATGATGAGTGCTGTTCCTAACCAAATCGCTTGCTGCGATAAACACGGTTTGCAGCCAATTTTTGGCGTAGAAATCTATTATCAACCAAAACAGCCCTGTGTGCAAAAGGGCGAGACTATGCAGCAGTATCTTAAAGAGATGCCACCAGAAGCCCGCAAGGCGATGCAGAAGTCATATCACATGACCTTGTGGGCCAAAAACGAGACAGGATATAAAAATCTTGTTCGTTTAACTTCTTTTGGATGGCTACACGGCTTCTACTATAAGCCTCGCATTAATTGGGATCAATTAGTGCAGCATAAAGAGGGGTTGATGGTTGGCAGCGGTTGTTTTAATAGTCCAGTGGGACAAGCATTTAAAAACTTCGGTCCCGAAATGGCTATAGAGACCATCAAGAAATATCACAACTTGTTTGGTGAAAATTATTATTTGGAAATCATGTTGTTGGATTTTGTTAAACAAAAGCCCTACAACCAATTCATTGTTCAAGCACATGCAAAATTAGGCATTCCGTTAGTGCTCACACAAGACTGTCATTATTGCAAAAAAGAAGACAGCAAAATGCAACGGTTAATGCTTATGACTGGCTCTAAGAGAACGGTAGCCGATATGGAGCAAGCCGTTGCCGAAGGTAAAGCTGAAGAATATTTTGAGTTGCAAGACACTAATCTCTGGATGAAATCCGAAGAGGAGATCAATGAGAAATGGGCATCTGACCCTTATCTCGATAAGGATTTGTTTAATGCTGCCAAGGCAAATACTGTGCGTATATGCGAACAATGCAAGGGAGTGCAACTGGATCGCTCGGTAAAATTGCCAAAAATTCCCAATGATGATGAAGTGTTGAAAAAACTTATCCAAGAGGGTGCGACTAAAAGAGGCATACCAAAGACTAGAGAATACTTGTCCAGAATGCAGGAAGAATACACCTTGGTGAAAGAGAAGGAGTTTTCTTCGTATTTTATTATTCAAAAAATGATGGTTGACGCTGCCCGTCAGAAATGCATCGAGTTATACGGCGGCACGGGAAGCACGGCAAGAGGGCCGGGCAGAGGCTCTGGTGCCGGGTTTATGATAAATTATCTTTTGGGAATAACTGATGTTGACCCGGTGAAGTATGATCTGTTATCATCAAGGTTCCTGAGCCCTGCTCGTGGTGGCAAGCAAATGAAAATCAGGTTTGATGACAAGCCATTATGATAAAGAGCGTGTTTGAGTGAAAAAAAAGCAACCTAAACCACCTGCCGAACCTTTTAAGTATAGCCCTAAGGTCACGCTACATCCAGGGGATGTATTTCGTTGCTCTGGTGGTCCATATTATGTTACTCAAACTGGGGAAAAGCTGGCGATGGGGCAGCGGGGCTTGTTTTCTTATGTCAATATAGCACAAGATGGTATCTTGGCTGTGCCATATAAGCCAAGACCATCAGCGGTGCTAACAGGATCAGCCATAGTTTTTATTTATATGGGGGAAGAAAAAGTATCGGAAACAACGGGTACTAATTTTTGTCCGCATAAGATTAGGAAAGTTCGCAAAAAGGCATCAAAATGAACGAAGAAAAGCCAGCCAAAGGTGTGCGTGGATTTTTGTTGTATAGCCCTTTTGTGAAGAAATATTTTTTTAGGATTTATAACGAAGATAAAACATTCGAAGATTACGACTTATGTGCAGCAGACATAGAAGTTGAAATTATTGATAATTCAATTGCTTTGTATTCTGGAAGTCGTAATAAAGTCGATTATACTAGTAAAGTTTTAGGCATAAAGGATAAAAATGACAAGCAGATATGAGTACGAGACTTCTCTTCCAAATTATGAACATCCAGTAGAGGAGAGAATAATGAATGTGTATGAAATTGACGATGGAGAACAATGGTGGTTCGCTGCCGAATCTAAAGATGAGGCTTTGCGATTATATTTAGAACCATTGGTTCCAGAAGGCACTGACTTAAGTGATTTATCTAAAGTGTTGGTAGATCATTTACTTGATTGTCCTGTGGACGAAATAGAAGTCAACGAAGTTCCTCTTGAAACAGAATTGTCTGTGACACAAGATGATGGGGTTACAGTAATTAAAAAGACTGCCTTTGAGTGGGCGGCAGACGGTGCAGGTCTAATAGCAGCAACAGTTTGGTGATTTATGAAGTTTCCAAAAAGAATCTCTTACACAACTGTCCCAGAGACAAAAAGCAACACTCCGATAGAAATATTGGATGAATATCTCCATAAAATCCTATTGTTAAATGTGTCACAAAAAAGTAAAATAGTGGCAAGTAGAGCTATACATGAACTGGGCGGATATAAACCATCCAAACAATTGTTTAGTAATGCCAGTAAAATAATTTGGGATTATGAAAATTCTGGTGAAATAGCTGATAATGTTCCATGCGAGTTATGGGACTTAATTTACAACATAATGAACGAAAGGAATAAAAAATGACAACAACTTACAAAGACGCTCCAGAAGTTAAAAAAATTGCTGATGAGTTGATTCCCAAATATCATCAACACATTGTGGATTTCAATGTGCGGGTGGATTATTTATTCATAGATAAGGTTCCTATGAAGGGCGATTCGGAAGTTTGGGGCACATGTCGAAAAATAACCAATCTCAATGCCTACTTGGCTGCTGACAAACAAAGTGGTGGTGATCCATTCTTTGTTATTACAATTTCTGAGCCAATTTGGGATGTTCTTCCAGAAGATAAGCGTATTGCTTTGGTTGACCACGAATTGTGTCATACGGCGGCAGAATATCAAGAAAAGGATGATGAAGAGCCGGTGCTCAAATTATCTTGTAAGCCGCACGATATGGAAGAGTTTGCTTGTATCGTCAAACGACATGGCATGTGGAGAGACAGCATTCAAGATTTTGTAGACAATGCAAGGAAAGACAAAGAAGATACCACCGAGGAAATTGAAGAAGAAGATTTAGAATGATAGTTTATGAGCATAGAGAATGGTTAATACAGGTGCCCGATGGATTGCAGGAATTAGATGTTGTTGGTAAGTTAAAACAACTCGGCTGGGAATGGTGTGATGCCTACGATAGCGATAATCATCATCCATTTCGATATGGTCATTATCATACGTTCGACCATAGTGTAGTCGAAGCTACCGAGAAAGAATTTGGCAATAAAACAACCACAGATATAGTAGGGTGGATAAGAGATGAAGTGTTCGATTGAATTAGAGCCTGATGATATTGTTGATATCCATGACATGATTGCGGATTGTTTGAGCATTGATCTTACAGAGAGTGAAATCCGTGGTTTGATGGATGGTGAGTGGGATATATTGATGGATATGGCAAAATATGGTGCAGACGATACTCCTACCAGAGAGAAATTGATGGCAGATATAGGACGGCGATTGACTTGTAAGCCATATCCATCGCATTGTTCGCAAGAAATTAAAGACGCTTACCATAAAGAAGTATTGGTAAAAGCCAAAGAATGGGGCTATAAGGTAATTGAATGAGATACAGAATAGAAAGCCGACTACAGGATGAAGGATGGAAATACGATGGACAGGAATTTGATTATTTAAATCAAGCTGTCCAGTTTTGCAAAAATGAGGATGGCTTCTTTTGGGGTATGATGCGGGTTATTGATATGGTAGAAAAGACAGTTGTGGTGGAGTTTCCCGCTGTTAGTGCCAAAGAGAAGCAGGCAATGCAAATTACTACTAACATGCCAAAAAATGAACAGAAGTTAGATTACACCAAGAAAGGTGACAGCATGGTGCGAAAAGAATTTGTTTTTGCAATGCTCGGTGCTCCAATTGTTTCATTGGAAATTACAGACGAGCAATACACAGAGATTGCCAATAGAATTAAAAGGGTGATGGATGTGTATAAATCGAAAATGCCAGAGGAGATGTTATCAATTCTGGAAGAGGAAGGCGTATTAGCACACGTCAAGTATGCCATTGGTAGAATCAGGGCAAAATATACTGTTATGCCCGGCCAAGATAACCATTTAGCTCTGGACGGCAGAGATTTAGCTGCCGAGGGACTTGAAAGCATCAGATGGTGGTACGAAATGTTGGAGAGCTACTAATGGACAAGGCGATGGATGAGGCATTCTTCAAAAAGCTCAAAGAGACAGTGTTTACATGCGAGCCCACAAGGGATTTTCCAGGGGATTACGCAAGTTTCAGAAATTTGGGCTATGATGATGATACAATCGAATGGTTGTATCATCATCTAGATAAGGATGATTAGAAGGATGTGAATTTACGCACAGTAGCAGGTTTTTTACGGTGGTAGATTCCTTCTATGTGTTTTCTGGCTAATGTCCTCAGTAGATGTTTTTCTTCTGGGGTGGCGACACCTTTTTCTAATTTGTTTCTTAGCCTGTAATATTCTGCCCCAAGGTATTGTTTAGCATTTTGTAGCTCTTCTTTATCAGGGTCTACTATGTGCATTCCACGGGGAAGTCGAGAATCTTTTCCCAAGGCTCTTCCTTGAGTGGTTCCCAAATCACTTACTGGTGTTCGAACTCCAGTTAATGCGTGCCCTCTTCGCATTCGTCGCTCTTCATCCTCCCAGTCCTCATCGTCGCCCCAATCTTCCCAGGGATCGTCGTCTTCATCTGTGTCTTTAGGAACGGGAGTGTTTGGGCCTATGATATCCCACTTTTCATGAAGTTTCAGCCATTCATTGAATGATGTGTTCATTTAATCTCTTTTCATATATTGATTTAATGCATGAATAAGATGGTCCATTGCAAACTTTCCTCGATGCATTCCCATATGTTTGCCCATCATGCCCATTATGTGTTTCCCCATTCCAGGCATTTCGCCGCCTAATTCATCTTCACCACCTAGTTCATCGCCTAACTCATCTTCGTCACCTAGCTCATCCTCATCGCCTAATTCATCTTCGTCACCTAGTTCATCCTCATCGCCTAATTCATCTTCGTCACCTAGTTCATCCTCATCTTCAAAATCATCATCATCCTCTGGATAATCTTCGTCATCGTCTTCAAAATCTTCTGGTTCGCCATCATCACCAATGCGACGGGTGACTTCTTCATCGTCTCCTATATTGTCTATTCCAATAGGAGGACCAACGATTTCATTCATGGCTCGTACTAATGCATTGCAACGCATAGAGCCTTTTTGTTCTTCTCCCAAAAGATTAGTAAGGGATCGATAAGACTCAGGATATTCCATCAACATTTCCATCAGGCTGCCGATTAATTTTTTTTGTCTCAACGCCACAACCAAATCTCGCAAAATGTTTTCATTGTTGGCTACTGAAGCAATGTATTTAATAGCTTGTGGCACTTCTGCTTGATGAACGCCCTCAACAGATCGCTCTTCTTTAATCATGTATTGGGTGAATTCGCTCAGGGGCATGCCTTTTGTTTTCTTTAAGAAGGTCTCTGTTTTTGTAGTGTAATCCCCAACACTTTTTCCGCCCGGTATATGTGGTGAATCGCCTGCCTTGAGTTTAATTTCTTCTCGGGGAATACTCCCTAAGTTACCCAGTCCTTCATCACTATTTTTGGGCTTAGCATCTGTGCCTTGCTTATAGGCAGCGGGTTTGCTGGCTTTGGGAGCCTTAGTATCCCAATTTTTTCCCTTGGTCTTGGCTTCGGGAGGAGCAACGGGTGGCTTGAAGGGATAGTCAGCAATAATTTCCGTGGCTGGTTTTTCTACCACAGAGCTTGCCTGCTTTTTTTCCAAAAACTTAGCCCATAATCCTTCTTTGACCTGAGGTTGCTCATCGGCTACTTTTTTTATATTTTTGTGTGTCTTGGCTTCTTTGGGTGGCTTATTGGGTTCGCCGCAAAGATCATCGGCTCCAGTTAGCTTGTCGCCTGTTTTGATAATTTTGGGTTTGCGAACCAACTCTGGGTCTTTTCTTTCGAGAAACTTGTTGAATTTGGGATATTTCATATTATTTTCCTTGTGTATTTAACGCCATTAGAAGCCAAAGGATGAGGTAAAGGAGTATTCCGCTACCGCCAGCTAAAAAGAATATTATAAATAATATCCTGATAATAAATGGGTCACAGCTAAAATCCTTGGCAAGTCCACTGCATACGCCTGCAATCATCGCATTCTCTTTGTCTAATTGAAAGGCCATAATTTTACCTCTTGTCTGTATTTAGTGTAGAAACTATAATTTTCTACAATAGATATGTTAATGGAATTCAAAAATTGGTTAGAAATGAGCAGCTTACGGGATATTTTGAAAAATGTGCCACAGTCCGCACAATGGCACCCAGAGGGGTCTGTGTTTTTACACACAAGGCTTGTTAGAAAAGCTCTGCCTGTAGCTGTGAAAATGTTTGAGAAAGCTAGGGGAGAAGAGGCTTTTTCAAACTTGCCATCGGTCAGCGATGGGGATATAATGCTTTTGAGGATACTTGCTTGGCTGCATGATGTGGGCAAAGCCTCCACCGCAGGCTACAAATATCCCGATAATACCATCAAACCGTTGTCTGATTTTCCTGGGCACACTGTAAAACAGATGATGTCACCTGACTTCGGACCAGGGAAATGGACAGCCCATGCTCACGAAGACCCAGAGCATTATGAGCCGCAAATAAAAAAATTAGGCAATAAGTGGCAGTCTATTCTGGACAACCTATCACCAGAAGATAAGGAAATTGTGTGGTTTGTAGTTCCAAAACATATGGAGTTTAGTGAGAAGGGACTTAGTAGACACATTAAGGCATCAATTGGAATTGATGGCAAATTCGCCCCAGATCGCAAGATTAAAATATGGATTGTTTTCAAATTGATGGACCTAATGGGTCGAGGATCGGGGTTGGATATAGAATCAGGGAAGAGTTTTTTGGAGATTCTTATGAACGTGGCAGAAGAGAAGATGCGTAAAAGTTTACGTACTAAACCAGTAGAGCCAAACACCCCAGAGGAGTTTGCAAAGTATTTGCTGGCTAAGGGGGTGAAACCCGATGTGGTTCAGGCAGCAGTTCGAGGGAAATTTGCAGCATATATTTAAGGAGGCTACATGTTCTGGGTTTATGTTTTAATCGGATTTTTTTTGGCCCTTGTGGGTGGTGTTGGAATGTTGTTTGCCCTGATTATGGGAGCCAAACCAGACCCGAGTATTTGGAAAATGATTGCAGTTTTTCTACTTCCTGCTTTGGGGTATTGGATGGGATTGATTGGTGCATTTCTCTACGGCTTGGGGGAAGCCTTTAAGGGTGGCTAGATTTCTCTAAACTGTTCTTTTGCACCCTCTATAAAATGTACCAAGTATCGACCATTTGTGCAGAATCTTTTTCCTAATATGGAAATTTCTTTTGCATGAATTCTTCTATGACACTTGCAGCAGCAAGTGATGGTGTTAGATTCTGTGTATTTTCCACCATCGCTGCCGGGGAGGATGCGGTGGACATCTAATGTAGAATAATCAGTTTCCCCACAGAAACAGCATTTTTTATCCAGGTGTTTTTTACTCTTTTTATTCATGATGTTCGTATAGCAATATAGGAGTAAATAACATGTGGTTTGATAAACAATCTGGTTGTGCTCGAATGACTGTTCAAGAAGCATTTGATTTGGGGCTCATTCCATATTCTAAATGTGTTTATGGCCCTGCCTCCCCTCAAAAGGGTGCGAGGGATGCCATGCTTACTTGTTCAGCCGAATTTTTGCACGATAGTTCTTTGATAAAAAAAACCTTGTATGCGGTGCGTGGTGGTCCAATCTCTCCAGAGGATGCCAGAGAGTGGAAAAAGTGGTGGGAGATATTGAAGAATTTGGACTTTGACGCCGTTGTTCGTAAATACAATGTGAAATTCGAAAAAACAGAGCATGATTTGATGTGGGAGCCAAAGCCTTATTATGATCCCCCCGGATGGAGTGAAGAGAATGGTTGGAGCTAATGGGGTTTACAAACTAAGTTTCTGAAGTATAATGGCGTTACCTGACCGAAGCGAAAGCTTAGCGTACAGGCCCCATTCATGCGTTTGAAAGACAGTGAGGGAGTTTTCGGCTTCTTCGTAAACTGTGTGTGGATGGCAAAAAGCCGAAACGGGGGTGAATAGAATCGAACGACGGTTTTAGCCCTTGAGTTGCATGTCATGGCTGACCAACAGGCCATGTAAAAAAGTTGGTCAAAAATTTAGTTGCTAACGATTACGTTGCACTGGCTGCGTGAGTGGCCACGGGTTGAGGAAGCTCGCCAAGGCGTCCAAAAACCCGTCAAAAATTTGGCTGCGTTCAATGTAGATGGCGTAAATTGAACTAAGATAACGCCGATAGGTCGTATGAGCCTTTGCTTGCTGTGGCTTATACAGACGACATAAACGGCAAGATACACATGTAGAAACTCATTGGCGTGCCGTGCGTGACCTGGGTGCGATTCCCAGCACCTCCACTAATATTCAATTTGTGTCATTGATGGCACAATATGCGAAAAACGGATGGTCTGGCGAAGATGTGTTTAAGTTTTGCCAAGCTGTTGTAGAACACAGGAAATAAAAATGCCAAGATTTTTTGCCCCTATTGAAGCTGTTGAATTGGCTGGGAAAATCGGTGCATCCCAACGTAATGTGTATGATTACAATTTTGTGCGAAGTGATTTCAAGGTCGAATTCGATTTTGAAAATGTAACCACAGATACCAGCAATTGTTGTTATGAATTAGAGGGATTGCTTGGTTACAACACATTAGACAACGGCATGACTTTTTTTGGTGTCAGTGCTGGCGGCGATTGGGAAATACCAGTCTTCTTTGTGGTCTACTGGGATGGCAAAAAATTACGAGCCTATATTCCTACAGATGGCAATCCGTGGAATACAGACACAAAGCAAGCATACGGCAATGCAGATCAAGATTGGGATAATCCAGATGCCGAAGATGATGACGTAAAGAACCTGAATAAATTATACGGTCCAGGTCACACATCCCACGAAGATGCCCCTGATTATGACAAAGAAAAAATCATCGCAGACATCAAGGCAAGAATTTTGCCGAAAGTTTAACCATGTTTGATGAAAAATGCGTTTGGGAATATTTTGACGGCGGTATGCCTGGAGTAAAAAAAAGAATCTGCGAAGGTGTTGCAGAGTCTTTTCGCAAGCGAGCCAAAGAAGATGTTGAATTGGCGACACTAGAAGAACATATTGGGTTGCCAAAAGGAATTCTATCCAAAATAATTCATCAAGTTGAATTTGAGGATGGGGAATTTAACTCAAGGCTTTTGCAAACTCTGTGTGCATGTTGCAGACTTGATATGCATGATGTTTTTTGCGTGAGAAAACTATCAGAAGAGGAAAAAGCAGATATTATTGCCGCTGCAACTGCCGAGCAATTTGTTTGCGTATGTGGTGCGGGCGATGCTGGTTGGTCTCAGGATGACAGAATAGATTTGTTCCTTCTTACTACAGCATTGCGTTCTTTAGATGAAAAATAACGGCGTCTCCTTTCGAGCCCGGTTGCACGCAAGTGCAGCCGGGTTTTTATCTTGCAAAGAAATCCTAAATTGGTTATAATCTTTGGAATCAATGGAGGGTAATATATGGTCTTTTTAGAAGCTGTCCAGTTTATTATTGTGGTGTTGATAGTTGGGTTTACCATAACCCAAGTAATCGCTCCTATTCTTTTGGGCCGACCAACTTTTCCTATTTTTAAGCGGAAAAACAAAACAGTTGATGCCGCATTAGCATCAGCCAAAGAGGAGGTGGATTTGGCAAAAAAGAAAAGACAATTGAAAGCATTGCAAGCAGAAATAGAAATTGAAGAAAGGCAAATGAAATGAAGCGTAGTAGTGTTTATTCTGAACCCTCGTATCAAGGAGAGAACTCAATGGACCCGAGAAAAGTGTTGTTGTTGTTGGTTTCTGTGATTTTGTGTGTTGTTGTGTGTTTTAGTTTGTTTGGATTTTTTGAGAACTTGGACGCCAAACAACTTATGGTAATTCAGAGCCCGGTCAAAGGCCAACTAGATTGGTACACATCACAGGGCGTGAAGTATCAAGGATTCGGCAAAGTAACTTGCTATGATAGACGGTCACAGTTTTGGTTCTCTGCCAAGAATGACCAAGGGGCTGCTGCCGCAGACAACTCTATCAAAATCCGATTCAATGACGGTGGGCATGCCCAACTGTCAGGCGGTATTAGTTGGGAGATGCCATTGGATGAAGAGCATCTAACACGTATTCATCAGCAATATGGAAGCCATTTGGCGGTCGAACAGCAATTGATTCGCACAATCATCGAGAAGTCAATTTATATGACTGGCCCGACCATGAGTTCAAAGGAATCTTATGCCGAACGCCGGAATGAATTGCTTAATTTGATTGAGGATCAAATCCAGAATGGTGTTTATCTTACCAAGACTACTCAAGAGCAGGCAACTGACCCTCTTACAGGTGCTATTAAGACAATTGCCAAAGTTGAGTTAGTTACTGATAAGGACGGAAAGCCAAAGAGAGCAGAAGAAAGTCCTTTGAAGCAATTTGGGATTAAGGTTTTTAATCTTAGTATCAATGAAGTTGCATACGATCCGCAGGTTGAAGAACAAATTAGCCAGCAGCAAAAACTGACTATGCAAGTTCAGATCGCTATGGCTACTGCGAAACAAGCCGAGCAGGAATGTATTACAACCAAGAAGCAAGGTGAAGCTAATGCTGCCAAGGCTGAGTGGGAGCAAAAGACAGTTGCCGCTAAGGAAGTTGCCAAGGCTGACCAGGACAAGACTGTGGCTGAAACTAAGGCGAAGCAGGAAAAGTCCGTGGCCGAAACCAAGGCTGCCCAGGAATTGAAGGTGGCCGAGTTGGCAGCACAAGCAGCCGAAATGACAAAGAAAGAGCAAATTGCCTTGGGTGAAGGTGAAGCCAAACGTCGCACATTGGTGATGGAGGCTGACGGTGCTTTGGAAAAGAAATTGGCCGCTTGGGTTGAAATCAACAAGGCTTATGCCGAAGCTATTGCGAAGCATGAGGGAAGTTGGGTGCCGTCGATTGTTATGGGAAATGGAGCAACTGGCACCGCAGGAGCACAAAATGGAGCTTCTGATTTGATCGCCCTGTTGACAGCGAAGACCGCTAAGGATTTGTCGTTGGACCCGAATATGGTTCAGCCTACTAAAAAGAAATAGCGTCTGGGTCGGTGCCGAAGGCAAGCCCCGCTCATTTTCGGATGAGCGGGGCTTTTTTTATTAACTAATGTATGCAACGACTTCATATCGGCCTGATGGCATTTTACACCAGGATAGGTAGAGGGCATTGTTCATTGGGGTATTATCTTCTTTGCGAACAATGTCAATGTTGGCCACTTGGCTTCTAGATTGTTCGCTGCCGCACTCTCCCCCGCCGACCAGCATTCCCGACCACGGGGTGCCATCTTCTTGCACGGCTTGGTAGCCCAGTTTTTCCAGAACGGCAAAGATTGGCGAGAGGGGTATTTTATCATGAAACCCTTTGGCAATTGCATTGATCTCTCGATTCATTTGCGACTTGATAGCTGGTTTTATGGCTGCCACTCTAGCCATTTCCATAAATTGTTGAAAAGTTTTCATTTTTAAATACCTCAGATTTTATATATGGACATTATCAATCATTTCTTTTATAATAACTCTGTAGAATTTTAACTTCAACAAGGAGATAAAGGATGTCAGTTGAGAGTCAGCGAATATTAAATGATATTTTGGAAAAAAAAGGTAGCACCATCAATTTGGGGGCTATTATGACCAAGATGCCCAGAAATTCTCAAAACCCCTATGCTATAATGGATGAAGAAGAAGAAAAATTTGGACGTATGACACAATGGACCACATCTGATGGTACTCGTTTCTTTCCTGCTGGAAAGACATTTCCTTTGCTATGTCCAGGTGTTTATGAAATTAAATTTTCTAACACCAAGGGATATTATTTTGAGAAGGTGCAGGTAAAAACAGAAGGGTTATTACGGTTTCCTGATAGCGAATCCGCAAAGGTTGTGGCAGAGATTCAGAACTTCTGGACAAAAGAGCAAACCTATGCCGATTTTGGGCTCACCTATCGCCGTGGATTGATTCTGTGGGGTCCAGCGGGTTCTGGCAAGAGTTGTACCATTCAGATCGTTATGGCCGATGTAATTGAACGTGGCGGCGTTGTGTTCAAGTTTAATTCTGTGCCTCATATGTTTTTGGAGGGGGTGCGATTATTCAGAGAAGTGCAGCCTGACACAAAGATTGTGGTATTGATGGAAGACATTGATTCCTTGTTGGAAGAGTACGGAGAGTCGGAGGTGCTCAATATTTTGGATGGTGTTGAGAAAATTGAACGGGTGGTTTTTTTAGCAACCACGAACTATCCAGAGAAATTGGGGGATCGAATTATCAATCGTCCTTCCAGATTTGACAGAAGATTTATGATGCCCAATCCCAATAAGAAATGCAGACAATTGTATTTCGAGCATTTAGCGAAACAAAACCCCACCATTAAAATTGATATTGCCAAATGGACAAAGGATACGAGTGGTTTTTCTATTGCACATTTGAAAGAGTTGTTTATTGGGGTGTGCATTTTAGGAGAAGAATACAAGGATGCCGTGGAAACATTGAGAATTATGATTGAAGAGCGTCCCAAATCTGACGAGAGTGATGGATTTGGGTTTATTCCCAAGAAAAATGAGGACTGATGATGGAAATCATAGCCAAGCCAGGATATTTTGGCAAGGATCGGACAAAGTGGGAGAAAATGTTTGATGCTTATTGTGGCGAGGGAAACTGGCAAGAATGTTGGGAGTTTTATGATGAAATTCTTACATTTAATGAGGCTGTTCTTTTGTATGATGTTTCTTATTTGCTGTATATAAAGGAAGATAAATATAGTATTTTTCATGGCATGGCCAGCCAATACAGAGACTGTTATGACAATGATCCATCGAATGTAGTTTCTGGATGCAATCATGACACAAAGGCTGTGCCGAGGCATATTCAGGACGTATCTGTACGCCGGGCATTTCGGGCACTGGGGATGCACTTCAATCCCAATGCTGAAAAATTATTGGAAATTAGAGGGCTTACCAGTTCTGGTTATGAGTTAAGTCCCATGAAGGTGCCATTTGTGTATCCAAATGCTATTACAGGTGGCCCAGCGAGGGAATGGGCTGGAAAGGGCACAGTAGAAGAGTTTTGGCAAAGGAATAAGGTAATTGTATGTTAAAAATGGTTTGTAGTGGTGCCCAGACGGGGGCGGATTTAGGTGGGCTTATAGCCGCCGAGAAATTTGGGATAAAGACTGGTGGTTGGTGTCCCAAAGGGTGTAAAACAGAAGCTGGGACAAAACCAGAGTTGATTGAACGTTTTGGGCTTTGGGAAACCAATACGGATAGTTATGTGCCCAGAACTCACGCCAATGCCAAGATGGGCGATGGCACAATACGATTCGCATTTGATTTTGACTCGGCGGGTGAAATATTGACTTCTCAATCTTGCAGCAGGTTTGAAAAACCAATCATTGATGTGGATGTGGAGAATCCACGACCTGTGCAAGAGGTTGTGGATTGGATAAAGGAACACAACATAGAAACACTAAATATAGCCGGGAACAGAGAGAGTAAATATCCAGGGATGGAGAAGTTTGTTGTGAATTACCTTGGACAGGTTTTCACAACATTGGGTCATACATGAAGATAATAATAGTAATTCGCCAGGATCAAGTATGGTCTCGTCAATATTTTCCATCTAGTTTTTACACAAAAGTATTTAGAGCAGAATTAGTCATTGACACATGGAATTCTTTGTTCAATATACCATATCACGAATTTAGAATTGCACTACACGAAATACAGAAAGTTAATTTAGCGGACATTCAGGCCGATCTTGTCGTTTATGAAAATGATCCAAAAATGCAGGGTTTATTGAGAGATGAAAATAATCTAATCTTACCGATTGATGATGATGATTGGTTTGATCCAAATATTTGTTGTGTTTTAAAATCTGCACAATTTGGAAGATTTATTAGGTGGCATTATTTGCGTTATTTTTACGGCAATTCCGTGCAATTGGCTAAACATCCATTTCCGACTTATCTTTTTGACTATCAAAGCAATAATTACGCATTCAGAACTCCTGCTAATTGGGATATGTATGGGCATGATGGCTCGGCAAATGACAATATCCCACGAGCAGAAGAGACATATCTTGAGCAAATATTATCAGTGCATAATTTCAACCCATCCTCTTTGTCTGGTTATTTTAATCAACCAGATGTAAGAGATGTTATGGTTAAATCATATCGTTATTTTGATTGTGAACAATCGGAGCAAATGCAGCAAATGCCCAGTTGTTTTCATAAATATTCATTATTAATGTTTGATTTGTGGAAGCGATTAAAATTATTGAAAATGTTATAATGCTTAAAATTGAACAAAGTAAATTCACAAAAAGAGCCGTTTTATACATTGGGTTTAAATGTAATTTAAGATGTAGATTTTGCTACTATGCAGATAATGTAACCGTGCCTAAAGAGTGGTATTCTTTAGATTGTTGCAAAAGGGATGCTCATACTTTTAGGTCTGTATACAAAAATAAATTTGTAGACATTACTGGTGGAGAGCCAACCATCTATCCAGACATTTTGCAATTGGTATCATATTGTAGAGAGATTGGACTAAGGCCAACCATTATAACAAACATGCAAGCTCTTGCCGATCTGGATGTTGCCAAACAATTTAAGGATGCTGGAATAGAGGATTTTTTGTGTTCTGTTCATAATTTGGGGGTTGCTTATGATGATGTCGTTGGTGTGAATGGCAGTTTTTCCAGGGTTGAGAAGGCGTTAGATAATTTGGTTCATTTGAGCATACCATTTCGCACAAATGTCACTATCAATAAAACTAATTTTAAAGCTTTAAAAAACATAGCAGAATTTGTATACACAAAGGGGTGTCGCACAATCAATTATATTTCCTGTAATTTATTCAGAGATCATGATGAAACATTTGATTTAATAGCTCGTTTTTCTGAAATGAAAGATTGTTTACATGAGGCATTAAATTATTGCGATATACACAGCATGCATACTGCCGTAAGGTATATGCCATTTTGTTTTCTATATGGGCATGAAAACAAATGTTATAATTATCGACAATTACCATATGACAACTACGAGTGGGATTATAAATCTTGGTCGGATGTAAACTCTTCCGCACCTGCACCAAAGGTGTCAAGAGGTTTGTATAATTTCATGGAAGACTCAGGTGCGTATGAACATTTGGCCAAAGTTTTTACGGGAGAAAGCTACACATATTCCCCCAAGTGCATGGATTGTAGATTGTCTTTAATTTGTGACGGATTAAACAAGAATTATGCAAGAAAATTCGGAACAGAAGAGGTTTGTCCATGTCCTGGCGACAAAATAACAAAACCTGATGAATTTCTTGCTAAATAAAGTATGCTCAGTATTGTTGTTTTATACTCTACAGATCGTCACAGACAGCTTATTAATACGATTGATTGTCTGAATGATATGGATTATGTTGCCACATGTGAAAAAATTTTATGTGTGGATGGACAAACAGACATACATCCAGAGGGGTGGAGAGTTTTAGAGATAGAGAGAAGAGGAAAGTTTTATCGGCTTGGCGAAGCCCTTAATGCAGCCATTGAGGCCAGTAGTGGCAATCACATATGGTACTTGGACAGCGATAGAATTCTTCCTACAAACTTTTTAAACAATGCATCATTGATAGAAGATGGATTGTTTATCTTTCCCAAATATCTGTTTTCTTTTAAAGAAGATGTAGATATTTCTTCTATACGAATGGTGAGAGATAATCCATATAAGCATGAGTCTTTATTGGTGCCGGATCATAGGGTAGAAAATGTAGATATTGTGGGGCATAAAAACCCGTTTGCTGGATGCGTATTGTTTGCAAAAAAAACTTATTGGGAATATGGGGGATTTAGTGCTGATTTTGAGGCATGGGGGTATAAGGACTATGATTTTTGGAGAAAAGCTATTGTTTGTGGCGGAAGATTTTTACCTATTGATTGTGTGGAGTTGCATCAAAAACACAATCTTTCCGACCAAAGACTTTATGACTTAAGCAATGTGTGGAGTTACTATTATTATTGTAGCAAGTGGAAACTGCCCATTGATCCAAAAATCAGGGTATATGCCGGTCATTTACACCCTGAAAAACACAAAACATTGGATGATTTTTTATCTAATGTGGTAGATAAAAATGAAGTGAAATTTAACTGATATGATTTTAAAGCCGATATTTCGATGGACAATTGGAAGGCCCTCAAGGGTTGGGTTTCATATTTTTGAGGAATCGGTCATTCAAACAATAAACGCATTGGGCAGAGATAATTTTGATTGGTTTGTGTGTTACAATAATTTGACTGAAGCACAGCTTGATAGGCTTAGAGAAGTTGCCAAAATTCATTTACTCACATTATATGAGCAGAAGATTTGTGATTGCCCTCTCTCACAGGAAAATCTCGGAACGCTATGGAAACTTTGCCCAGCTAGAATAAGGATAGAGTCATATGAAATTATAATGGATAATGATGTTGTAATTTGCAAACATTTGCCAGAAATAGACGATTTTCTTGGCGGCAAAAGGTGTTTGTGTTTGGATGAGCCAACTCGATATTTTGGACGATATAGTTGTTATCTACCAAAGACAAAAAAATACAACTCTGGTTTGATTGGATTGGTTCCTGGTCATGATTTTCAAAAAGATATATGTAGAGTGTGGCGTAAGTATGGCGAGCTTGAAAATTTAAACTCTGCGGACGAGCAAGGATTATTAGCATTGGTTTTTTTGCATAAGGATCAAATTACCATATCGAAAGACAAAATTCTTGAGCTACATCCCAATGAAATACACTTAGATAGTAAGGTGTGTTGTAGTTACAAAAATTTTAACATGAATAATTTTGATGGATATCATTTTGTAGAATCTAATCGTAATCAATTTCACAGAGGGTGGAATTATTACAATTTGATAAAAAGTAACAGAATTAGTAGATATAATAAGCCGCTTTTTTAATGGTGTAATTATGATAGAAACAGTAGAGCAAGTGCTGCAATCTTTGGATGAAATCAGAACATTTTTGACAAAATGTAAAGTTTGGGATGCCCAGTTTAAAATTCTACAATTAAAAGATTTGTTACATAGTGAAAGTTGGCCTGTTGCGGTGCCCCAAGAACTAATATGCATGGAATCTGAAGATGATTTATTTGAACGTGCCGATTCAATCATTAATTTCTCTAATTGGGAGGTTGATGGCAAAAAGTTCTTAGATTTTGGTTGTGGCTTAGGACATGTTGCTGTTGTGGCTTCTCAGTTGGGATCACAAGCAGCAGGGTACGACATTGTGGAGAGTTCTTCTTTTGAGTGGGAAAAAGAGGGTAAGTATTTATTGACCACTAATTTTGATAAAATTAAAGCAATGTCGCCATTTGATTTTATCATGCTTTATGATGTTCTAGATCATTCAACTGATCCTGTAGGCATCCTAACCAAAGTAAGAGAGGTAGCAAATAAAAATACAGATATTTTTGTTCGTTGTCATCCGTTTTTATCAAGACATGGTGGACACTTATACAAACATATCAATAAGGCTTATGTGCATTTAGTCTTTACAGAAGATGAGTTGCAAGAAATGGGATATGGTTTCGAAGGAAATTTTCAGAAAACAAATCAGCCACTAGTGACTTATAGAGATTGGTTTAAACAGGCAAATTTATCGATAGTTGTGGAAGATGTTGTGCAAGATGTTTTGGAGCCATTTTTTAAAAAAGGCGTGGTTAAAGAGCGAATGCCCAAGTTTTCTTTTGATGGAGTTTGGGAACACTATGTTAATGGTCGAAAACACAGACGATTTGTGGCTTATCCAAATGGAACATTAAACACTCCACAAGGTCCAGAAACTTGGTCCATTGATGGTTTAAATCTCAGTCTTAGATGGCCAACAGACAAAGGTATTTGGCGGGACGAATTAAAATTAAATGAAGATATGACTCATTATGAGGGAACCAATCAAATAGGATATAAAATAAAAGGCGATAGAATAGAAAACATTAACAGTAGTTTTATTGATTTCACACTAAGGGCATATGATTAATTATTTGGAAGTTTTTACAGTATGTGTGAATTATGGTGATTTCTTAAACATTTGCATAAGTGCAAATAAAAAGCACTTTGACAGATGGGTTGTTGTCACAAGCTCAGAAGATGAAAACACAAAAAACATATGCAAGAAAAGTGGTGTTGAGTGTGTGGAGTCTCGAAGATTTTATAATAATGGAGATAAATTTAATAAAGGAAAAGCACTAAACGATGTTATAAATCATTTGTTTAAGAAAGATTGGGTTCTTGCCTTAGATGCTGATATTATTCTTCCTGCTGATTTTAGGGAAATGATTGGTGCTAAAAAACTGAATAATGATTTTTTATATGGAGTTCCAAGGAAAAGTTTGGATACATGCCAATGTTGGACTGATGTGACTCCTGTAATTTCGCCCTGGGGTTATTTTCAATTGTTTAATGGACATTCTGATGTTATGCAAAGGGCCAAGGTCTATCCAGAATCTTATCCCCATGCTGGAAATTATGATTTGGAATTTGTGTCTTATTGGAACGGAAGACATAGAATGTTGGAAGATGTAGTAGTCGAACATATGCCACATGGGATTGTTGCAACAAATTGGTGTGGCAGAAGATCAAAAATATTATCCAAAAACGATGTTAGCACTTTCAGCAAATCGGTAATTAAATTCGCCTAATTATGTATTTAGAAGTTTTTACATCTTGCGTGGGTTATAGTGATTTTTTGGATGTGTGTTTATATTCAAACAAAAAGCATTTTGACAGATGGGTAATCATTACTTCGACAGAAGATGTGGCAACCAAGAGTGTGTGTAAAAAGCATCAAATAGAATGTGTTGAATCAAGTCGATTTTATGAAGGCGGTGCAGCATTTAACAAAGGTAAGGGACTAAATGATGCCATAAGTTATTTGGATAAAAAAGATTGGATGCTTGCTTTAGACGCAGATATCATTCTTCCAGATAACTTTAGGGAAATAATCGAAGGATTGACTTTAGATAAAGAGTTTTTATATGGGGCGGTAAGGTATGAAATTGACAATATTTCTGGCAAACAAATGTATATTGATGGTGACAACATGCGTATACTTGGGTTTTTTCAGTTGTTTCATGCTACGAGGCTAAAATACTATCCAGAAGATTGGGACACTGCTGGATGGTATGATGATGTGTTTGCAGATTACTGGGATTCTAAAAAAACATTACAAAAGTTGGTGATACAGCATATTGAGCATGGTGTGAGAACAACCAATTGGGAGGGCAGGAAATCCAAGCCTTTGTCGAAGACGGAAATAGGATCATTAAAGAAGTTGATTATAAAATTGTGATGCCAGAATATGATTGGTAAGGAATGTTATTGGAATTGCGGTAAAAGCAAATTAGTTTTCTTCCAATTACGAGATATTTGTTTCTTACAAAATTAGTTCTACCTTCAAACAATGTGTTGATGGCATCTTTGTCATGTTGTGATATATTTCCAATATATAATATATCAATAGTTTCTTGCCCTGTTTGAACAAACTGAAGGTTTAAATAGCAAGAATCTAATTTTTCTATAAAACTTGGTTCGTATATTATTTTATTGTTTATTTTTATTGCATTGTTGACATGCGGTATAAATTTGAAGTTTAAATATGACTTTCCACAATTACACACTCTGACTTGCGGATTGATTTCAAATAAATCATCAGATTCAATTTGATTATTTGCAAGATTGATTAAGCTTGTGTTTCCAGAAAAAGTTGGAAAAAAATGCAATGTGCGAAATGGGCAGGTGTAAAAGTTAGATGTGATTGACCAATCAACCATGTTGTTATTAAGGTGGATCGAGGATGGTATTTTGCTGGATTTGAAAAAAGGCTCCCAATCTAAAGTACGGATAGCAAGTATTTTGTCTTGTTTTAAGAACTCTAAGAAACTTTTTTGTTCTAATAGAAAAAGTAGTGTATTAGAGACGGTGCTGATAGTGATTGGCTCTTTTACGCTATGAAGGAAATTTATCAAAAAAGATAGGGCATTGTTTTGGTCCCAATAAAAAATGCCAGCATAATCCATAAGAGAATTATCTTTAACACGCATAATAGCATTTTTTTTATCTCCGCAAGGAAACATTGATTGAATGTATATTGTTTTCCCTATGCTTGGCTTGATTGCAGACTCCATGCTATTGATCCAAAAATCGAAAAACGGACCAAATTTATATTCCCGAGGTATATTTGTGGAGCCATTTGTCCTTAGAGAAATTGAACTAAAATTTTTACAATCCTCACGGGCAGCTTTTACATCTGAAGCAAAATCGACATAATCGCAAAAGTTATAGGACTGAATTTCTTGCCATAAAAGTTTGGCACTTTCAAGGGTTGGGTTTTTGTAATATTGATTATAACATTGCAAAAGATTCATTAGGTTATTGAAATTGTATATACGGGGCAAGCACAAACATAGCCAGCAGTAGAATTTGAATTGGTGCCCGCATTAATTTCCATACACAAGCACTCGTCCAGCAATTGTTGTAGTTTTTCTGCATCTGGACACTCAAAAGTGATTTTTTCTGCATCTGTTAGTGTTGTCATCATTTTTTTTCCTTAGCATAGTTTGTTGTCATTGGCCATTTTTTGTATTTGGTGTTGAAGAGCTACTGGATCGCAAAAATTGCTTTTTCCCCCAACAAAATCCAACATCGCACAGCTTCCCCAGCAATACCCTGCTGCTTGACACTTCATGCATTTTGTGTCATTTAGCAAGGGCATGGTTTTTAAAATTAGGTCATTTCTTCTCTCTATGATTGTACTCAAACTATCTGATAAATTTCCTATCTTTGTATATGTATAATAATCGCTAAATATATTTTCTGTATAGTCGGTTAATAATACTTCATGTCTGTATTTACAACACCATGTAGGCGTGAATATAGGTTTTAACAATATATCAGCAAAAGATTTGGTGGTTTTCCTGCACTCGGAATGTGGTCCGATAAGCCCTATGTTTATTTGTTCAGGTTTAAATCCAAACTGAAGAGCAAAGAGATAATATTCTTTTCGTAGTTCTGGTGTATTGGATGCATCGCCAAAAGAAGCTTTCAAATTGATTTTGTGCCTCAGTCCTTTGGTTATTAATATTTTCAAATTATTGGTTGTTTTTTCAAATGGACTCCAATTACCTGTGAGTGGTATTCTTTGTGCATCGTTCAACAAATCATTACCACCATCTAAACTAATGCTTAGTTGGCTTAATTTTTCAATTAAAGATAATCTTCTTTCATTTAGATCAATCGTTAGATTAGAGACCATGCCTATGTGTAAAATGTTTGCATGAGATTTGATCTTGTCTATAACTTCATGGCATTTTTCTTCTTCCAGTAGGTTTTCTCCACCATAAAAAAATATGCAGATAT
Source organism: Pseudomonadota bacterium (assembly GCA_023229365.1). Taxonomy (NCBI): domain Bacteria; kingdom Pseudomonadati; phylum Pseudomonadota; species Pseudomonadota bacterium. Next base: position 119,520 of record JALNZK010000002.1, on the reverse strand, counting down.
CTTTGACATTAGATCGTATTATAAAATCACAAATTTTATCAACATTTAATGGTTTTTGTTGCTTTGCTTCTAAAAGATGCGAGAAGTTGCAGTGTGTGCATCGTAAGTTACATTCCAATGTTGGTGCTATGTTAAAGTTTAGAAACTTTGGGGGGTCATGAATTATCAACAATTTCAACAAGGACTCTCTTTCTTGTCCCGATAAAAACAAATTGGACTCCAACTCGTCAAAGGTCGCAGAAATGGGCAGTTGTTGCCTTGTGAGGGTGTTAAAATAGACTTTTTCCCCACTCTCATTGACAGTTTGGCAGACATAAAAAGATAGGTTTTTCATAATTTAAATTAGTGATTATCTGTTGATTTGATGCAAGCAAACTGATATAGTGATAGTAGAATTATGAGAGATTATAAAAAAGAGCTACAGTTGTTGTGCCAGCAAAAAATAGAGAGCTTAGGACTATGTTCAAACGCTCAATATGCAGATCGTCTGAAATTGGAGTTTAGACATATCGACTGGCAAGATGAGCACTATTATTTAGTGGATTTGTACGAAAGAAAATGTAAGTTTGCCAAAAATGAAAACAATATGTTGGTGGTCCATCTTTTAGGACTAGCCGATGAATTTGATATCAGCCAACCGCCAAAGTTTACGTTTATTGCCGAGTTCCCCGACATAGATTCAGATTTCTTGCCTGAAATTCAACAGTGGTTAAAAAATGTCTGGGCTCCCCAAACCTTTGGGGCGGAATATGTTTGTAATATTGGTAATTATGCCACTTATGGCATCAAATCTGCTTTACAGGATATGGCCAGAGTTTATGGCTTGAGTCATGATGAAGTCAACACGGTTACCACCCAGATTGAAGATAAAGATGATGAAAATAAACCCATTACGTGGGAAAAAGCTTTGGAGCTAAACAAGGAATTGGCTGCTTATTGCGAGCAATATCCAGAGGTATATGATGCTGCCAAGCGATTGTATGGCAGGGTAAGGGGAATGGGCAAACATGCTGGTGGTTTGATTATTTCTAGCATGCCCTTGGCTGATTTTGTTCCATTGGTTGTGGACAAGCAAGGCAATCCGCTTTCAGCATGGACTGAAGGACTGCATGCTCAAGACTTGGCCCCTGTAGGATTGGTGAAAGTCGATGTATTGGTTATTACAAACTTAGTGCAAATAGCTAAGTGCTTGAAATTGATTCGTGAGCGATACGGTATCGACAGGATGTGTAATTTAGAGGCACAGGATGATTGGTCGGACACAGAGAAGTACCAAAATGATCCTGATGCTATTGCTTTGGCAAACGAAGCAAAATTAAAGTGCATTTTCCAATTTGATTCTCCCGGCATTAGGGATTTGGCAAAAAAGGGTGGTGTGACTTCATTTGATGATCTAGTGGCATTCACTAGTTTATATCGTCCTGGTCCTATGGGCTCTCAACTCCACACCACCTATTGTAAGCGAAAAAAGGGCGAGCCATACGAGTTGCATCCATTGTTAAAGCCTATTTTGGAAAAAACATATGGGGTGATGTGTTACCAAGAACAGATCATGAAAATCTTCAATGTTATTGGGGGTTTTCCATTGCCTCAATGTTATAAAATTGTGAAGGCTATTTCCAAGAAAAAAGGCGAGGTTTTCCAAAAAGCCAAAGTTCAATTTTTGGAACAATGCCAACAAAGATTGGATTATTCTGAGCAAGAAGCTAATGAATTTTTTGAGAGTATAGCAAAGTTTTCGGGATATGCTTTCAATTTAAGTCATGCTACTTCATATTCGTTTGTTTCTGCAATGCTGTTGTATTTGAAAGCTCATTATCCTTTAGAGTTCTTTGCAGCTATTTTGAGTTGTGAAAAAAATGCTGACAAGATTAAAGAATACAGATTAGAAGCCCAAAGATTTGGGGTGCCGATCAATCGTATTGATATCAATAAGTCGAAGGTTCATTTTGAAATTATAGACAATGAAATATATTTAGGGTTTGCGGACATTAAGGGTGTTGGTGATGAGGTTGCTGAAAAAATCGTGGCAGGACAGCCCTATAGTTCTTTTGTAGATTTTATGGAACGATTTGGCACTTATGCTGATGTTTTGAAGCCACTGATTGCTTTACGGGTTTTTTCTGATGAACCGATGGTTTTGTATGAATTTGCTGAATTCTATCGTTGCAAAAGCAAATCACGCAAAGATCGAGATAAGAGATATATTACTTCTCAACAAGATCGTCTAGATGAAATTATATCCTTAGTACAATCAGAATATGAGAAAATAATAGATGGCGATTGGTGTGCTCAGTTTAAAGACCTGAAGAAAAAGGAATTTATTGAAAAGCATAGTGCTATGTGTTTGGACGGCATGGCCGAAGATGTTTTTACAGCCATCAATCAATATAACAAATCTAAAGCCAACAATGAGAAAAAGGTAGCACTCGATACCGTTATCACAATGGATAATTGGAATCCATCGGGAAAAATAGATCACGAAATGCAGGTTTTATTATCACATCACTTGTCTATTGCCGAAAACAAATATTATGGTTTTCCTTGGGATTATGTGTTGACGCAATCTCCTGATTATAAAGGAAGAACCTTTGAGGAGTTCGATATAGCAATTGCACAGGGCGATCATGCCATTAAGCCGGTGGAGGTGCAGATAATAGAGAAGCCTCGAATTATGAAGTCTAAGAAAGGATACAAGGTCAAAGTTGTGGACGGCAATGGAAGAGCAGAAACTGTTACTATTTGGAAAGATGATTTTGAAAGATTTGAGGAAGAAATTGCTTGGTGGGAGCCGACATGCGAGTGGGGCAATTTATTACAAATGAGGCTTAAAAAGCCTATGGGGGATTGGAAAGATTACACATTTGAAAGTTTCCCCAGAGAGCTTAGGAAAGAAATGGTGCCTAAGGAAAAAAGCCAAGATGGTCGTTTGAATGTTTTGCGTTGGCCGGAAAGTGCCATAGTCAAACAAGATGTAATAGATAAAATCAAGGAAGATTTTACTATTATAGACTAGCTATATATGCTTGTCCTAAAGGAGGTACAATGTTAGCAACAAGTGAAAAATCCTGCACTCAACAACGAAAATGGTATCCCAAGTTGTTTCGTATTTTGTTTAATGGATTGTTTTCCTTTGATGAGTGTGAAGTATTTGTTCGAACAGATGCTCCCCACGCTTGTCAGACTGTATTAGCAGATTTTAGTAGCGTTTGTGGTTGTAGTGGTTGTTGTAGCAATATGGTAGCTTGATAAAGGGATAAGATGTTTAAAAGGTATAAACTTTCTAAATACAACATATTGGTGCAGCATGAAGATGTTTGGTTATTGTACAACCAAGTGTCTGGCACATTGATAAAATTGAATGATCGATTAAAGGATTTTCAAAAAATAGCCGACAGCACATTATGTTTAAGTAAGTTCAAAAGAAAGCTTCGCAAACACAAATTTTTAGTGCCTGTTGATGAGGATGAGTTTGCAACTTTTCGACAAACTGATGTAGATCATCTTAACAACAATCAAGAGAAGAAATTTGTCATTGTTGTGACTAGTCGCTGCAATGCAGCTTGTTTTTATTGTTATGAAAAAGAGTGCAAAGAATATTGCATGGCTACCGACATGTCATCCGATGTACAAGATCAGCTTGTGCGATTTATTGACCATTGTATTTCTTCCACCCCTACAATAAATTTTTCTATAACTTGGTATGGCGGCGAGCCGTTGTTGTGCCCAAATATAGTATGTGATCTTGCCAAAAAAATTAAAGATGTTTGCAAAAATAGAGGGGTGAAATTCTCAAACAATATTATTACTAACGGCACATTATTAGACAACGAAATGATAGATCGATTGCTGTCAATCAATTGTCGTAGTGTTCAAATTACTATTGATGGGATGCGTGAAATACATGACGCAAGAAGACCTTTAATTGGTGCCAACCCATCTTCTTATGACATTATTATGGAGAACTTAATTGCTGGATATTCTAAGGGATTGGAAATAGATGTGCGAAGTAATCTTGATTACTCAAACTCTGAACAATACAAGCAATTTTTAGATGATATATTAAACAAAGGTCTCAATCAGAGAAATTCTGCCGGTGGTATTGTTAATCCATCGCCAGCGATGACTCGATTTCCAAATCAATTGGGCATGAAGCAAGAAGATTTTGCCATTGTGACCAATGATACTATTCAAGCATTGAAAGGAAAGACAGAAGTATATAGGTTTCTTGCTCCTACCTTACCGGGGTGCATGAAGAATATGAGATTTTATTACACAATAGCTCCAAACGGTAATGTGACCAAATGTATTGGTGGAATAAGCGACGAAGACGCCATTGGAACCATATATGACATGAAACTGGCAGAGGAAGACAGTGCTATAGCAATTAGTCCCTGTGAAGATACGGAGTGTGTTCATTGCCCCATATTACCTAGTTGTGGTGGAGGTTGTGTAGAACGACACAAGAAATACAATTGTGAAAAATGCCATTATGGTGGTTGTCAAACAATTCGATGGACTATCAATAATGCAATTGTAGGATTGTATTATTTCTTATTGCACAGAGGAGAACTCGGAGGAGATAAAGAGTAATTTATTGTCGCTGTTTCTTGGAGCATTCTCATATTGTTCTATTTGCACTGGTTGATGCAATAATCCTTTTAACACATCTTTTGTTATCAATACAGATGTCTCATTTTGCTGATCTATAAATAAGGTGATTATTCCTTTTTTGTTTTGTCGAATCATATACGGCACAGGTGTTTGATTTTTTGATTTAAGAAATGAAGATATAAATGATGTAATTGTATGTGGGTCACAAGGCGTTTTGTTATTATCCCAAAGACATTGTATAGACTTTCCTGTAAATTCTGTAAAGACCCTGCCATAAATGCCGCATTGGCAACTCTTTGTTTGTATTACGCCCAGATCATCGGTTTTACAAGAGGCGTATGGTTGGCTGTAATTGAAAAAATCTGTGCTTGTAATTTCGTTGTAGTTATTTTGTTCAACAAGACATAATTCGTCATCAATATGTTTTGTTCCGTACCTGCATTCTATAAAGCTTAGCCCCGTATCCCACGCTCTCATTTTATCTATAACAGATGTGTATATTTTGAGTGATTTATCACGAGTGTCGTCAAACAAGGTCTCACAGCTAAACATAACCACACAGTTAAGTGGTGTTTTGTTTTCTGTGGCAAAATAAGACGCCATAAAAGTAGATGGTGTCGTATAGACCAAATCTGGACATATTTGGGCAGTTATGTCATACGCTTCTTCCCACTGTTGTTTATTGGCATTGTAAGGGATTGAAATTGTATAAACATTGTTGTTTAGAGATGCAATAGTGGATGGACCATCAATGCTTAAAGACTGTGAATTGGCTGTTGACACCATCCATGCAATGCGTAGCCTGGGATTTAGGTTGTTTAGGTAACAAATTTTATTAAAATGATATTTTTCAATATTTACAAATTCAGGCACAGAATATTTGTACATTTTTGCACAACCAGTGGTTGTGCCAGAGGTATGTAAAACAACATTGTTTGTTGATGTTCCGGCCTTTTTTTTTAGGTAACGGAGAGCCACTGTTTGGTAATGTGTCAAATGTTCATAATTGCGAATATATTGCGGAGATAATGGAGCAAATATCATAATTTTTTAATTTGCTAACTTTCTTATATAGAACAAGAAAGGGTTTTTCATGACCTATCAAGATATCGATCAATCTAATTTCAACGAATATTTTTTCAACATTCGGGAGCACCAGCCCAAACCAGGGCAGGTAATGGCTTGTTTTCACGCCGTTTGTGAGCTAATAAATGGCGAAGAAAAGAAATTCCTCATTCAGACATTGCAGCGTCCCAATTCGGCTCAATCCGCTGCCAACATAATGTCTAAACTATTTTATGCTAATAAGGAGAGTTCTTGGCATACCCCTGCTGAGATAGCCCAAGACCTATTAGATGGCATGTCAGAAGACGAAGTGGCTCAGAAGCCTTATGAGTTTGTTGCCGAGTTCTATTACTACACAGATAGGGAATGTGTGCCGCCTGATGATCCACAATGGGAGGTAATAGAATTAATAAGGCCGAAAATAAATAATTAGAACATATATATCTGTGACTAATTATTCGAGAGGTCAAAAATATGGCAAATATGTATTATCAAGATAGAGAAGAGCTAGAAAAATGGGCTCAAATTATAGAAAAAGCAACAGCAGATGGTAAGTTTAAGAATGCAGCAAATGTAACTCCTTCTCCCAAAACCTCCGAGGAAAGCTTCTTTGGGCTGCAAAATACGCACCCCACCGATAAGCCAGCCGAGCAGGATGTTAAATATTGGAATCAAGTAACCAAAAAGGCAGAAAATCCTTCTGTTTTGAATGAGGCAATAGACCCCAAATTAGTCAAAGAATGGCGTCGTATGGTTGGGCTTTCTACAAAGGACATTGTAGAAAGCACCGAAGATGTTGCTAATGTGGCGAAAAGTATTGCTCAAACACCAAATCCCATAAGACAAAATACTGTGGGTATGGATCAGTCTTTGGAGCCCGGTTCTTTGGGGCTGACTTTCTCCGAAGAAGATATCAAGAATTTGGATGCATTAAAAATTCAATTGCACGAAATGGAGTGCAAATTAAATGCTTTTGAGAGTCGAGGGGAAAATGCTTCTAAATTTGAGAAACAAATTCAAGTTCTTAAAGGTAAAATAGATGCTTTAAGCACAGCTATGACGCAAAGTTTCCCCTATTCTATTAGCCCACAGGGAGATTAATTATGGCAACAAAAACATCCAATGGCACTGGTGGTGGAACATGGTCGGTTGGTGCAACATGGTCGGGTGGTGTTGCACCAACCATAGGCACAGATGATGTTGTTATAGCGTCTACTGATACTGTGACTTGTGATCTCAACAGCACAACACCAAGTAAAGGCATTGTAGTTAATGGGATTTTAAGTTTTTCTACGACTGCATCAACCAAGCTTACAATGGGTAATTATACTATTGCGATTGGTGCCACTGGGGAATTGCGAATTGGTACGGTAGGTTCTGTGTTAGATAAAGCATATACAGCCGAAATATTGTGGGATACAACTACGGATGGAGCGAACGGTATAACAATTGCCGATGGTGGAAAATTGACCTTATATGGCGATCCGTTATTGTATAGCAATATTTTATGCACAAGTATAGCGGATTTTTGTACCGTGACTGGCACATTAAGCCCCGATGTGACTGGATATTACTACCCAACCTCTGATTATCCATCTGGATGGAACGATCATACAGTTTATCAAAGAGATGGCCTTGTTGGCGGGGCTCAATATTTTATTTGGTACGATGCAGATGTGAGTCGTTGGAGATTGTCGGCTGAAGTAGGAGGTATTTTGCCATATCGATGGCTTTCAGCCAGTGCCATATTGAATTCTACGTTCAACCCTGGCGGCAATTCTACTGGAGTGGGCACTTGTATCAATGGGTGGCAACCATCATTAGGATTGACATTTACAGTAGTGGGAGATGTGACAACAACATGGGCCAATGGGCAGGAGTTGTTAATTCATAAGAACGGGACATATTCACAAAATATTTACGATAGTTTTGCCGACGCAGGATTGGGACCAGCTACAATTGTCTCATTGGTCGCTAATAGTTCAAATAGTGCAAATACTGACATTCAAATTGCGGAAGCCTACACAGGCAGGTATTATAATACTGGTCGAGTATATAATTTAGATAGAAATATTAGAGTTGGCAAATTATCAGCATCTACTGATTTTGACGCAACACCAAACAATCGACCCATTATCATTGATGATAATTCAACATCGGGCAATGTAAATGTAAGTAATGTTGTATTAACTGGGTTTTATCGACCGTTCATTAACACCGCAGGCACCAGCATATCTGCTCTATTTGCCAGAGCAATAATCAGAAATTCAGAATTGAGTGTTTGTAATGTTTCTACATCAATGGATGTGCTGGAGGTGGCTAATACTATTCAAATTGGTGCAAATAGATTAGATCAAACCGCAGTCGCCAGTTATTCTTTCCCCAACTATGGTGCGGTAGCTGGTGGCGGGGGTTAGAGATTTGTTTTCGTTTTAGGAATGCAATTTTTTTACAGCTTACTCTGCTAAAGCATGGAAAAATGCTTCAAAATGCACTGTCGTCATTGCAAGTGGACAGAGCTATCTACTGGCATATCTGCTGATTTGGCTCATCTTGCCGAAGTAAAAAAGTGTGCTAATTGTGGCGGTCCAAGAGTTTTCAAATGCCCTAAATGCAACACGCAAGTCAAGCTTATTAGAATTCGGGGAAATACATGAGGTTAATCAAGTCGCCCCCCAAAGCCAAAGAAGAAACAATGGAGGATATTAGTTTTAATGTCCATAAATTTAATGCTCGGCCTAAGCCCAAAGATATTCGCAAAATTCTAATTATTTCTACGCTTTTTGAGTTTGGGTGTGAAACATTATCTGTGCTTTATAGCATCCCAAAAGTATTACAGAATTATGGCGGTTTGTATGTAATTGTCTTAGGATGGTACGGTCGTTCTTATTTGTATCGACACTTGGCAGATGAGTTTTGGGAACTAAAAGAGGAACATCAGTGGCTTAGAGATTACTCTAATGCATTTAGCAATTCCTCAAAAAACATTGCCCTTTTGCATAAAGAAGTGGCAAAATTGGGTAATTTTTGCCCACCTGAGCATTTGGCGGCTTGTGCGATAGTCAATTCTTGTAAAAAATGCAATCATTATTGGCGTGAAGACACCGAAGAATGTCCTAATTGTAAAAACGCAACTTTTGTCAAATCTTTATTTAATGATATACATTTTTGGAAACGATTGGCAATTCCTTTGCCACCTCCTTCGCCTGATAAGATGGAGGAAGCAAAAAAATATTTAAAGCCAAAAAGTGTGGCTGTTTTCGCTAGAGGCAGAGCCACCTATGGCAGGAATTTACAGCCTGAATTTTACGTTAAATTGGTTAAATTATTGCGTGACATGGGTTATAATCCAATTTGGTTGGGCGAAAAACAGAGTACACAAGCCTGTCCTGTTGATGGAATCATAGACATGTCTCGCAAGATAGAAGCCAGAGATTTAGAACTAACATTTGCGATTGTGAAACAATGCGAATTCACAGTGCAGTTTTGGACAGCTTCTACACGTTTGGCTGGAATGATGGGAGTGCCTTATATTTTAGCAGAAAGTCCAGATCAAATTTGGGGAATAGGACAAGAAGGTTATAGAAGAAATTTATGTGATTTCGGACCAAGAAAACTTATAGTTTCTCATTTCTGGAATGCGTATAATGACAATGAGGCATTTATCGATTTGACTAAGAGGGCTATTTTAGAAATGAATATTGGAAACTATGAAGATATTTTTGGATTACTAGAGACGGAACATGTGGCACAACAATGGAAAAAAGAGAATGATAAAAGAATTGGAGCTTACACATGATAGATGTTGATGTCCCATCCATACTAACCCGAGCCGCAGATAAATGTGGTTTTACTCGCACCCGATGGGTGGAGAAGGACATCCCTGGCAATTTGTCCAATATTTGTACTGTTTTATTTTTTGGGGACATACGATCCAGTTTTATACTTTCTTCTATGTTGTTAAAGCGTTATCGTGAACAAGTAAAAACTTCTAAATATTTCATTGTCTGCACTTGGCCCGGTTATGAGCATCTTTTTCCTTATGTGAATGAAGTGTGGACGATACGTGAAGAAAGTGTTTTGAAAAAGTTTGCTTTGTCTGCCAATGGTTTTGACAACGAATCTGAGTTAAGTGTGCATTTTAGAAGGGAATTGAATTATTGGTTGGAAGATGTCGCCGGGCCAGAAGTATTTTTGTCAGTTTATGACAATGGAATCAAGAAGGAATTTTGGGATAAGTTCAAACATGTTCGCAGATATTTGATGAGCGTTCCTTCATCTGGTATTTTAGGGGCCGAATTTAATAGGCAATTGATTGCAAGTGGTGCAAAAGTTTTATTATATCCTGTAGAACAGATACGGTCCTGGCGGCAGGGGTCTTTGACTTACATAAAGAGTCCGAAGAGTTTTTGGGTAAAATTAGCAGAAAGCTTGGTTGACAGTGGTATTACTCCCATTATTTATCAAAATTTTACAACTCATGATCTTTCCACAGAACTACCCAGTTGCATGTATACAACTGAGAAGGATGTGGTAAAATTAATGGGTGTCATGAGAACAGTAGGATGTGTGTTAGATGTGTTTTCTGGTATTTCTCGTTGGTCTATGGCAGCAAGAGCCCCGTTTGTGGCATTAGATGAGCGTTTAAGGTATAATGGGCAAAAAGAGTATGAGATAGATGATTTATTGGCGGATAAAACACTTCCAAGGCGATATATATTTTCTTTTCCTAATATTGTACCAGAAAATAGCGTAGATGTATGGAAAAATAACTTTTTTGATGTTATACTATCTACTGTGGGGTCATTTTTGAAGGAATTAGATCGAGAAAAGTGGCCATCGCCAGTAGAAAGAGAAGAGATCGTACTCTATGATAATGTACGACAAATGCGAACCAATAAAATGGGTGCAAAATTTTTAAAAGTAAATAGAGACTTGAGGAGTACAACATGGCAGTGAATTGTAGAGCGATTTTGCGGGTGGAACATGGAAAGTCGCCCGAAGAAAACTTTAGGAATTTGTTGGGTAAGTTTAGAAAAAAAACAACGGATTCTGGTGTGATGACCTTGTGGAAATCAAAACAGTATTTTGAAAGCAAGGGAGAACGCCGTAGGCGAAAAGAAAAAGCGGCCCAAATGAAACGCATAAAAGCAAATAGACCAAAAACAGTATAAGGTGTAAAATATGGCACAGAATGTAATGAGTATATCGCTTCCATTAGAGATGCAAGAATTACTAGATGTATCTGCGAAAAAAATGGGATGGAACAAATCTGAATTGCTCAGAAAACTGATTACCAAGGGATTGGACCTTGTGGTAGTGGATGGAGAAGAAATTCCTGTAATCCTGAAAATTCCTAACGAACTTAGGGGACAACCCGAGGTATTACGTAAATGGCTGTATCAAAAGAGCGATGCGATAACGACCAAACTATCCCAAAAATAATTCCAGTTGACCAAATTCCCAAAGCTGGCTCTGCTGATAAATCCCCCGTGGAATTGTATAAGATATTTGCTGCATTAGAAATTTTGTGCAAATTACGCAAAGGAATTGGTCTTCATGCGGTACAGGTGGGGTTGCCTTGGAATATGTACGTTGTCAGAAAATCGGCAGAGATGCCATTTGGCTACTATTTAAACTGCAAATATACGCCCATAGAAGATGAAAAGGTATCATCTTTTGAGGGGTGCTTATCTCTCACAAATCCTGATGGATCGTCTCGTTGGTTTAAGGTAGATCGGTTTAAAAAAATCCGAGTGGAAGGCCAACAACTGTATGTGGACGGAAAAATCAGAATAGATGCGGTAGATATGGTATTGTCTGCTGAAGAGGATGGTATTTTGTGTGTCGCCCATCAGCATGAAATTTCACACGGTGAGGGAGTGCTGATATCTGACATTGGAGAAGAACAACACATTTGGATGTAAGGAAAACATTATGTTGAGTCAAAAACAGTTGCAAGATATTTGTTTAATGTTTGTGGGAGATCATCGACAATGCCGATATTTACAAGAAGACCCATTGGCATGGCAGTGGTATTGCATAAAACACAAAAAAGTCGCAAAAAAACGCATGGATGAGACGGTAAACGAATTTTTAGAAAACTGCAAAATAACAGGTATTGACCCCCATGTTCAGGGAGTAGCTTTGGGGGATAATTGCCCTGGCTATCCGATATTCAAGAATATAGAGCAAGGGTACGACAAATCCCCTTGACACATTTTTTTTATGATGTCATAATTATTTAAATAATAGACCAGTACCCTTTACAGGAGCATAAAATGTCTGTGTCTACTCTTTTTTACGAAGAAACAGAAGAGCAAGGGGTCGAGTTCGTTGATGATTATTTTTTGGAAAATGTGGAGGAATTGGCAGTAGGATACTTGCAAGATTTTTTTGCCAATAAGCAACTTCATTGTGGCGGCAGAATTAGTCCCAATATTTTCAAATCCGCTGCCTGTATTGATCGAGCATTAAACACCTCTATTGAAGAAGGCGTGCCTTTAGCCTATGAATTGATTGAAAGGGAAGGCATAAAAGGAGGTGTTCAACTGGTGTTGGGTGTGTTGAATAGATGCAGTCAGTTAGGCATTCCCAAATGTTTCAGGGCTGGTATTTTATTGGTAAACCTGGAACTGTGTTATGGGGTAGTGATATAATGATTTTATATCACTTTGCTGAAAAAATACACCTGACATCAATTCTTGTGCAGGGATTACGAATAAATACAGGACACAAAGGACTAGGAAATGTAAGGTATTATATAGAGCGTTATGGAATGCAGCCCATTTTTTTAACTGATGATCCGCAATACATAGTTGACACAATGGATATACATGTGCATTCGCATTGTATTTTGTTGAAGGTAAATTGTTCGGGGTTGGATATAGAGCCAGAATATGATTGGAATACTGTTTATTTGCACCCAAAATTTTATCCAAATGGAAAACAAAAAACATTTATTTGCAGAGATGATATCTCTTCTGATAGAATACAAATATGTTAGATTCAGATGCTGAGCTAAAATTTATTGCCAACAAAGAAGTGGCTATTCCAAAAGAAAAACTTTATTTGCTCAAGTATTTCAGAACCTCCGTTCAGCAGTGTTTTTTATCATATTATCTTCTCTATGGCGATTATTTTCGTTTTACTGAGCACACAGGGCATAAGTGCAGTGTGCGGTGGATGTTTGCAATGCGTGTTAAAATGGAAAAAATTGAAGCCGCTCACGCTGTGGCCAAGAAAAATTTTGATTTAGATGCATTAGCTGATATAGAAAATGGCAAATATAAGTGGAGAAAATTATGAACTACAGTGATTTATCAGATATTGCACATGAACAATCACTAGACAATATGACAAATGTTCCTGCTTTATTGTCGGAAAAAGACACAAGAGCCATCAAGACAAATCTGCAACTTACTCGTACTAAAGATCGTACTTTTGTAATCGTGTTGGCTTTGCATAAGGAATTGGGAAGAAATGCTTTGCAAAAAATAAGATGCGAATGTGGCTCCCCTTTGGGCGGGTATGTTTACGATAATGTAAATGATTGCTATTATGTCAGATGTGTTGATTTTCTATCACTGTCTTATGTGCCGCTCGCTTGTTTGTTGAGAATGAAAGATAATAACTTTTGGCAAATGTATGTTCCTTTGCCGGAAGCATTGTTGATACGCAATTTAAGCCCAGATGCCAGCAACAAATTAAAAGCTTTTAAAGCTGTTTACAAAGATCACATTTTTCAATATGTGCAATTAATAGAATGAAAAAAAGAACACCACCACGAGAAGTACCTACCCGAGACGAGCGTTATATGGGGCTGGCATTTTGTATTGCTCAATTGTTTTCTAAAGACCCACACACACAAGTAGCATCAGTAATTGTGGGTGATGAAAATCGTCCTAAGGGCTGGGGATACAATGGTCCACCACAAAGCATTGCAGATGACGAAGTGGATTGGAGCCGCCCAGAAAAATACGACATGATTGTGCATTCGGAAATCAATGCTATTAACCACTCTTTTGGTTCATTAAAAGAAGCAACTATTTATATTACGGCCCCTCCCTGTCCCAGATGTATGCTGGAAATTATAGCGGCTGGAATTGACAAAATAATATATTTCAATTTCAGGGCAGATGCTGGTTCTTCTGTTAATGCTGAAGCATTAGCTAAAATAGAGGAAATTGCCAAGAAAGCCGGGATTCAGCTTACAGAATTTTCTGGAAACTTAAACTGTGTGAAAGATGCGGTTGCAGACATGGATAGAATAGGAATTTTTTAATGTTTTTTGTGAACATATATAGGATATGACAGTTTGCAACACACAACTCGGCGTTCCTGGCTACAGCCAAAACAATTGCGGCACTACTTGCAGTTCTGATTTCTGCATCAAGCGTCATGATACTCGACCTGCCTTCAAAGTCTCGGTTTCTGACTGTGATGGTCCTATGGACCTTACCAGTGAGTTACTGGTGGTAGAAGCCAGCATGTGGAGTAATGTTAAATTAAAGACCAGCATTAGCGAAACAGATGAGTATTTTAGGCTGGCTGACGATGTTGGTTTTCAACAAATTATGCAGAATGATATCATAGTGGTAGATCGCACAAGATTGCCCGAACAAATGCTGGTAACGGGATTTGATGAAGCCAACAAATTAATACGTGTGCAGAGAGGTTATCATGGTACTTTGCCAGCATCGTATAAAAAAGGACAAACTTTAAAAGCGTTTCGTATTTTGAATTCACCCGGTGAAATAGAATTAGTTTACGATGACATTCTTAATGTAGATGGTAGCACAAGCACAGATCAACTTATAGATTCTTACTTGGTTTATAATTTCTCCGCACTCGACACTTGTGTTCCTGGGTGTTTTTTGTTAGAATTCAGATTATTGAAAATGGCCGAGCCGGAACCTTCAGTTCAGTTGACTTTTGCACCAGAGATAATACCCAGTTTTACTCCAAGCACCTATACACCAACAGATTTTGGTTGTGTTGCTGGCGAGGGGATAGAGTGGGAAAGACGATTTCCAACATCTTCGGAAGGCTTTGTGATAGGCATTATTGATAGTCCAACTTCAGAAATCTTGTTGTAAGGAATATTTCATGTCGAGTGTGTCAGACTTTTTAGTAGAAAGAATGGAAAATGCGGGCGTAAAACATGTGTTTGGCTTGCCTGGAGACCATATTACTAATTTTTTCAAAAAATTGTCCAAATCAGACGTTGAAGTAGTTCATACTACACAAGAAATAAATGCGGCGTTTGCCGCCGATGCTTATGCTCGTATTCGTGGTGTTGGATGTGTTTGTGTATCACAAATGTCAGCTTTGAAAATAGCAAATGCCATAGCTTGTGCAAAAGCAGAGCATTCTCCTGTTATTGTTATTTCTGGGGCTAAATCACAGGGCCAATGCCAGGAGAGCTATCACAATAAAGTGTTTCAATATTTGACCTGTGCCTCCACCACATTGAATAATGTTAGCACTGCTGGCTATCAAATAGATTCTGTGTTGGAAAAATTAAAATATCACAAACAACCAGTATTCATTGAATTGGCAGAAGATATTGCTGATAAGACTTTGGTATATGATGTTTACAAACAGGGCACACCCTCTGCTCCCGAAAGTAATAAAGAGATTTTAGAAGAAGCGTTGGCAGAAGTGGTAGACTGGTTGAATGAAGCTAAAAAGCCCGTTATTTTGGGCGGAATTCAATTAGATCGTCATGGCTTGGGTGCCCTTCTTTTGAAGTTTGCCGAGAAATATAACATTCCGGTAGTTACCACGCTTTTAAGCAAATCTCTAATTGATGAAAGTCATCCCTTGGCGATTGGGGTTTATGCAGGAGCAGGAAGCAATCCAAAAGTTCAGGAAACAATTGATACATCTGATTGTTTGTTGGTTTTAGGCGTATCTTCTTGCCAGAATTTGCCCGCTAATAAACACACAGTTACGTGTTCTTCAGAACTGTGTATTAAAAATCATTTCTATGCAGATAAGGTTGGTTTTGAAGATTTTATCCGGGCTTTATTTAAAGCCTCAATTCGCCGGGAGGGCTTAGCCACAGTCATTGCAGCCCCAATCAACAAAGAGTTCCGACCACGCAGTGGTGTTAAAATTACTGTGGCGAGGTTTTTTGAAAAAATAAATAGTATTTTGAATGCCAATTCTATTATTGTATCCGATGTGGGGGATTCATTATTCGGTGCAAGTGATTTAATTACCCATCAACATGGATTCTTTGCAACAGCATATTATCCAAGCATGGGTTTCGCTCTACCAGCCGCTCTAGGATTACAAACCGCCGTTCCCAAGATGCGTCCAATAGTTATTTTGGGAGATGCGGCTTTTCAAATGTCTTGTAGTGAACTAAGCACAATTGTTGCTCGTCGTTTGAACCCCATAGTATGTGTGTTAAACAATGGTGGTTATGCAAGCAATTCAATTACTGGTCCTTTTTATGATATTCATGAATGGGACTATGAAAAAATGGTGGATGTAATTTCTGGAGGTATGGGAGCTTTAGTAGAAGATGAACAAACGCTACACTCTGTTATGAGTGCAGCCCTTGTGAATGAGTCTGTGTGTGTTATCAATGTAAAAATTGATAGTGATGATGTGTCGCCTGTTTTACAAAGAATGAGAAAGGGTATAAAGACAAGCAAATAGTTTATGCAAAAAGATCAGCAAAAGTTCTGTCGTGTTAATCGACAAATCAGATTCTCGCCAGTAATGGTTATCTTAGGCGAAGAAAAATTGGGCACAATGCCTACTTCTCAGGCATTAGAAATTGCGGTGAGAGAAGGTTTGGACCTTGTAGAAGTGGCTCCAAATGCTCGACCACCAGTTTGCAAAATAATGGATTATGGCAAATTTCGCTATGAGCAAAGCATTAAAGAAAAGAAGAGTAAGTCGCAAACAAAGGCTCAGCAACTTAAAGAAATACGTTTGCGGCCTTCTATAGCCACTCATGATCTTGATGTGAAGATAAATTCTGCACAAAGATTCCTTGAGGCTGGAAATAGGGTTCAACTTATGGTAAGATTCAAAGGTGCAGAAAATGCTCACAAAGACCTGGGTTTTAGCCTTATGCAGAAAATGATTGATTCTTTGGTTTCTTGTGGGAAACCCCTGAGCACTCCCCGATTAGAGGGAAAAGGGGTGAGTTGTATTATTGAACCCATGAAGAAATAAAATGAATGATATTCGAGAAGAAATAGATGCTGCTCTCGCTCAGACGGGCGAAGTTCGCAAAATTTATTCTGAATTCTTTAGATTTATTGGCGATACAGACGTAGAAGATGTAAAAGCAGTTTTGGGGCGTGACCTTGGCTCTTTTTTACACGGCTTGTGCCCCGTCTTGAATCTGTTACATCCTGATCTTCAAGATGTGCTTGGCTATTGTCATGTCGCCAAAATTACACAAGCAATAGAGGCAGCCACCTTTGCTAGGAAAAGGGGCTATGTTCTTTTGCATCAAGAGCTTTTTAGGGTTCTCAAGCCGGAAATCAAGGATATAGAGGACAAAATAAGACTGATGAAGATGTGTGCCCGGCTTTTGCAAAGAGGAGAAAAAGAAGCTGCACGACTGGTGAAAAGCACGCAAGCCATTGATTTGACTAATGCCTATAGGAAATGGAGCGATAATATCCCTCTTAATTTTGACCTATATGTGAGGCACAACATGGCTTACAAGGCAGAAATAGAAAAATTTGAGAAACAGGCCGAGCATTTCAAGCGTTTGGGCTGTGAGTCCATGTGTGCAGAGATTAAAAAATCATTGGATGTTTTTCAGGAATCCTTTGGTGACACACACTATGGATTTCGCAGAATTACCATGACGCTTATTGCTTTAATTTTGGGGAAAATGCACGGGTGTTCTATATCTTCAAATTATGTGCCTGCTGCTTATCCCGCCCATCTTTTAGACTTACCAGATAGAATCAAAAATGCTATTGGCATAACAGAAAACTTCCCAGAGGCAGCCGGTAATCCTATTTTTGATTATTATATTGTCGTCTCTCCTAAGATAGATACGCCGGGAAAATTATCGGAATCCATTGCTGACAAATCTATTTGCCCAGTTTTATTGGGCGAAAGAGATGGAAAATGTTATTTTATTTCGATATTTTGAAATTTATACTATTATAGGTAAAGTTATGGTCCAGATCACAACAGAAGAATTGAAAGAGCTTTTAGAAACAGCTTTTGACAGGGGATGGATGGGTTATTGTGACTTGAAAGAAGCCGTGGTGCAAGAATTGTTGTCAAAATACAAAGAAAAAAAAGAACCATTGGCTTATACATCGCCTTCTTTATTTGTTAATGGACAAGGGTGGGTTGGTACAAGTAATTGGTCTACATTCGATATGTGGACGGCAAATGACATAAATATACCACCACCACCAGAAGACTCAAACTAAAAAGGAAAAACAAATGGTTCCGAAAATTATTGGTTGTAGACCTGTGGGTTCGCAAGTTCTTGTAGAGCATCTTACCGACAATGAAATGTTGGGCACCACCATGATTTTGCCCGGTGGCAAAACATCTGGGCATGAAGTGCAACAATCCATAGTATTAGATTATGGGCCGTCATTTGATCCCAAAACATGGGGTTATGACAAGGGTGATCGTGTAATGGTGGTGGGAAGCTATAATCCTGTTCCAAAGGTTAGTGATGACCAAGTGCGAGAAATGGGTATTATTGAACCCCATAACGTCAGGGCTGTATTGTTACAAGCTCCCGAAGAGGAATAATCGATTGTATGGATTATTATGATGTTCTTGGTGTCAATAAAGATGCTAGCGAAGAAGAGATTAACAAAGCCTTTCGAGAGAAAGCAGTAGCTTCACACCCAGATATCAACCCAAATAAGCCAGAATTGGTTGAGCAATTTAAAGAAGTTGCCAAAGCTTTTGAAACCTTGGGCGATCCTCAAAAAAGGGCTCAATATGATCGTCAAAGATCGGGTATTGGGACGCCCTTTGGTTTCAACTTTGGTGGCGACATTTTCGGCAACATGTTTCGAGGGCCAATGGGTCGCTCCCGACAACATCCTATAGTTGTCGAGGTAGTTCTTACTTTTCAGGAATCTATATTAGGTTGTAGAAAAGATATTCCTGTAAAAGTTCGTGCTAAGTGCAAAGAATGTACTGATGGCGTCAAAGAGTGGAAAACCTGTGATGTTTGTCATGGTTCTGGTGGACAAACATCACATCAAGGGCCATTTGTTATACATACAACATGCACCGCTTGTGGCGGGCAAGGCAAAGTTGCCCAAACAAAATGTGACGCTTGCTCAGGAAGCGGATACAAAGGCACAGAGGAGAATATCGTATCTGTTGATATTCCTTCGGGGATTGAAGACAGAAGTGTGTTGCAAGTACCACATGCAGGAGAAGTTGATTCAAATGGCAGAAAAGGTGATTTGCACATTAAAGTCACGGTGCAATCACATCCGTTTTATACTCGGCACGGACCCCATATTTTTTGCCATGTGCCTGTAACATATACTCAATTGGTTTTGGGTGCTGATATAGTGGTCCCTACACTTACTGGTGAAGTCAAGATGACGATCCCTCCCAGGACTGTGGCAAACAAGAAGCTTCGTCTACGTGGAATGGGAATAGCCAGACAACATGGTGATATGTACGCAGTTTTAGAACCAAAATTCCCAGATCAAACTGACAAAGAATATGATGAAATAGTGCAAAAATTAGCTAGTTGGGAAAAAGCACATATCAATATCGCATTCCCATCACAGTAGCTTGGCTTTTTTGATCGTTGGGCAATCTTAGTAATGTGATTATAGCAACATCACCTTCTTTGGGTTTTTTGCCACCATTCATTATTTGCATTGTGCGGTATTGGTCTGTGTTGATTAAAATAGTTTCTGATTTGACAACATTCACCAGTTTGCCATCAGCAGTTTTTCTTTGAATTTTTTGTTCCACTCGTATTTGAACTTGGGTTTTATATGGGTCTTGGTATTCTTTTATTTGTGCTATTTTACCAGTGAATTTAGTGTGGGGAACTACTTGAGTGGTTAACTCATAGGCTGGCAGGACGGGAGTTAAATTGCTTTGTGTTTCGCTCCCTGATTGGTCGCTTGTAATAAATGCCCCACCTGTGCCTAGATTAAATGCCCCACCAGGACCGTCGTTATGTGTTCCCGGCACGTTCTGTTCTACAAATTGTCTAAATGATATTTTCATCACTATTATATATTGATTTGTTTTAGAAAAGGAACTATAATTATGCCAGAAGCTTTTAATGCTCAGGTGGGTGCCATAGGGAGTGGAAAAGACAATAAGGGCCGAGTTAGACCACGTTTTGAAAAAAGAATTACTTTCAAGATGTTGACTGATTGGATAAATGAGCAAAATTACGACGAATACACAAAGAGAGAATTGATAAAAAAGGCGTCGGCATATCCTTACAATGCTATGAAGTATTTTGCTGACAATATCAATCAGCAAGTTATTAAAGTTCGAGAGGAAAGAGAAAAACTAAGAAAGGAAAAAGATGAACGAGAAAGAATGTCAATGTCAGTGCCAATGCAAGAATCCAACGAAGGATCAGTTGCAGCCGAGTTGCCAGGAGTCGAATGTATCGATGAAGGACCAGTGCCAGAAATTGGTAATGCAGGAAGCGAAGGAGTTCAATACCAACCCTTGCCATATCCCGAAGGAAAAGAAACGGGTGATGGCGAGCCCCTTGCCGGTCCCCTGCCCAGCTAAAGATTTCTATGAGCCACCATTGCATAAGGTGGTGACTAAAATTGTGGTAGATGATCCTATGTTCATTCCACAATACAAAACAGAGGGTGCAGCTTGCGTTGATTTGGTTGCCAATATCCCAGCGGGTGAAATTAGACTTAATCATCGAAACACCATTAAAATTGATTGTGGCTTCTCTATGGAGCTAAAACCAGGGTGGAAGGCCAATGTGAGAGCAAGAAGCGGTTTGGCAACGCAGGGCTTGATTGTTACTAATTCGCCGGGGTGTATAGATGCTGATTATAGGGGTCGTATACAAGTTATTGTAACAAATGTAGGTAATGTCAACCCAATTACCTTGAAACATGGTGATCGAATTGCTCAAATGGAAATAGAGCCTGTTTATCTCTTTGACTGGCTGGTAGTTGACGCTTTGGAAGAAACCGCACGAGGAAGTGGTGGCTTTGGTAGCACCGGAGCCTAGTCGGCTAATATAATGAGTTTTTTATCTTCTGTGCTATAAGACCAACGGTGTCCATTTGGGCATTTTAATCCGTGGCCTCGTTCTAAATCTTCTACAGTATGAGGGCCAATGCAACGACAACGTTCATTGGCCCTTTCGCTGCATACAGGGCAACAATCTTTGTCTTGCCACTCTTGATATGTCTTCATTCTTCCACCTCGATTTCAAACCCACCCGCTGTGCAGAAGCATTCTACATCACCAAATTCACTGCTGAATTTCATTGGTTTATATTTATCGCCTATTCTAAAATCAGAATTTAGCTTTTTTACAAGTTCATCAGCTTTGCTGGCTTGTTTAAAAGCTTTTTCTGTTTTGATAAAGGTCACTTCTCCCTCAATTTGTCGGGCTACTGTGATGACTGCATAAACTATCATATTTTTTTCCTTCTAAATACTATCTTATAGTAGTTAACAGAGGAAAAAATATGAATTCTCCACACAATCCTTTAGAAGGACCACCCGCTGATCTCACCCTGGACCTGCACGATGGCACAGACGAGCAAATATCCATCATAATTGTTCATAAGGACCGCCCAGCCCATTTAAACATTTGTTTGCAGTCTATTTCTATTTGCAGCAATAACAATAATTATGAAATTGTAGTTGTAGACAATGCTTCTGGCAAGGAGAGTCAGGACTTTTTGGAAGAAATCAAGGATGAGGTCACCTTGGTCAAAAATGACAAAAATTTATACTGGTCATCGGCGGCGAATAGAGGTGCCGAGGCGGCCAGTAAAGCATCTAAATATTTAATTTTCTTGCATTGTGATACTGTTGTTCTCAATCCTGGTTGGATAGATTTATTGGTGAGTGTTTCACAGGCTCGTAATTCAGGATTGGTTGGTATTGACCAAGCATCTTATTACCTACAGGGGCAGAAAATGGATTTTGTGCCTGAATGGTGCATGCTTACCACCCGAGATTGCTGGAAAGCATGTGGTGGTTTTCCCGATGAGTTGCCTATGATTGGGCATTCTTTTATTTATAGTTTTAATGCCAACCGATTGGGGTATTCACCTCAAATAATGAAAAATCCAATTGTTCACCATTATCATATCTTCTCTTTGGAGGACGTGAGCGTGTGGGAAAAAATGTTGGAAGGGGCTAGTGGTAATATTCCCAAAATACTTCGTGGTCTTCAAAGCGAAAGTTTAGGAAAATGAAAAGCTCTAGTTCATTAGAAAAATGCCAGTGTTCCAACCCGATTCCTGTAAATTGGAATGGGAGCGATGGACACTATGGCATATTTTGCAATCGTTGCGGCTTAGTCGCAGAATGCCCAGTTGTTGGTGGCTCATCTGGCTCGATTGGTTCTGGTGGTAGTGGAATGTCTCATGTCGATATTGCAGAACATCAGAATTTTATCAAAAAACAATATAGCTCAAGTAGTGCCAAAAATCACTAATGTCTTGTATAAATAAGGCATGAGAACATTTAAAGATTTCATGCGGGAAAATATGTCTGTTTTTGTTGGTCCGAGTGATCCCCGCACCAGTATTGCCCAGATGTATAACTTATTGACTGGTTTAGAACCAAAAGAAGTTGCAGATTCTCAGGATTTGTTGATTCAGTTGCGTGATTTAGTTGATGATATTCTAAGCGGGAAAAGATATTGATGGGTTATTTTTTGACTTCCACAAAGCATTTCAAGTTCCGGGTTGGATATATAAGGGATGATGTGTACACATCAGCCTTATAGCGAAAAAAGGAGTTCGTGAGGGGTGAAGTTGTATTTCTTGGCGGAAATCAAATAAGCCTTTGGTGCGAATCAGTATTAGTAAACTATGGGGTAAAGGATACGCCTGTTAAGCAAAAATGGGCGTATCCATTTTTTTTTGTTATTTTTGGAAGAACTATTATATATAATAATAGAAATAGTTCTTCAAGGAGAAAATTTATGAGGTGTAATACATGTTCTAATGGTGCCGCTTTTGGCAATAAGAGTTGTTTGAAATGTTTAGCCAAGGCAAGGGAAAGATCGAATGAACGATATAAAAAAATGAAGCAAGAGAGAAAGTGCAAAACTTGTTTCGGCTCTATGCAGGAGGAAAAAGGAATATATTGCAAAAAATGCAAACAAGAAAAAAAAGACACATATACAAGAAGAAAACAACAAGGATTGTGTGTGACATGCGGAAGCAACAAGGCAACTACAACACAAAAATGCGACGAGTGCCATCAGGCGTATCTTGTAAATGTTAATGCAAAAAAACAAAAAAGACTGTCGGAGGGGCGATGTGCTTATTGTGAAAACAAAAGAATAAATGGTCAAACTTGTTTAAAACATTATTTACAAATAACATCTCAATCGCATTTTAAAAACATCAGCAAAGCAAATGATTTGTATAATCTGTTTTTGAAACAAAATGGCATATGTCCGTATACTGGCAAAAAACTAACATTAGGAGTGGATGCTTCATTGGATCATATTGTTCCAAAATCTCGGGGCGGTTCTGAAGATGTTTCCAATTTGCAATGGGTATATAATCAAGTGAATTTTATGAAAATAGATATGTTTGAAAATGAGTTTTTGAACCTTGTTGAATTGATTCACGAGAATTTGGCTAAGAAAGCTTCTTGATAAATTTTTCCCATTCGGGATGAGTAAACATTACATGCTTGTGTTTAGCATATTGGTTGGCAAATCCGTGGCAAAATAATTCCTCGGGGTTCTGACGATCTTTGTGTGTCATCTTGGTTTGTTTTACCATTTTCGCCCACTCGTTTTTCAACTCTGAAGGCAATGTTTCCCATAATCGATGCCCCAATTCATGCAGGAAAGTGAATTCTCTTCCATAATTCCAGGGTGCTGCTATAGTAATTGTTTTCTTCTTTTCATCCATAACACCGATGTGATCGTTATCGCCGCTAAGAGTATTTCCAGATTGGAACTTGAATTTATAGCCATGTATCAATTTTTGATATTTTTTAGGCAATTTGCCTAATGTTTCTTTGATGTCTTTTTCGTAATTTTCTACAAATTGCCTGAATTCCATGTTGTAATATCTATGTTTTCTATCTATAATATTTGTATGCAAGACATTGAATATATGCGTAAATGTTACAATTCTAGACCTGTGGCACAAGTTCCCTATCCGGTGTGGGCACTAAATCCATGCATGGTGTAATACTGGTTTCACAATTGTATATTTTTGCTAAAATTCAAGCTTGTGTTCATAATTCACACTAAACTTTGGAATTATCTGGGGTAAAAATCACTTGTGTAAGCATAGGTTCCCAGTTCTTCCCGATGCGTGGGGGTAGCGAACTGCAAACAAGCCATAATTTCGAGAGTGTGTCCTGCATTTTGGCCCTGTTGAGGATTTCTTCTTTGACAGGGCTTTCTTTATTTGCAGACGGAGTATAAATATCATTATGAGTAAAATTAAGAAAAATGTGGGGAAATTCCATATTGAATTTCTCAATGCCGCACAAAAACTGGCATGGGCTGGATTTCAACAACATGATGTAATGTTTATGATAGGTCCAGCAGGTACTGGCAAAACATATCTTGCGATGGCTTTTGCCATTCATGAACTGCTACAAGGCAGTCATAAAAAAATAATTCTCACCAGACCTATTGTAGAAGCTGGTGAATCTTTGGGCTATTTGCCTGGAGATTTGCATGAAAAAACTGGGCCTTATATGCTTCCTTTGGTTGACTCCATGAAGAAGCTTGCTCCAAATCCTCTCCAACACGATACAGTAGCTGCTGCTATTGAGGTTGCTCCCCTAGCATATCTCAGAGGTCGCACATTTGATAACGCTATTGCTATTTTTGATGAAGCCCAAAATGCCAGTCGTATGCAATTAAAATTGTTTTTAACTCGTCTGGGAGAAAATAGCAAAATTATCATTACAGGTGACCCCAGTCAAAGCGATATCGGAGAAAGCTCGGGATTGATGGATGTTGTAAGTCGTTTAGATGTAGTTCCTGGTATTTGTGTCGTGCGATTCAAAGAGGACTCTATTGTGAGGCATCCATTAGTATCAGCGATGTTGGCCAAATTGGAGAGTTAATGTTCGATTCAGTTTTAAGCAAAATGATGTTTACAAGCTCAAGCTCAAGCTCAAGCTCAAGCTCAAGCTCAAGCTCAAGCTCAAGCTCAAGCTCCGAAACATCAGATTATTCCTATGTGGCAACAGGTGCAATATACATTAAAACAAACCCCTTTGATCCAACAGGATTAGAGGCTGTGTATTTTCCAACTTTGCAGGTTTATTGGGATGTGCCCGGTATTGCATCTCGATCCATAGACTTTTATTGGGATGGTTATGGAAAGAATGTTCACAACAATGATCCAGTGCTTTTTTGGTGGCGAGTAGAAAGCGAAGTAGTTGAGAATTTAGAAACTGTTTATATAGATAATTGTGGCCCATCTGTCACATGTTGTGACGGCACAGTGCCATCCACAAGCTCTGGAGGACATTCTAGCTCTACTTCGGGCTCTTCTTCAAGCCGTAGCAGTAGTAGCTCTTCAAGTTCATCACAGTCTTATGTAAATCTATATTATTATAGACATGCATTTTCCATATCTGATTGGGTTTCGAGTGGGGGCATGTATGAAATTACATTTGTTCACAATCTTCACTCTAATGGGGTTGTTGTCGAGATTTGGGATGAAACTACTTCGCCAGCAACATTAGTGGATGTTCAAAGTGTTGAGCATATTGATTCTGACACCATAAGGATTAAGATTCCTCTTGCTCCTCCTGACTATAGATTTAATGGTTTTATTGTTATTTTAGGAGGGGTAGAAAGCCCACATTTATTATTTGCCGAAGAGTTGCCTCTTGATGTGGATGTATCTTTCGTAGATTCAAATATTTCTAAAGAAACAACTGATGGTGAGGTTGTGAATTTAGGATTGATACCACCAGAGGCTCTTAGATCATTCCTTTACGGACCAGATGGACAAGAGTGTAGTGGTTTAAATCCTTACGAGCATATTAGAGTATTGGGAGCCAGTGGACATGTAAGCCCTCAGCCAAATTGCATGGGTGATTATTATTGTTCTGGTAAGTATGGCAAGGGACTGACATACACACGAGATGATGGGGCGTTTGTATTTTGGTATGATCCCGAAATTTGTAAATGGAATCTTAGCACACAAGTTGGTATACATGCAAATCCAGAGTGGCGTGACCCAGGTTATGGCATTGGAATTTGTGATTCCACACAACCACCCTATTTTCCGTGGATACCCTTTGGGAATTATTATGACCCTATGCCAGGGACTATAGGAAATCCACTTCCTACGATAGTGGCGGATTATCCACCAATTCCAAGTTCAAGTAGTTCAAAGTTAAGTTCAAGTAGCAGTTCAAGTAGTTCAAGTTCAAAAAATTCAAGTTCAAGTTCGAACTACTTGAGCTTGAACTTTTTACAATCAAGTTCAAGTAGCTCAAAATCAAGTTCAAGTAGCTCAACGTCAAGTTCAGGTGGTGGTGGTGGTGGTGGTTTTCCAGGGACAGTGTGGGGACCAGTTTGTACTGGCACTTGTGGCATGTATTATATTAGGTATTTGACCGCCGCAAACATTCAGGATGTATGCACCAAATTAAAGAAAATACAGGCAGATCGTCCATTGTTGTATTGGCGTGTTAAATCTATTAAAAAATATTTAAAGCCGCTGGATTCAAAAAATGATGTAATATTGGGGCAAACTGGACCCTGGATAGTTTGCGAAGATCAAGTCGGATGGCAAACAGTGCCCGAATGTTTAGAGTTCACACTTTCTACCGGATTAGGGGCAGGAACAGTAACCACCACTACAAGTGTCGATACTGCTGTTGCACCTATTTTTCATCGACCTGTTGGTTACACAATACCCCCAGCATCAATTACTACTACTTCAATAGCTGTTGCTCCTAATGTTAGCGGTGGTATAAAAACATTTTTCTTAACTGTCGATATTGTTGAGAGTGTTGTCAAAATTGAAATAGGCGGCACTTCACCTGCACAGTGGTGTTTGCCTCCTGGGGCTTTTTCAAATGCATTCAGTTTAGAATTTGACAGCAGTGGCGTATGTGAGCTAATTGGTGGTATTTTAATTACTGGGACTTCACCTGTGATTAGCAGCCACTATGATTGTGTGGCTTCTGGGTCTTTAAGCATAGATGGCTTATCTCTGTTGGCGTGTAGTGCATGGGAAGCAGTGGCCAATGGAACGGTTTTGATTACAGGAATGTCGAGTGTAGTGTCACCCGTGTGGGAGTGGGAAGCCTCAGGTGGTTTAGGGCTAAGTGGCGTATCTTCTGAAAAAGCAACATATATTCATCTTGCTGAAGGAGTGGTCGCTTTAATTGGCTCTGCAAATTCCAACATTGTCACAATGGATTATTTATACACATCTTCTGGCGAGTTGGAAATAAAAGGCACTTCTCTTGCTTATCCTGTGCCGTATGTGGTTGTTCCAACACCTTTCTCCTTGGGCGGGAGTGCTATAGTAGTTTCTTCTGCTTGGGCAGCTACTGCAAGTGGAACAATAACATTAGAGGGGGGATATTTTGGTACATTTACTCATGTGTCTGCTGGAAGTTTAGTGATTGGCGGAAATTCATTATTGGATATTAGGGCAGAAGGTGGCATAACAATAGGTGGAACATCCCTTGTGATAAGTTCAGCATATACATGGCATGCTTTGGGGGAGATAGATGTTGAAGGTTTGTCCGAAACAGATTGTAGCTACAAGGGTGAGTTTGATACTTTCGGCGGTGCAGACGTTGCAATTGTAGAAGCTCCAAAGTACCCTGATTCAGATTTGTACAATTCACAGCCAATTATTTGGTTGCCGCAAGAGAATGTATCCACTTCTTGTGAGTGCCAGCCAATTCCACAGATTTTGTATATGCAGCACGATTTTAATAGATTGTCTAAATTAAAGTTTTTCTTGCTTAAAAATAATTTAGTGTTTCCTAATGTTGTCAATTTATTGTATGGTGGGAATTTTGATCCCTATTGGCGGGGAACAAGTCATTTTGCTGGCGTAGGATTGGAAGAACACACCACTGAAAAATGGACATTGCAATATGAGTGGAATTGCACAAGTGTCATAGGAGATGTCAGCATAGCTGATTGGACTTGGCAATATGTGCTAACAGCA
The DNA here is from genome assembly GCA_023229365.1 of Pseudomonadota bacterium. Taxonomy (NCBI): domain Bacteria; kingdom Pseudomonadati; phylum Pseudomonadota; species Pseudomonadota bacterium. The sequence continues at coordinate 91,490 of JALNZK010000002.1, read as the reverse complement.
CACAGGTTGCAGAATTTGCTTGGTACAACCAAGAACACATCAGCGAAATTGAGAGTAAATTTTGCGATCAATCCGTATTGCAACAAAACATTACAATTTGGAATAAAGTTTGAATTCTTCTATTATGGTGGTGGAACAGCCATCAATCCTATTACCGGAGAAGCAGCAGTAGACGCACAACTAGTAGATAATATAGGCTTGTTTGATGCTTCTGCTTGGGAGGGTAATACCGCCCTTAGGATTTATATTGGTAGCCAAATAGTCAATCTATCGATTCCGTCAATTCCAGTTTCTATTTTTACGGCTTAAATGCTATAATGTATTCGGAGGCACATATGGTTATTTTATTGGTTGTTATTCTTGTTTTGGTGTTGATAACATTGGCTCTTTTAGTTGCGGCATGCTTTTTGTTGGTCAAGCTCTCTAACGAATTGGGCGAATTGTGGGAAGTTGTGCAAGCCCAAAGATCGAACGTTAGTCGATTGATGAATTGGGTTGGTGGCGTGGGCGATGAAAACAGGGATCAATCTTGACTTTTGTCTGAGTTTTATGCTATCCTATAATCATGCTCATAGAATACAAAAAATTTAATAGCAAGCGTCGTTTTGGTATTGAATTAGAAGTCAGCAGCGTAAAAAATCAAGTTATCCGTGGTTCTTCCAAAGAATCAGTGTGGACCGATCAGTTTGGCTATCGTCATCCATGTATTAGCAAACAATACATTAGAGATATTATTGCCAAAAAATCTTCTCGGCACATTGTGGTAACAGATGGTATTTTTGGTGACGATTGCCCAGGATGGGCACAAACCAGCCAAAATGATTATTGGCATGTCAAGTATGACAGCACCTGTGGTCCGCTCGGCAAGAAAAAAGACAATGGTGGATGGGAAGTTGCTTCGTTTATCGCCCAGGGCCAGCGTGATCTTTTGCACATAGGTAATGTGGCAGATGCTTTGCGAAAAGCTGGTGTAGAAGTCAACAATAATTGTGGGCTTCATATTCACGCAGAAGTTAAAGATTTTGCCCCAGAGCAAGTTGCCGTTCTTGTTGCTCGATGGATTAAAATAGAGCCGTGGATATGCCAAATGCTTCCACCACATCGCCGCACAAATAAATATTGCAAATTATTGGGAAAACATTTTAAGTATGAAGGAGTATTTGAAACTCCAGAAGATTATTGGCGTTATATTAAGCCTTCAAATCTCAATGTACATGAGAATCCTCAAAAAAAATTGGCAATAAATTTGGTGAACTATGCGGCTGCCATAAGGGGTGAAGCAGGGCATGGGGGATATGATACGAGTCGTAAAACAGTAGAATTACGGATGCCAGAGGGCACATTAACCAGTTCGGAAATTATTAATTGGACATATTTATATTTGTGGTTTGTGGATTTTTCAAAAAACAAAATTATGCCGACTGATTTTTCCCAAGTACCTACTTTGGAGGAATTTTTGAGGTATTTGGGACTAGAAAAAGATAAAGGTGTTTATTTATTGTCGGATGAGTTATTTGAATTAAAAAAGTGGATATTGAATCGTATGGTTCAATGGGGTAATTTGAAGCACAAAAAAGAAGCACAAAAGAAGTTGAAATTTATGGAGCTATGAACACAAGAGGTTTGCCACTTGTGAATCATATATAATTAAAAAGGGAGGTGAGTTATGCTTTGGTTGATTGGATTTTTATTTTATGCTATAATTGTGGGATTGATTGCGAAAGCTATCATGCCTGCGGCTGCCCCTGTAGGGCTATTATCAACAATTGTGGTTGGTGTTGTTGGCTCTTATGTTGGAGGGCTTATTAATTTCCTGATTGGTAGAGGTGAATTTGGACAAACTTCTGGCATCATTCTTGGCATCGTTGGCGGCATTGTTGCCCTGTGGATATGGCGATGGTGGAACACGCAACAAGCTGGTGTTAGTTTTTGGAATGGCAAATGAATCAGGAAGTGATTGATAAGCTAAGAGAAAGATATGTTGATTTGCATCCTTTGATTTTTTTGAGATCAGTGGAGCATGCCAAAGACACAGGAGAGCTTTTTGAAATTTTAGAAAGTTTTCCTAAAAAATACCCTGTGGCTTGGGACGAACAAACTCGTTGCTGGGCTGTGGCTGATCCTATTCGATTAAATGAATTGAAAAAAATTGTAGAAAAGTAATGTATCTCTGCGAAGAATATCTTAAACGGCACGGTATCGATATACCTTATGTTAAACACATCCGATCAGGATGTGCTTTTTTCAAGCCCGCCGACAACAATTGGTATTTATTGACCATTAATTGGCAAGAGCCAACATGGCGTCCGGGGGTATATTATATAAAAACTTACGAGCCAATACATAACGGATACAGAGATGGTGTTTTGTTTGAACAATTAACTGAAAATAAATTGTTTTTGGATGAATATGAAGATTTTTTTCTCGAATGGAGAAAAAATGTTGTAAGACTGCCTTGGCAAAAAGAATTACGATTAATTACATGGGAAATTTGCCTCTATTGTTATGATGGTTTGTTGGCAAGTTATGTGTCAAAACAGGACTTTCTTTCCACTATAGACCCGAGTTTGTCTGTTGAATCCCGACTAGAATCTTTAGATAAAATTTTGATATATTTTCAAAATAAGTTGCCGTTGTTTGTAGAGGCGTTAAACATGGATATGAGAAGATATTCAAAGGAATATGCCAATTGGTTAGCGGAGTTAGTACATGGAAATACTAAAAATTCGCAATCCTAAGTCGAGCTTTTCCTACATTAAAATAAAGCCGCATCAGGAATTTTTCCTCCATTTTTCCTCCATATTTGGCAATAATCCAGCAGAGCAGATTCTGGATTTTACTTGGAATAGTGAATATTTGGAGTGTGAGGAAAATTTAAACAAAGATCGTCCCGATGGACCAGTTGATATGCGTTTTCGTCAATTATATCCAGATATCATGGATGATTGGGCGAAATATTCTTCGGTCGTGTTGGGCGAAATATGTGTTGTGCGACAGCACGGACAATCTAACATGGTGGTTGTTTTAGAACAATCTACACCCAAGGTCAATGATATACTTACAATTATCGACCCAGACAATATCACCCTCACATTACGTCCAAAACAAATTTTAGAAATAGTTTTATCGGGCAATAAGGGAACTTGTCATTATTGTGCAACTGGACTCTCAAGCTCGCAGTGTTTTTATCATAAAGTTGCTTGTGCCTCAATGGAAATAAATGAAGAGTGCATGAAATGCAATGGCACTAAAGAGGCAGAGGGAATCTATACGGTCAACATTGGCAGCGATCAAGAGCCGGTGCGAGTGATGCCTAAGGTAACAGGATGTGCAATGCATTCTTGGTATAGAAATTTTCTTGCTGGTGCTAATTGGCCCGCTGGTGCCTATAATGCTGGAAGGATTTATTGCGAAGGAGTAGAAAATGAAGGGCAAATTAATTTAAATCTCAAATTGCGAAGAAAAGACACAAAAAACAAAGGACTATCTATTCCATCTGTTCAAAATACAGTTGTTCCATATTGTAAAAATGTTATACTAGAAGAAATAGGTGGTGAATTTGAAGATTGTGAAACTGTAGAATATGTTGGCGAAAACAAAATTATTAAAACTGTAGATAATCGAATAATAGTTTGCAATTCACACGAAAGGAACGCTCGTTGCTCTGCCCATGCTAACTCGTATAATTAAAGAATCTTTAAAACGCCCAAATCCTGGTCAATTTGCCATTGAACCACAAGCCAACCACGCATTGGTTTGGATAGCATGCAGAGATCGTTTTAATACGTGTTATTTCACAGAAGATACAGAAGGTTTTTACGTGTCTCATTTGGCTGGCGATGCTGTAAAAGTTTCTGCTTTTATGTATAAAACGGAAGTAATATTGGGTGTTTCATATTCTGAGTTTGCCCCCACTAATCGAGATTATATTACTTGGATTGCTCCATCTTTATTCTGGAAAGATAATTTTATTCGACGGTCTTTGCTTACTTTGTTGCTGCGGGCTGGAACTGCCTATGATCCAAAAACTGATAATTATGAGGAAGCCTTGTATTCCAACAAATACCTTAAAGACAGCAAACCGGCTGTTATGCGGTTTCTTTTCGGTTTTACAGAATTTCCAAGTGCTGGCCCCGATTGGAGCACAGGATGGTGGGCTACTTTTGTGAATAAATCAACAGAAGAAGTCAGAAGGGCGTTGGTTTCAAAGAAGGTCAGCGAACCTTCTGTAGTAGGCCAAGGCAGCCTTTGGAGATAAACAATACTATCAGCAAAATTATGTCGCTCGGATGGAAGCCTCAATTTAATCTTGAAGAGGGGCTACAAAAGACGGTAGAATACTACCTTTCTTAGGTTTACAAAAATCCCTTCTGAAGTATAATAGGGGCATGGACTATTTCACAGCAGATACTCATTTTGGACACGGCAATATTCTGAAATATTGCCACCGGCTGCAATTCATGACAGATTCCGAACGGGCTGTTATGGCAAGCGGCGATCATAAAGCTATATCCCAGTTGAGGATAAGCCAAGAAAGCATTAGCCGAATGGATCGGGGAATGCTTGACCACATTAACTCTGTGGTGGGGGAAAAGGATCGACTTATTCATGTGGGAGACTTCTGTTGGGTGCGTGGCGACCCCCACCGAATAGCTGGTGCTTTCATCTATTACAGAAAGCAGATTAAATGTCGCAATGTTGTTTTGGTTTGGGGAAACCATGATCCTAAGCAATTTTCTGCGGGCAGAGAGGCAATTGATGCGTCCGGGTATTTTCGAACGCATGCCGATATGTTGTCTTTGAGAATTGGGGACAAAAATTATGTAGCGTCCCATTATGCTTATGCGATTTGGGATCGTCGCCACCACGGAGCAAGAAACCTATACGGACATTCTCATGCCCGTGCTGAGGCTTGGCTTGATTCCATTATGCCCGGTCGATTTTCAATGGATGTGGGCATAGACAATGCATTCAAACTTCTGGGTGAATATCGACCTTTTTCCCTTGATGAAATTGAATCCATAATGTCCACCCGATCTGGGTTTGGATTGTTGAGAAAAGGAGAAGATGATGAACGTGGGTGAGCAAACTGCACCAGTAGGTCAGTGTCCATGTATTATTGCTCTGCAAAGCAATGTTGATTTGATCTTGTGCAAGGATAAGGCGACGGCTCGAAAGCAAGCTCTAGCCTATATGGCAGAGTGGTATCAAGATGATTTGGATTGGTCCTATATGCCAGAATTTATCAAAGCATTCAATGATGCTGTGGATGATCTGGAAGATGAAAATAAATTCCAAATAGTTTGGAATATTTGGGAAGAGCATGCCAATGGTGAGTTTGAATTTATCAAAATTATTGATAAGATTCACACAGCAGAAGATATAGCGTTGGAGAAGTTGGCCGAAGACGAGGAACAAAATGACACCCAAGCAGAAGAAGTTTCTGACGGATTTGTGGTTTGATGAATTTATAGGGCAAAATAATTTATGCGGATTGTGTGGCAACACAGGTCGTATCGATACTGTGGGAAAAGTAACCTCACCAGCGGGTTTTCCTGCGGGCGGTGAGTTTTTTTGTATTTGTCCAAATGGCAGAGCAATGAAGGAAGCAAATGATGTCAAGCAAGCCAAAAAAAATTAGTGGCACCTTGGAGTGGGCAGTGGCAAATGTGAATTGCATCAAAGGCTGTAGCCACAATTGCCGCTATTGCTACGCACGCTCCCGAGCTATGCGGTTCAAGCAAATCAACACTCCCGAGGATTGGACTAAGCCGGAAGTCCGAGAGCATGATGTCAAAAAGAATCGAAAAAAAGAAGATGGAACAGTGATGTTCCCCACCACGCATGACATTGTTCCAGAAATGATTGAGCCTTGCGTCATTGTGTTGCGAAAACTTCTGGAAGCTGGCAACGATATTCTCATTGTGTCCAAGCCTCATTTGGAGTGCATTAAACGACTTTGCCATGAGTTTGAAGAGTATAAGGATCACATTCTTTTCCGATTTACTATTGGGGCATTTGACGATGCAATCCTAAAATATTGGGAACCAGGAGCCCCGAATTTCTTTGAGCGTATGGCTGCCCTGAAATACGCATTTGTAGCTGGGTTCAAAACAAGCGTAAGTTGTGAGCCCATGTTGGATGCTCCCAATATGGTTGAATTATTCAACACGTTGGAGTTGTTTGTCACCGATAGCATTTGGATCGGGAAGATGAACAAAGTCAGACAGAGAGTAATCATTGAAACAGAGGAAGACGAGCGGCAGGTCGCCCGTATTGAGGCTGGACAGACCGATGATAAAATATGGGAAATTTATGAAGCCTTGCAGGATCGCAAGGTTGTTAAATGGAAAGAGTCCGTAAAAGAGATTGTGGGACTTACTTTAGCAATTGAGCCGGGGACAGACGAATGAGTGGCATTGCTAAAATAACGGTGTATTTAATAGTGCTTATTCCGGCTACGCCGATTGGACTGTTGCTTTATATAGGTCTGGTCAAGTTATTTGAGCCACATAATGCGTTTTTGTGTTTGCTTTGTGCTTTCGGAGCAGCGTTTGTAGCATCGATTTTAGTTCTTTATTCCATCATTGGTGTGATGGTTTTATTGGCACTTCGCAAAAAGAAACAGACAAATGAATAGCGTTAAAATTAAAGAATTTTTGGACATTAGAAAACGTTGCAAAGCAGCAGGTGTTGCTGAACCACCGGAAGTATCAAATGCTTTAAAAGGTTGTGCGTTGATGCCTTCCGTGGTCGAATTGTCGGCAATGAGAAAAGAGTACAAGTTTTTAAGCAAAGGAATACAACAGAAGGTTGATTTTCCTGCGTTAAAACTAAGATTGCATCTGCACATTTATTGGGAAGAAGACGACTACGCCAGTTTTGAAATTGAGGGCGTGAACATCATTGATCCAACATTTTTGGAAAAAACGTTTTTTCAGGAACAGCAGCAAGCATTTGATGATATGGTTGGGCACAACGGTACGGTCGAGGATGCAATATGGCAATTAAAATTATTCAAGGATTTTAACAAGAGAGTCAAAGATTGTTGCCAAAAGGCAAAAAAGTTTGAAAGTAAATATCCTGGGTTTGATTGGTATAGAGACATAGTTGAAATTGTCGAACAATAGAGGAGGTAGTGATGCAAAGCTTAAAACAAGAGCTAGACAACATACTTTCTGGGCAACGCAAGCACCTACGTGTGGATGCAGAATTGATTGCAAAATCCAATGCCAGCCAATCACCCCAGGATGTATCCCAGCGTAATTGTCGTGCCTTGGATAGATTTGTGCCATTGGTCAACTGTCTCTCGGATGTGGCAAAATTCGTAGATTGGTTTTGGGGATATTATTATGGTGAAAAGAAATCAAAAGACGAAAAAGCACTGTTGGCCGAAAACGAAAAGCTGAAGGCCCAAGTGAAAAGGCAAGCGGAGGAATTAAAGCATTTGCAGGAAGTGGCAGCAGCAAGAAAAAAGAAATTAGAGAATTGGCTTGTGGTCATGCGTCGTTTGAACGACAAGGTTGAGTTGTTGAATAGAAAACAAAAAGTGCGGGAATACTTGACAAAGGTGGGCTAAAATGAAGATTTTTGAAATTATCACCACCCAAGAGCCGTGCAAACTGCAACATCCCATTATTGGGATTGTTGAATGGATAAACGATCCAACGCAAGGGTGGGTGTTGGTGTTTTCCGAAGGGCCAGAAAAAGGACAGTGTTTGGTTGTGGATGAGAGCGTGATTCTCGATGATACATGGCAAACAGCATGAACGCAAAAGAAATTCACAAATTGTTGTCGGATCAAGGTGTTCGCATTTTTTCTGTGCGGATACAAAGCAGCTATGGATTGGAAACGGAGTATTGGATACATCCCAGCCAGACCGTGCAGGAATGGCGTCTGGATGTTGCTGCATTTTTTGAAAGTAAATTTATTTCCGAAGACGATTTGCTCAATGAATTTCACACATACATGCGAGGTTTGGGATACATTGAAATGATGGATGTAGTTGCCGATACATTTGAAGGCGAAGTGCGAATTGTGCATGAGGGAGAACATCTTACGGCAAAAATGGTGCCCGATCCCGACCACCGAGAGGATGTGACTGGGTTTGGGCACCACGGGTGGGAATCAAAGTGAAAAGTTTTTCTGAAAGATGTAGAATAATGGATTGGTTAAAACACGTTGATGACCTGAAGGCTGGAAAAAGAGTCCAGATTCGACCCAAAGGTAATTCAATGGAGCCAAAGATCAGCAGCGGTGATTTGGTGACTATCGAGCCAATCAAAGAAAAAGACCACCGTATTGCAATTGTTGAAAAAGGTGATATAGTATTCTGCAAGGTGAAGGGGCATTATTATATTCACTTGGTAGAAGCTGTTAAACAAAAAATGGGTTGTGTGCTTTATCAAATCGGCAATAACAAAAAACACACCAATGGCACCATTGGTGCCGATAACATTTTTGGGAAGATAACAAAGGTGGAAAAATGAATATTGAAACCAGAAAAGAGCCCAAAGAGCCAGAGAATGCCGCTGAGGTTATGGCAAGGGCAGTCGAGTTTGCCAAAAAACGTACCGAATGTTTGGTGCTGGGCGGCAGCGAAGAAGCTGCATTGGAGGCACAACTTGCGTTGGTATGGGATGAATTTAAAGACACATCCTTGTCCAAAAATATTGGTCTTTTTTTTCCTGAGCCAATCAAGGATGATGCGACCGATCAACTCAGGCTCTGTATAAGGCTTATTTGTTGGGGCAACTTTCTGTTATCAAACTCCAAAGGTCATGATGAACGATACAGAAAAAACACAGTGCGAACAGTTGAGGGCAATTATTGACTGGCTTTATATGCAGTCAGCCGATTTGTTTCTCTGCGGAGAAATTATAGAGATTCACGAAGCCCGTGAGTTTCTTAGGGCAATAAAAAATGACCCCCAACATGGCTACGGAAACGATACCCTTGCTCAACATTTTTCCATGATTTGTCTCAATATCAAGCCTGCCATCGAAATTAGAATAGACAGGATGAACAATGCTCTTGAGAAAATCGAAGAAGCCCAGAAAAAGCCGGGAACATAGTTTTCCTGTACATTGGGAAGATGAAAGGACAAAATCATGAATTACCCGAAATTGAATGCCAGTCAGTGCGATGAGTTGGAAGCCATTATTGCTGAGTTGGATACTCGATTTGATGACGGCGAAGATTGCCTAATCCCCGCCGATACATCGGATGATATGTTGAAACTCTTGGGGTTGGATGCTGCAACCCCCGTATCCGACCCAAAATACGATATGCTCAAGGGCACCCTCCAGGCTAATCGTTCTGACTCCAAAATCTTCAAAACTGTTACGGCTTCAAAGCGGGTAATTTCCACAAAGAAGGTAAAACACGTCCCATTGCTGACCTCCATCGACAAAGCAAGCCATGAGGATTTGGAAATCCAAAAAGCACAACTTTGGAAGTGGATTTCAGATTGCACAGAGAAAGCCCCCAAGTCGGTTCGGGAAGGCAAGTTTTATGTTCTGGATGGAGAGAAATACAAGGGCAGCAACGTAACTTATCCCCGTGGCTATTTTTATCAGCAATGGAAATTGGATGGAGTTTCTATTCAATTCTATTATGAGAAGGGGGAATTGGTTTCGGCTGGTTTGCGTCCACGGGATGGAGAATATGGGGAAGATGTCACAGAGCAAGCCAAATATGTGAAGGGCATTCCCACAAAGCTCAAAGTTCCGATCACATGTGCCATTCGGGGTGAATTGATTGTTTTGACTTCCGATTTCCCCAAGGTTCAAGATTGGAAGCGACAACAGGGGGAAAAAGAATTTTCTAACCAACGATCAGCGGCAGTCGGTGGTATCCGACAATTCAATGATCCCGAGAAAACCAAATATCATTTGGTAACTTGCATTGCTCATGGGATTACGTGGAATGATAGTTCCCCTATTCCTTACAGTACCGAAACCGAAAAGGCTATTTGGGTCAATAAAAATCTGGGCTACGATTCAGCACATCCGAATGAGCCATGCATTCGATTTGTGCAAAGCAGAAGCTTTAATTTCTTTGATTTGGCAAAGATGGAGGCAGAAGTCCCCTCTCTGGATTATCGGGTTGACGGGATTGTGATTGGTGTAGAAAGCTTGGATGAACAGAGTCACTTGGGCACCCACGGTGATAAACCCGATGGTAATCCACGGGGCAAGATTGCTTGGAAATTCGCTGAGGAACGTGAGCCTGCAATCATTAAAGCCATTGAGTGGAATGTGGGTCGCACTGGGGTCATTAAACCCGTTGCTATTTTTGCTCCCATTCGCTTGGCCGACACGAATGTAGCCCGTGCCACGCTCCATAATCTCGGATTTATGATTCGTAAGAAAATTGGCCTGGGCACAGAAATACTTGTCCAAAAAGCCGGGAACATTATCCCCAAGGTGGTGGGTGTCAAATCTAATTCGTGTGACCCAACCTATCCCAAAACTTGCCCATCGTGTGGCAAGCCTACGGCCAGTATTCACACCCCCGCCAAAGGTAATAGGGAGGAAATGTGGGAACTTCGATGTGAGAATTCCGACTGTCCAGCGAAGCAATTGAGCAATTATTGTCATTGGTTTAAGGTCTTGGGTTGCCTGGGATTGGGAGAGGCAACTGTTGAAATGCTCATGTCCAGTGGTAAAATTACCACCAGAGCCGATTTTTATTCTCTTTCCGCCGCAGATTGCATGGCGGCAGGGCTTTCGGAGCGAGAATCACTGTTGACCGTGGCTGCCATTCATATGATTCACGATCCCGAACATATTGATGATAAAGAGCTTGCGACACAAATAACAGCAGCAATTAAAACCCCCAAGAAGGTGGATGCCTGGAAGTTCTTTGCTGCCCTGGGTATTCCCACAGCAGGGGAGGATTCGGGAAAATCTTTAATTTCTCACTTTCGGGGTATTGACAAGATACAGGCAGCTAGCGTTAATGAACTTGAGGGCACGGATGGGGTTGGTAAAAAGACAGCCGAAATCATTTATTCTTACCTGCAATTGCATTCGCAAGAAATCAACCGGCTGCTGCAACATTTTGACTTGCAACTTCCCAAAATCGGAAAACTAACAGGCGTGACCTTCTGCCTCAGTGGTAGTTTGCCGCAAGGTAAAACATTCTGGAAAGCAAAGATCGAAGAATTGGGTGGCAAGTGTGCTGGAAGTGTATCCAAAAAAGTAAAATATCTGGTGGCTGGAGATGGTAGTGGTGATAAGTCGGCTGAGGCAACGGCGTTAGGAATTCCCATCATTGATGTTGACACCTTGAAGAATTTGTTGTAATGTCTATTAAATCATCAACGCAGGTTGGTCCGAAGTGCTTGTCGTGTAAGCAAGTTGGTCCGAAGTGCAAAAACACTTTGGTCTGCGAGGGCTTTATGACAATTGCTTTGAAGAAAAAATCGTTCACTCTTCCGTCCCCTATTTCTACATCGGGACTGCAAGACGACCAAAGCACACAAGAGCTAAGGTTCGTCAAGCCAACCGTCGAGGCCAATTTGAAGCTGGCTCGCTCTTCGGCTTTAACTTTTCTCAAGTCTAATGAAGATGTAGAAAATAGCGAAGAATATTCCGATGCTTTGATGGGCTTGTGGAGAGCCGTGGAAAGCTGGACACCAGACTTAGCCCAGCAACATGAATGCACATGGTCTAGTTATGCTATTCGCTGTATGCGAAATGCCATTCTTGATGGATATAAACAAAGAAAAATAAAATATCATGAAGAGTTGGTAGACTTCACTGAAATGCAAATTGTTGATCCACGGTCTTCAAACGCAGACTTGGTAGATGAATTGTTCACCATGCATTCTGGCGATACATTTTTTACAACAAGAGCAAAACAAATTCTTCACGAACATTATATTGAAAGAAAAACACTGAAAGAGATTGCCAAGCAATTGGGGGTATCAAGTCCGTATATCCATCAATTGCTTCAAAAAGCAAAGCTGTTGATGCGAGAGAAGTTTGGTATTGCATTGCAGGGCTGATTTAGTTATAGTTTTGTCATGGAGGAACAAATATGAGAATTGGTTTAGAAAAAGAATTTTTTCTTTTAACAAAAGACGGCGAGCCTGTTTCTCTGGCTGCTGTAAATCCGACCGGGACTGGCGGGCATTCCTTACTTCGTTTACCACACGATGATTGCGGCTGGTTGGTTGAAGCAAGGGGCGAACCTTTTAGCAACCCTGTTGATGCCGTGTTTAGCTTAAAGGCAGAAATTTACAAGATTGAGCAGACGCTGGCAGAAATTAACGCCGAAACCTTCTTTGCTGGATTACCATTCAGATTGTCAGATGTGCCAATCATGAAGGTTCCTAAGACCGTAAGGTTGCAATCCGCAAGATATTTCACTAAGCCGTTGGTGAAGTATCAAAACTTTTATGGATACGAAACACACAAAAATGCAATGCTGGAAGGCACAGCGGGCGTACATGTCAGCTTCACCCAAGAGACCAGTTTTACAGAAGATGCTTGTGAGTCATGCGGACATTGCAAAGAACGTATCTACAACGTCAATTTTGATTGGCCACAAATTTTCTTGAAGTTGGATGCTGCATTTGCCGAAGAAATCAAAGAAGCTAAGCGACGACCGGGTTTCTACGAGATCAAGCACGATGGGCGGGTGGAATATCGTTCGTTGCCCGCAGATGTGGATATGGAAAAGCTGATTAAAATTCTGAAAACGGTGGTTTACACTTGATTGATTCTGAAGTATAATGGGAACATGAAACGAACATTATTGATTTTGCTGGCAATGTCGATCTGCAATTGTGCGTCTGCTGATATCATTCCTGCTGTCGTTGATTATCAATATCATGGCGAATTGAATGGATCGATGTGGACGTGGACAAAAATTACTGATCCTGGTTATGGAATGCCCGAGTGGTTTACAATTCCTTCCAACCAAGATAAGTGGCTTTTTATTCCGAATAACGAACAGTTGGACAGAGTAAAGCATTTGTGGTTGCAAGTAGAGTGGCAGAGTGATTCCAATGTAGTCGATCCTATTGTGTGGGTGCCTCAAGGATTTACTGTTACGGGTAGTGATTCTGTTCATTTTGCTAATACTTATGTCTGGGAGTGGATTATCACACCCCAGTCGGGTGCAGAGATTATTCAATTCCCCAACTCGTTTTCGTGGGCTGGTGTCACTGGAATTGATGTTGCCACGGATTGTCCCGAACCATCTACTATCGTTCTGCTTGGCATTGGTGCAATTTTCCTAATTTGCAGAAACAAATCATGTGTGAACCGGCTCCTTCCTGTGGGAGCCGCATAGGAGGTTTCCCTTTCTCCTTAAAAGGGGGTTACTGCTATCCCTTAAAGCGGGGTTAGTCTTTTTAACTTAAAAGGCGGTCTTCCCTCGACTATAAAGTGGGGGTTTTCATCTGGTTTTCTCCACATAAACCCGAGGCTTTTATCTGATTGCCTATAAATCAGAGGTTTCAGCAGGTGTCACCACAACACCTGGGCATTACTGGTTTCGCCTACCTAGCCAGAGGTTTTGTCAGGTGTCTCCACAACATCTGGGATTTGTCAGTTGTTCCTCAACACACTGGGACGCATCTGGTCGTCCTAACCACCAGAGGTTTTTGCCGGATTATCCATAAAATCCGGCATTTTTTTTTGGTTTACAAGGCAAGTTTCTGGAGTATAATGTAACAGGAGCCACTGACCGGATGCGGTTTAATAACATCATCTAGGCAGAAGAGGGCACGGTCAGTGGTTCTTTTGCACTCTTAAAAGGAGTAGACCATGAATAAGACAATTATTTTGACATTGCTGTGCTTTTGTGGTTGTGCCCCAGACTTGCACAAGGGGGTCTATGTCAGCGACAAGCATACCATCGAAGTTGCCAGCGATGCCACTTTGCAGGTTGATGGAAAGGATTGCATTCATTATACCACGCATCCAGAACAGACTTTGAAAGCTACTGTGGATGGAGTAGAAGTCGTCTATTATGTGGAAGTGCCGAGTTCCACTAAATTTGTTTTAACAGCCAAAACAAATATCGGCCACAATGATCTTTCGGGGGTTTATATCAAGGACGATAACAGCACAAAGCCGGTGCCAATAGATGAATTAAAACAATTAAAAATCAAAAGAAAAGTGTGTGCGGGGAAACTGGAGAAATTGGATACGGTGTTGTTGACGATGAGTACCCAAATTGCAACTAAAACACAAAAACTAAAAAGTTTGGGCATTAAATCCTCCGCAGATATAAAAGACACCGAAACCAGACAGCTTGCTCAAGATTTGGTCGCTATGACAAAGGATCGGGACAATCTTGACAAAGCAAAAAAAATTATTTCCACGAAGCTTGATGAAATAGACCGTGGGATAGAGCAGTTGGAAACCAATACATCGGAGATTTCCGACAAAGAATTGGAAGAATTATTAGCGAGTATCGCTGATAAAAGGGGTGGGCAACCTAAGACGCCGGTTGAGAGCATTGAATCAAATGACATTTTGACAAAAGCCCTGGGGAAATAATGCCAACCACAATTGACGGTGTTGAATTTGGTCGTGGAGATACCGTTTGGGTTTTACGTGGAGACTGTGCTGCCATAGATAAGCAGCCAGCAAAAGCAACCGTTGAAATGCTGTTTCCCAGCCCTGACGGCATATGTAGAAAAGGAACTTTGAGGTTTGAGAACGAGGAAAGGGAGGATTGGCGACTGAGTGTGTTTAGCACAAAAGAAGCCGCCGAGGCCGCATTGGCAGAAACGATTGTGATGTTGAAGCTGGACAAGGACGATGCTCATTTTATTTGGCATCATCTTGCTGAGGGTTTCGCAAAAGTAAAACAAGAGTTGGAGATTTTGCGTATTACGAAAGATCGGGAGTTGACAAAACTTGAAAAGTCGATGTTGCCCTCAACGTTGGTAAGATATTCAAGAGAGCAACTGCAAGAACAAATCGACCCGTGGATCAGCTATCTGCAACACTTCATTTGGTTGATGCGTATGATGAAGGTGGAGGACATTTCCAGAGAACAGGAAATGGTGTGGTGCTATGGAGAAAAGCGGGCACATGAGTTGATGGATGGCTTTGGGCGGGAATCTTGTTTTGGCAAACGAATTCGTGCTGAGGATGTCAAGCACATTGATGGACCATTGGGATAATTTGTCAATTTGTCAATCAACAATATGAGGGTTTTGCTACGCACGGCACGCCTCTTAACCATGTGCGGATTCTTCGGAATCAGAAGGGTTGTTGATTGACAAATTTAATGGAAGAGCAAGCTGGCAACCTCCGAGAAACGGCGACAGCAAACCCCGATAAGCTAATGTCTCCATTGGAGCGGGAATAGTGGCAAGGCGACTCGGAGCCATTTTTGGTTTACGCCGAAAAAAATCCGAAAAATAGGGATTGACAGAAAAAAATTTCAAGCTATACTCATATATATGAACATGACGCAGGGGGTAGGTACGGTTATCTTATTTGGCTCATAACCAAATGAAAGCGGGATCATCCCCCGCCCCTGCCACTTAATTTTTGAAAACATGATGCGGGGTGGAGCAGTCTGGTAGCTCGCAAGGCTCATAACCTTGAGGCCGTAGGTTCAAATCCTACTCCCGCCACTGAAGGAAAAAGAATAATGTCGAAGCAACAAAAACAACAGAAACAAAAGTGGCAGCATTGCTGCATTACTGGCGATCTGTTCTGAGTTGCACCGTGGCTCAGGACAAATGCCTGAGCCGGGTTGGTATTGAAAAGCCCCGTTCAGGTAAAAAACTGGACAGGGCTTTTTTTATTGGCTTTAGGAGCATTATGATGGACACAATTCCAAGGATTGATAATTTGCCACCCGATGATCCTGTTGCTTTGCAAGGACGGAGGGTAATGAAGTTGCTTCAACATTTGTTTGATAAATTTAATACTATACCACTCGATGCTTTGAAGGAATTGTCACAATTTAGTTCAAAATTGATGCTTTCAGGTGTGACTCCTGTGGCTTTGGGTGATTTTTCCTTTGTTTGCGTTGTGGCAACAGAAGGTAACATGCTTCTGGGTGTGCCATTGGATTTTGGAAAAAAAAGTTATTTGTTGGTGCTTATGGAAGCTATCAGGCTTCTAAGTTATGCAAAAGATTTGTATAACGACAAGATGGATGATGGCTTGGTTCCAAGAGCAAGAGCTTACATGGCAGAGTTTGCAAAAGAGTCTCTTGCCAACAACTGGACCTGGGGCGATGCTGTAGGTTGTTTGACAGTTTTGGAGGGTTATCCCAGGGGACTGGGGTCTCTTGATGAAAAGTATAAGTATGAATCAAAACCATTGAAAGAAAGGAAAAGTTCGTTCTTTGATATGTTTCCAAAGTGCGATCCGAGTTTGAATTGAAAATACGTGGCTGACGGGCCGGTTTGCCCTGGAATCCCTGATAAGGATTCCGTGTTGAGTTCGACTCTCAAAGCCACGACTTGAAAAAAATAGAACTTTGCTATTATATATAGGTAGAAAGGCAAGGTTCTATTATGAAAAAAGAGTTAAAAGAAAAAGCCAAACAATTGAGGAAAGAAGGTAAGTCGCTTGGTGAAATAGTGAATTTGTTGGGTGTGTCTAAATCAACAGCAAGTGTATGGACACGCCCCATAAAAATGTCGCAAACGAAACGCAAGAATTTAGATGGAAGAATAGGGTTTGCTGGCAAAGAAGGAACAAGAAAAAAATATTTGGCAATTAGGAAACAATATCAGCAAGAGGGGAGGGAGCAGGCGAAAAAGGGAGAGTTGCAGCATTTGTTGGGTTGTACGCTGTATTGGGCAGAAGGAACAAAAAGTAGAAATGTGGCAAGCTTGGCGAATACGGATGCGAATGTCATTTGTGCATTTAAAAAATTTGTGGATACCTACTTCCCAAAACAAAAGTATACAATATGCATCAATTGTTATTTAAACAATGGTCTATCAAAAAAAGAGATTGAAGATTATTGGCTTGGAATTTTGAAATTAGACCATAGCAGTTTGCGAAAGGGAGTTTTCAAAGAGGGAGAAGGTGGCGGGTATAAAAAGAATAAGCATAAGTTTGGAGTTTGTTCTTTAAGGGTGTGCGACACTCATATGGTGCAACACATTTATGGAGCAATTCAAGAATATTGTGGTTTTGTGAATGAAGAGTGGTTGTAGGGTTCGTAATTCAATGGCAGAATAACTGGCTTTTACCCAGTTTATCGGGGTTCGATTCCCCGTGGACCCACTTGTGATCTTTGACAATTTGGTTTATCCTTTGGGTCCATAGTTCAGCGGCTAGAATAGAACACTCTTAATGTTTTGACCTCGGTTCGATTCCGAGTGGACCCACTCAAGGTTTGTGGCCATAAAATCCTTTTCCCAGGGTTTCCTGCAAAGGTTGTGCTGCTGTAATAAAGATTGGCAATCTTTTCCTTATATGGGATCGTAGCTCAATTAGTAGAGCAACGGCCTTTTAAGCCGTAGGTTTTGGGTGCGAATCCCAACGGTCTCACTTGCAACTATAGTTTAAGGGGTCGTAATAACTAATTCAATTCTAGAACAAGGGTTGGCAAAAAGCGGCCTAAGGCAAAACGTTCCCGACACCGGAGAAATATTGGTTCGATTCCAGTTGGTTGCAAACATGGGGGTATTGGGGTTGTTGGCAGACCCCGGCAGTCTTTGAAGCTGCATGCGAAAGCACTCGGAGGTTCAATTCCTTCTGCCCCTGCTAAATGTCCCAAGTTGGCGATACGGTGGCCGATAACCTCGGTGAGGATGGACAGCCTCTAACCTCGGCAGTTTAAGCTGTGGAACACCGAAATATTTACCAAATTTTTGGGCTGTGAGGTAACGGTTAGCCTGACAGACTTTGAATCTGTTCGTGAAGGTTCGAATCCTTCCAGCCCAGCTATTTTGCCCCGTGGTGTAGTGGCCGCACGTCTCGCTCTGAACGAGAAAGATAAGGTTCGATTCCTTACGGGGCAGCTAAAGGAGAATGATATGAGCATCGAATGTAGCGAATGCGAAAGGGATTTGAGAGGTGGTCACGACCCCTCTTGCAGTCGATATAAGAAAATGATATGTTCCTGTGGGCATCTTTCAGAAGCACATGACGAAGAAGGCTGCTGCTGGGAATGTGATTGTGTAAATTTTGATGCAAAGGATGAA
This sequence comes from Pseudomonadota bacterium, assembly GCA_023229365.1. Taxonomy (NCBI): domain Bacteria; kingdom Pseudomonadati; phylum Pseudomonadota; species Pseudomonadota bacterium. Next base: position 73,341 of record JALNZK010000002.1, on the reverse strand, counting down.
ACATGCAATATCTTGTAAAGTTCAAGAAAAACATCAAGGAAAAGGTTAAGACACCAAAGATCAGTGTAGCCGCCGCTTGTGTGAGCGAAGCTTGGGATGAGGCACAAAAATATATGCCTCCTGGTTTTGAAATCATAGATGTTGTTCAAGCTCCGTCAAAAATCCATGATGTTGTGAGAGGGTAAAATGATAACCTTTGAAGAACGCTGTCAAACTGATCCACAGGGTGTAATACAAGACCTTGTGAAACAAACGACAAGGCAAGGTTTGGAGATTCATGGATTGAATGAGTTGATAACTAAACTTGCGGAAAATGCTGAGGTAAAAGTTTTGATTGAAAGTTTGAAATCAGCACCAAAAGAAAAGAAGAAAAAGGGAAAGAAAGATGAAGTCGGAAAAGATTAGAGCATATATTGCTCAATTAAGGGAAAAAGCAAGTCATACGCCTACCGGCAGCACATGGACTTGGGCCGTAGAACAAGAGCGTTGTGATGTTTATGATGAAGTGGCTGATGCTCTTGAGGAAATGTTGCGAGAGGAAGGATTGAACACGCCAATTGATGCTGAATTTACATATAAATACAGGGATGATTGGCAAGGTCCAAAAAGATAAGGGGCTACAAAGCGAGTCTAACGTAAAACCTACAATGGGTACGTTGGTAACTGAGGGTGCGACTCCCTCTAGCTCCACTGAATTGTCGGCAGAAACTAATCTCCGAAGGCTGGGGGTCTGATTGCAAATCAGATGTTAAGTGGTTCGATTCCGCCTGCCGACTCTTGAATGCTGTGGTGTTCCGAGGAAACGCCGTTGCCTAGCAATGCCACGCCCACACGACCCACAGCATTCAAATACAGCACCGTGGTCCAAATGGCTTAGGGCACTCGATTCCAAATCGAGGCGATCCGGGTTCGAGTCCTGGCGGTGCTGCTGCGAAGGAGTGTGGTGCAATGGTAGCATAACGGTCTCCAAAACCGTCGATCTTGGTCCGAATCCTAGCACTCCTGCTTATGAAAAAATTACTTGAAATTGGCGATAGGGTTAAGGTGTTGTGTCCCAAACGGGCGGGTGATGGTGTTATAATCAAAATCACTAAAACTGGCTATAACATCGATTTAGATCATGGAGGTGTGACATGGACTTGGCATTGTTATGTGGAAAAAATATAACCAGAGTACAAATAAGACGATTGCTTTTGTCAATTCAGAGAATTGCTTTCCAATCAGCAGCTTTTTGGGAAGATTTAGGATTGTATGTTGAGGACATTATATCGGAATTTTCGTTATATTGCGATGATTCCGTTGTTGATTGGAAAATGGACAACGTGCTTCAGGTTGGTATTCTTCCAAGAGGAGAGTCAGAGTGGGTGTCGATTAGGATTACGAAATATGGTGGCTAATCCCGAACGGTTAGGGGCCTGACTGTGGATCAGGTTTTAGCGGGTTCGACTCCCGTTAGTCACCCTGGAGAATAATCATGACTATTGGTGAAAAAGCACTGACAGAAGTTGCTGAAATGCTGACAGATAGTTGGCAAAGGCGTGCAAAGTTGAGGGCCAATGGATGGAAAAGGATATTAAATCCGCCATTGGTGAATAACGAGTGGTTTTGGGAGCATCCACTGTTTGGACGCTGGACAGAATCACTTGCTATAGCAAATTGGGGACATGTAAAATGAGTAATTGGAATTTAGCCAACGAAGCCAGAGATGGATTTCCTTGTGAGTCGTGCGGAATATTTGTTGGTTGTCGATTATATCACGATGGTCAAGAACATGTGGTAATTTGTAAAACATGTGCAGAAGACGGAAGTATTGATAAATTATCCAAAGAACGAAATATGGATTTTAGTCCTTGTGGTTGTGGAGGATGAGATGCAACTAACAAGAGAGCAGAAACTTGAAGTTGTTGAGCGTTTGTTTGATTTTAGTCCGAAGGGGATGATGGAGTGTTCTGATGTTTTGTGGCAGGAAGGGGATGATTTCAGGGAGGTTGAGGCAGCTATTGAAGAGTTTGGCGATCAAATGAAAGCCGTGGTAATGAATTGGTTTACAACGTCAATTTCTGAAGTATAATGAGGGCAATATGGAATCCAAATCTCCAATACAAATTTTGTTGGATGGGGTGGAGTGGGAGTCTCTTCCTGCCGAACCGCCAGAATTGGATGGTGAAGTTCCATTCGCCACACACAGAGGCGTTTTGGATTTAGGTGGCGTGAAGCTGAAAGTCTATCAACTGAGCGATGGACAGCGAGTGATTGACGCTGAAGATTTGGAAGCGTTATTTGGAGGAGGTGAATCGTGAAAACAGTAAGATTTGGTACTCCGCACCCAAGCACTGGTGAATTTGTTGAGGAATTTTCTGTTGAACAATTTGTTGAGCATTTTGTCATGGAAGGAAAGGATGACTTCTACGACAGGCACAATGGAATCGAAGATAGGATCAAAAGACTTGCCGAAGTGCTCGGCAATTTAGTTTCTACTTTGTCGGACAAGGGAATTCTTTCTGATAAAGAAATGTTGGAAGTTGTGTTGGGAAAATATCACTCTGATCGTCGTTGTCAGATTGTGGATTTTGAATGATTTTTGGGACCAAGGTGTTAGCGGCAGCATTCTTCCCTCTTAAGGAAGTAGGTGACGGTTCAAGTCCGTCTGGTCTCACTGTGGCCGTGTCCGAATGGCTTAGGAACTGGACTGTGAATCCGGGTATACGAGTTCGATTCTCGTCGGCCACCCTATGAAAACAACGCTACAGATTGTGATTGTTTTAACTATTCTCATCATTCTGCCATTGTTGTTGATGTTCAGCAACCATTCTGAGTGGGTTGCCTATATTTATGGGGTTGGGTGGCTTGCGATGTTGTGGAAGTATTTCTTCTACATTTCCGTAGGCGGCTGGGTAAAACACAGGGGTTTTTATTGGTTTAAACGAAAAGAGTTTACAACCTCTGTTTCTGAAGTATAATAGGAGCAGCCCAGGGAGAAATATGAAAGCAACTACCCCCCAAAGAGTGCATAAGCTTGGTGTCAAAGAGGCTGTTAAAGCAATTAACAAGGAATTGCGGCAGCAAAAGTGTCTCATCAAGATTTCGGGCTCTGAAAACAGGGCTATAAGCAATTTGCAGGATGCTAAATTGCTTACAAGGGTGGTGAGGAAGTTTGAGAAAGCTGGGTGGTTTGTTGATGTGAGGGAAACCAAGGGCATGACAACCTATTTGCGTTTTCGCACAGAGCCGACACAGCCGACACAGGAACGCAAGTGTGATTTTGGTGAAGTTGTGGCAAGTGGACCTGATGATTTTCGATAAAGGACAATAAAATGGATAATCCTACAACATTTTTGTCGTGGTTGCAGCATGAGCTAGACAGCATTGGCCCTGAAGATTTCAATGATCCCGTTGCCGAAGTGGACCCTAGCGACATAGAAATCGGAGTTGCCAATGATGAGGCAAAGAAAATGTATACTTTGCGAGACCTTTGTCATCGCAACGCTGACGAATTGATGTTGTCGGCAAAATACGAAAGAGATAAAGAGAAAGCAATTTGCTTGTGCCACAAAGCAGGAAACTATAAAACTATGGCGAATCTCTGGGATGGGATGCTTTGGCAGGCTATATACAAGCAGTATCCCGAAGCGGTGAACAAGGCCCGAGTGGGGATTAGAAAAGGCTTCATGGTTGTTGCTTCTGATAAATCAGCAGAGCCCAACGACATGTTGCGACAGCTTTTCGGCGGGCTTTTTGGTGGTTTCTCGCCTGGGTAAGGGTAAACCAAATGAGTAAAGTAGGCAAAAAGATCATCAAGGGGTTGAAGGAATTCAACGAAGCCTTAAAGAATGGCGACGATTTGACAAAAAAGTTTCGTTGCACTACATTGAGGCGAAAGAACGGGAAGATAGAGGTAACAAAGCATGGGACTGGCAGAACAGGCTGATGGATATTCTGGAAAAGTTAAAACTGCTTTGAAGAAGCTCAAAGTACGCACTGAAAGACGCCGTGCCAAGAAAAAACCAGACGTGTTGCCAGCTTACGGCAAATATAGTGGATATCAACTATGAATGGTGTGATTTGTGGGCCGGTTGGGTGGGGCGAATCTTCTAATCAGATGTTCAGAACCTTGAGTAATCCTTATTGCAAATTGACGATTGATGCTGGGGTTTCCGACATAGAGATATGGATCGGGGATGATAAGGGAAATTTTGTGCAGAAAGGGGTAGGGTTCTTGGAAACCAGTTTGTTGCCGGGGAAGTACACCGTGGAGTTTGGGCTTGGAAATCCGAAACATTGTTGAATTAACCAAGGACACAGTGGTGCGTTATGATAACCGACAAACAACGGGTGGGGTCATTCTTACGGAAACTTGACCGCCTATGTAAGGAACACGCAGTAAACATTCGGGGACACGTAGCTTTTTTTGATGAGGAGTGGGGTGATTGGTTGGAGTTGGTGTGTAATGGCGAGCGATCTGTTGTAAAAGCTGGGGAAGAAGTGCAAGAGTTTAACACAGAAGAAAAACTAGAGGAAATGCACAGAGATATGCTTCTGATGCGGTCTGATTTGTTGGAGTTTACAGAATTAGTGCTGAAAAAAAAGGTACAACAAAAGAAAAAACCAACATAGGTTGCTACATACCAAGGATTTATTTTTAAAGGAGATTATCCATGAGTATTCGATTGAAAGTATTCGACAGTGGCTTGTCGGAAGAAGCCCGGCGAGAAGTTCGACGGGTGGCTGCTTGTGCGTGGGAACGAGTCCAATCCAATCAAGCAAATTGCTCTATGGCAGATGACGATGAGGATTTCGATGATGAGGATGAGGATTTCGATGACGACGATGACGATGACGACGACGAATATGACGATTTAGACGACGATGACGATGAAGAGGAGTGGGAAGACGACGATGACGATGATGACGACGAAGAGGATTGGGAAGACGATGACGATGATGACGACGACGAAGAGGATTGGGAAGACGATGACGATGAATAACTAAACAAACTGAATAAAAAAAAGGAGAGGCAAAATTGCCTCTCCTTTTTTTATTGATTCATATTGCAATTTAATTTATTTTACGCTATATTTAAAATATAAACATTTATGAGGTATTATTATGATTTCAGCTTTATTATTAAGCGTAGTGCTTGTATCCGCCCAGCCACCGAGCATGGGTTTTACACCAACTCCACAGATGAGGATCGATCAAGTATATGGAGATATGGAAAGAAATAGGGCTGTGAGAACGCCCAGGACGCTTTATGATTATTATCCAGGCTTAGCTCGACAAAGTTATGCAAGGCCCTTTGATAATTATCCACCAATGTTCTGGTCTCGCCCAGTGTATCAGCCATATTATTATCGATATTATCAACCATATCCATCCTATTATTATCGTCCATCATATCAACCACATCACTTTCATAGGTAAATAATTATGAGTGTTAGAAACAGTCCATGTCCGTGCGGAAGCAATATAAAGTTCAAAAAATGTTGTTTGCCCAAACAACTGGCAGAGCAATTGCAAAAAGAAAGGTATGCTAAAATGTATACTGAGCCCTGCAAGTGTGGTTCGGGCAAGAAATTTGGCAAATGTTGTATGAGCAAACCAATAGTCATAGAGGGCTCTGGACCCGCCAATTCTGTTTCCGAAAGCAATGCTACAGGTCAGACTGGACCGCAAGGCTAAAATGGAATCAATAGCTGAATTGCAATATTTGCGTGCTTGGAAAAAGAGGCAGGAATTAGCTTGGCAGCCTTGTGGGTGTTCACATAGTTTGGCCACGAATCCAACGGCTTGTTGGCGATATAATATCACTTGTCAGAGATGTCGTGATATTGTGGAATTGGAAAAAATAATTTATTTATATGAAGCTGGACAGTCTTAAAGCCATATCAATGCAGTCATCCATGTTTAAATAACTATGGGTGCCCAATCTTCCTCCAAATAGAATATCTGGACTTTGCATAGCCTTGTAGAGTCCAGATATTTTTTTATTTTTATCATCAATCACAGGATAATCTGGAGCACTTGTGTTTGTTGCGGCTTGCGAAAACTCGTAGGTGATGACTGTTTTTGGTGAATTTATAAAATAAAAATGTTTGTGTTCTATGGTTCTTGTATAAACTGGTAATTCACCAGTGTGATTCATTTGAGCTACGCCTTGAAAATTGCCATCTAAAACGGTAGTTTGGAAATCTATAGTCCTATAATCCAATTCTCCATAACAAAAATCAAAGAATTCGTCTATTTTTCCGCTGTATACAAGTTTTTTTCCTATTTTCCTCCAATCATTTTTTATTTCTTTAAAATCAGTTCCCAACTGCACGGCTATACCATCTAACATTTTTTCCACTAGTGGCGTATAACCATGTATGGGCATGCCCTGATAGGGATCATCGAAGTATGATTCATCATACGACATACGAATTGGCAGCCTTTTAATAATAGAGGCAGGAAGTGTCTTGGGATCACGATTCCATTGTTTTTTGGTATAGTGATATATTAATGTATGGTAAATTTCCTCTCCCAATTGGCTTAAACACCATTCTTCCATATTTTGTGGGTTGTCGATAGGAATTTGACGTTTTGCTAATTCAGCCTCAACATCAGCAGGTGTGATACACCCCCATAATTGGTGGAATGTCATCATATTAAATGGCAAAGAAATAATTTTTCCATTGTAATTAGCTTTGACTTGATGACGATAATGATTAAATTCACTAAATTTGTTGACGAAATCCCACACATGTTTGTGTTTGGTGTGAAAAATGTGGGGTCCGAATAGTGAGACTATGATTCCATCCATAATTTCTGTGCGTACATGCCCGCCAACATGTTTTTCTTTCTCGATTACAAGCACAGATTGTCCTGCATCCTTGGCTTTTCTGGCAAAAGTGCTTCCAAACAAACCACTTCCCACTATTAAATAATCGTACATTCTTTTTTATCATAGTTGCATTTTTTTATAAAAGTTGCTATATTAAAAACATGAAAGACAAAGAGCCAGTAACGCCGTTGATTGGTGTTGGTACTACTTTGGAGGTTTCTGGACACCCGGCTGTAGTAACAGCTATTACTAAGGAAGGTGTGGAATGCAAAGTAGCCAAGCATATTGTTGTTTTAGATTTTGACAAAATAGTTTTGGCTTTACAACAACTAAATAATGTATGACACAACGAACACCTACAGTTGCTGATCGTACTACTAAATGGGGATTGTTCCGCCAAGATGCCAGCACATATGACGATGATACGGTATTGCAGGGTAATTGGTATGGTACAGAATTGGATGCTTTGACGGCATTGGAGATATTAAATGGTTCTTTGCCGATGTTGTTGAAAAACACAGTGATGGTCAAAGAGGTTCGAATAAATCCAGCCGATCAGAAGAAATTTCACGATTATGCTTCGCCTACTTAAATGAAATTATTTTGCAAACTTATTGGTCATAGTTGGGTTATGATGAGCCCTACTAGAAAGCAGTGTCATCGTTGCGGCAGGGAAGAGAGTTTGTATCTGTCTTTTAGCCGAGAACATGGATGTAGTCTTCCTGAGTGGAAAGCATCCCCAGATGAGGAATTAAAAACCGTCTGGAAATTCTGGAAATGATGGTTTACAAACAAAGAATCTGGAGTATAATAAGGGCATGAACACTACGGCATTATCCAAAAAATTTGAAGCGATGGGGGCACGGGTCAAGGTTGCGACTTTGGGCGACGACCCCCGCTTGCGGGCTGGTCAGCGATTCACCGCAGGATTGCCACGCAATCAGTCGGTAAGAGTCGATGTTCGCAAGGACAAAGAAGGTACTTACTTCGATCTCCAAGTGGGGAACGATGTCGAATTGCAGGTTCTGGATGTTCGTCCCAAGGACCGCCACCTGCTTCTGCTCACGAAGATTGACGACGGCAAAGGCCACGATACGAAGAGCAAATTCCTCTGTGGTCACGATGAGCGGGATTGGTTCACCGCTGCCATTCCCGAGACCTCCGGTGCGTCGAGTGTCCCCCAAGCGATGGAGGCCCTGAAACCCGCACAGGTTTTGCAGGCTCAATCGACCAAGAAAATGAAGGCCAGGGACAAGAAACGTCGCAAGACCGAAGCTTATATTCGTCAAGGTGAATGGTTTTTTATGCCCGCCAAAAACTTGAAGGTAGACAAAAGCCTCATTTTGAAAAACGAACCCTTGCAGCGTGGACGTGGCAAGCCGCACATGGCTGAGGAGTTGTATCGCATCGGTGGCACCACCGTTTATGTCAATGGCAGTCACCCCAATGGAATTACCGCAAAGGCTTACGCTGCTCTGCCGCTGGATCAACGCAAGGGTGTGTTGTGGAGAACGATGGTGCGTGACCCCGAGGTTTATGTGCGGGGCAAAATCCGCCACAGTGACCACAAAACCGTTCTCTTGGATGGTTGGTATCGAGTTTTGCCGAATGAGGAAACCAAAGCCAGAGCAATGCGACACGTTGCTTTCTTGGACTAGGAAACTACCAGATGAAAGTCAAAGAATTTACTGCCGCTCTTCATCAATTTGCAGAAGTGATGCGTGACGTTCAATGCAATGGTTTTGAGGACGACAAATGGACAGAACCACTGGCATCAGAGAGTTTTGATGCTGTTTTTATTCCTCTCGGTGATTCTGTCGAAGCAATGCTGCTTGTAGTCGAATAGCCTGCTCTGCCATGCGTAGAGACAGATCGAGAGCCGTCCCAAAAGGGCGGCTCTTGCATTAAATTTCTTCTATCTTTTTTCGCAATCTGTCTTTAGCCGCAGCTATTCGACTTTTGACGGTTCCTGGCGGAATGTGTAGCGTCTGAGCTATATCATCATACTTCATGCCATTTTGATAAAACATTATCAAAACCTCTTGATGGATTGGGTCCAAAGAAGCGATGGCACTTCGCACTTTTTCCGCAGTTTCCATGCGACTCATAACGTCGTGTGGATTTGGTTCCGAAGATTTTGGATGATCGTCATCAAAGTCTAAGGTAAGACTTTTGGTTTTTTTGTTTTTAATTGTTTTTCTTTGTCGATCTATAATGGCATTTTTCAAAATGGTGACCAACCATCCTCTTGTGTTTCTTCCAATTTCCATTGCTTGGCCGAATGAGCCTCTAAGGTTACGAGTGAGTTGCATTAGGACGTTTTGCATAACCTCTTCTTTTTCCTGATGGTTTAAGCCAGCTTGGAAGCCAAATTTATTCAAATAGCCTTCCAAGAAAGCTTTTACTAAAATTGGCCAATATTCACTGGCTTCTGGATCGCCGCTCTGGGCCTTAGAGAGAATTTTTTCTAATTCGCCAACATCGACACGAACAGCCTCCAGAAGCTCGACTGCTTCGGTCAATAACTGTTCGTTCGCTTTCCAGTTTTGGTATGATTGCATGATTGATAGATATGCAGCGACTTGTCCTTATTTTAAAACAATCTAATGCCTTATTAGAGCAAGAATTGCAGTTTTTTGGGGTTACATTCTGGCATTTCTGGAGTATAATGAGGGAGATAGTCTATTGGAGGAAAAATCATGAACGGCAAACAGCTTGTTAAACTTGGATGTCCTGAGGATTGTGCCCGTCTTGCGGTCGATGCTATTCGTGTAGCCCGAGAGGGCGGCGATGATCGCAATATCAAGGCTATCATGAAGACTTTCTTCACCAACCCTCAGGAATATGTCGGAGATAAACACTTCGGAGATTTAGCCAATCTTCTAATTCAAGAGCAACAGTTTGTTCGATCTGCTGCTATCCCCTACAAGGTATGGGGGTCGTTGGAAGAGGGTTGTGACGGACAAATGCAGCAAGCTTGTTCATTGCCGATGGCGGTTACTGCCGCCGTTATGCCAGATTGTCATGTTGGTTACGGACTGCCCATTGGTGGGGTTTTGGCTTTGCAAGGAGCCGTATGTCCGAATGCGGTCGGCGTCGATATTGCTTGCCGTATGAGCTTGTCAATCCTAGATATGCCAGTCAATTCCTTGGAAAAGAAATTTAATTTGTACAGGGAAGCGATTGCCAAGAGCACTCGTTTTGGTATTGGCGACGGCGGAAATGCGGTCTTCGATCAGCCCAAAAATCATCCGGTTATGGATGAGGATTGGGGAATTACCAGAGTCACCAAACAGCAAAAAGACAAAGCCTGGAAGCAGCTAGGAACTTCGGGTAGCGGAAATCATTTTATTGATGTCGGCATTCTGCAAATACAAAATTCGCCATCGCTTGCAGATATTGCTGGGCTGCTCCCTGGTGAGTATGTGGCAATTATGACTCATTCAGGTTCTCGGGGACCGGGGGCAGCAGTATGCCAAATGTATCACGGGGTTGCTCAATCCAAGTTGCCGAAGAAATATGACGATTTGAAAAATCTGGCATGGTTGGATTTGGCATCCAATGATGGGCAGGAATATTGGCTCGCAATGCAATTGATGGGTCGATTCGCTCAAGCCAATCATCAATTGATTCACAAGGCTATGGCTCAGAATTTGGGAGCCAAAGTTTTATTTAATGTAGAGAATCATCACAATTTCGCTTTCCTTGAAACGCATGATCCGAATCAAGGCGAGGTAGTGGTGCATCGTAAGGGAGCAACCCCTGCAAGCCATCGTATGCTGGGTGTAATTCCTGGTTCGATGGGCACGCCTGCTTATATTGTGGTGGGCAAAGGTAATCCGGCGAGTCTTTGTTCTGCTTCTCACGGGGCGGGGCGATTGATGTCTCGTAAAAAAGCCAAAGAAAAATATGTTTGGAAAGCTGTCCAAGGTAACTTGGATCGGCAAGGTGTCATTGTCTTGGACGCCACGGCAGACGAAAGCCCTGGGGTCTATAAAGATATTGATACAGTTATGGCGGCTCAATCGGATTTGGTTGAAATTGTTGCAACCTTTAATCCGAAGATTGTGAAAATGTGTGGCGATAACAGCCCCTCGGAGGATTAGATGGATCAACACATATATTATTCAATTGGATTTAGAGACGCCCTGGCTTCTATTTGTGCCCAAGCAAGGCTCACAAATGCAGAAGATGCAATCCAAAAGACGGCTGATGAATTGCTTAAATACGATCCAGATCAATGTCATGCTAAATGGATAAAGGAACACAAATGTGACTCAAGGCGAAATTGAAGCTGCTGTTTGTGGAGGAATTACCCGATTTGAACAGGAATTCATGGGACGGGGACCAAAAGAAATTCACACTCATTTATTGGGTGATTTTTTTGTAATCCGGCTTACAGGGGTGCTTACTGCTTCTGAAAAACATTTGGTAGAAAAGCAGAAAGAAAAAGGAGTTATTTTACTCAAACAAGTGCGGGTTCATTTGCTTGAAACGGCTCGGCCATTTTTGGAAGCATTGCTTGCAGAAATAACTGGCGTCAGGGTTTTGAGCATGCACCATGATATTAGCACAATAACCGGCGAAGAGGTTATTCTCTTTACGATGGAAAAATCACCGATAAAAAAATGAGCAAACCGCAACCTTATATTCGTATTATTGGCGACATACACGGCTATCTCAATTATAGAGGTGGTAGTCGTAGTTATTTTAACTTAATGGGTGCTGCCGAATACTCAGTGCAGCTTGGTGATTTTGGATTTGCTTGGAGCGGGCAGCCAGATTTTCACCAACAAGTAGCCAACATTGATAAAGCCCATCATGTTGTGGTTCTTGGCAATCATGATGATTATGACCATCGTGTTCAACACGCTCTTGGCGATTATGGCACTCATTCTTTTCCGCTCAAAGAGGGGAATTTTGAGTTCTTCTATATTCGTGGAGCCCGCAGTATTGATCGAGCAGAACGTATTCCCGGCATTAGTTGGTGGGCAGATGAAGAATTGAGTTGGACACAGGGGCATGAATGTGTGTTGGCTTATGAGAAAGCAAAGCCAGAAATAGTCTTGACACATGATTGTGCAGAAGAGATAATCTATTTATTGGCCCATACTGGCAAGGATCGTTTCTTGCAGGACTTCCGACCTAGTGTTACCAATAGGATTTTGCAATCCTGTTTAGAGCGGCACCGACCAAGGCTTTGGCTTTTTGGACATCATCACATCAATTGGGTACAAGAGTATAAGGGTACTACTTTTATGTGTTTGGATGGACATATGCCGTCGTGGGGTCATAATATGGGCTATGTAGATTTTGATGACATGGGCAATTTGCTTACACCAAAACCACTATAATGGTAGAATGTCTTGAAAGGCGTAAGAATGCCACTGGCGATTGTTCCTTTTGGAGGGATGACAAGGGGCAGTTCTATTATGTTGATGGGCATGGCCATATTGGCACATCGCACCCCGGCGATATGACTGCTTTGCTTCATTTGCCCGATGATGGCACTGTTTTGATTTGGGATCATCGAGGACGAAATTATGGTGAATATCCCATAGAGATTAGACGTGAAGCAGAAAAAAACAATCCAAAGCTTAGATTAAATTATTGTTAAATCATGAGTGAAGATGCACGTAGTGACCACAAAAAATATAAAGCGATAGTGCATGGCTATGTCAAACGGCTTTGTGCCGATTTTCCCAGTGATGCCAAGGAAGATTCCTTAGTCATTCTTTACAAGTCCTTCAAAAAATTCGTTGCTCAATATCCGACTTCTGAAGATCGAGAAAAATGGCTAGAAGAAATAGCCAGAAGAGATGCTGAGGCTCGTGAGTTTGCAAAAAAATTCATGGAAGACTTTAACAGAGAATGGCATTACGATCCTGAAAAAAATACGTTGTGGAATGAAATTGATGGAGAAATTATTCGCACGTCGTATGTTACGGAAAAGCCATCACTGCTCCGCAGGCTTTTGACATTCATAGGACTTTAGTGTTTTGTGAAGAGTAAATATAGGTGGAACCTTAACCAAAGGAGTTGTTATGAAGTATTTACTATTTGTTTTGTTGTTGTGCGTGGTTCCTGTGCAAGCCGCAGAAGTTGCCAAAAAAGCGGAATCTCCCAAATCGAAAGAAATGACTTATGCAGAAGCATATAAAGTCATAACGGTTTCTAAGAGACCGTTGTTTGTAATTCTCGGTGCCCCTTGGTGTCATTATTGTGAAAAATTGAAAAAAGAAGTTATTCCTAAGGTGAAGTTTGGAAAAAAAGTTTTGGTAATGGTGGATGCTGACAAGGATCAGGCACTCGCCAAGCAGCTATCCAATGAACAGCCAATTCCACAAATCATCAGATACAGATATGATCCGAAGGTCAAGGGTTGGTTGAGAACAAGATTGATGGGATATCGATCTATTCAAGAAGTGCAAGAGTTTGTGGACGAAACTGAAACCAAATAACTTTGTTCAAGAGGTGTTTTAATGGACAAGGATGCAGTCAAGGAACTGATTGCTAGAATTGTAGCCGATATTCAAGGCTGCAAAGCAACAGAACTTCCAGTTCACATTGCAAATCATGTAAACCCAACAGTGCGACAACAAGTTTTTGACAACAATTTCGATTTTCCAGATTTGTTGCAAGAAATGATTGCCGAAGGCAAGTTGGTGGAAGTGGAATATGTTCTGCCCAATATGACTTATAAATGTAAGTCATTTTTGTTGCCCGCTGGAACTATTCTTCCTTCATCGACCACAGGCGAAGGATATCAGCAATTGAATGCATAGATAATGTATGCAATTCAGAGAGTGGTTGTTAAAAGAGGATGATCTACGCACAGGTGCCAAGCTTGGATTATATCCTTCTATTTATGATGCGTTGGGTCAATATCCTCCCTTATATGTGACTCCTTCTTCGGCTGATTTTATTACTTATTTTGCTATGCAATATGACAAGAAGCCACTAAAATCTTTGAAGCCTGGATTTATTGATCCAAAAGATACTACGAGGGGCGATACAAAGATAAATATTTGGAAGATTCCAGATTAGTGTTCTATTTTCTTTAATTTTGTGTAATACTTGGGGTCTTCTCTCAGGTGGGCAACAGCAATTTTAAGAGCCTCAGCATCGTTTTTGATGACTTTGGTATCTTTTCCCATTTTGCCATTGTGTTCTCGCTCTACTTTTACACCCATTTCTAGTTGTTTTTTGTCTAAGCAAGCAATATCTACTTTTGCTTGTTTGGCCAAGTTTTTTATACAAAATTCTGAAAAAGTAATCATTATTTCCTCGATAGTTGTTGGAGTTTTGCCGCCGCATTATCCAGAAGTGCTTTGAGGCCAAAGTGTTTGGGCGTTACTCGCATGAGTTCTTCAAAAGTTAGCCAACCCGATTGCCCGCCTTCTTCCCACTGACTGTTTGCTTCTGGGCTTATAGGGAATTCGTGAGGAACAATACCAATATAATTCCAATAAAAGAAATTGCAAGGTTGTCCCTGTGGTCCTATTTTACTGTCTTTGTAAACATAGATTTCTTGAAGCCGAATGGGTCCGTTATAGCCTGTTTCTTCACGCAACTCTTGTTTGGCGTGATCTTGGGGAATTGTGCTATTTATTAATTCCTCCACATCGTTTAAGCCATATTCATCAAGGAAAATACCGCCACCAAAGATTCCAAATGTGCCTCCTTCATTGACAAATGCTCCCCGATGGTTGGCACCAAATCGACGGGTGCTTTGACAGAAGGGTAAAACACCCGATCCAGCATCTCCCCAGTAACGGCAACCACGCTTGTTGTTGTAGGCACCTTCTTGGAGCACATATTCTTGAAAGGTTAGCATACCATATTTACGAACGGAATATTATTTTCCGCACAATATTCTTCCAATAACTCATTGACGGATTTTAGCTGATTTTCCTGGGGTAAATAGATTTTGTAGAGTTGGCCTTCATAATCGCCAGCAAAGGCAGCATGTGCCGAGTTGCTGTTACGAAAAACTTGAACAAATTCGCACCAACGATCATTGATTCGTTTGATGGCAATGGGGATACTGCCATCTCCAAAATACTCTTTGGCGATGCGGTCAATCAAGTCTTCTTTGTGAACGTAATTCGGTAGCATATTCTATATTATAGTGATATAATACGTATCATGGAATACACATTAATAGGCGGCCCTCTGTTTTCTGATGGTGCATATTATGCATCAATGACCATCAAAAAACTGCTAAGAGATCAAAGAAATTGCTGGTCATTAGAAATTCCTGGCTATGCAGAGGAACATCTGTGTGTTCCTTTCTACGGCGATGATGATGGGGATTGTATTGGTTTTGACGAATTGGCTTCAATACCCGAGCTAGAGATTCAGCAAGGTCTTTTTGATGAGTGCTATTCTAAGCACGGCACATTGGTGATTGGTTATGAGTATGAAGAGGAATCCAACTTATTGCGATGGCATCAGTGGATTAAATATACCCGTTCTGTAACCTTTGTTTTTCGCAAGCGGGAAAACAACGTCATCAAAAAAGTGTGGATTTTTCACGATATTAAACCACATGACATAGAGATGTGTGATTCCATTCGGGGGCTTGACGACGTATCCTTGGAGTTTCATTTCGGCAGATTTGAGAATAGAGATTTACAACCGCCACTTCTGAAGTATAATGAGGGTACTAGGTCAGATAATTTGCCGTTCTAACTCGAAAAGGAGAACTTCATGTCCCGTCCGATGGCTTTTTTCCTGGTGTTTTGTGGTCTTCTGCTACTGATGGGGGGCTGCACCTTTATTTCTGGCTGGTCGAACTTCGACAATGAGGTGAGGTTGCGTAAGGGAATTCAGGGAAAATCCAATTCCAATGAAGCATCGTTTGACACGATGAAGAAGATTCTCAGCCAAAAGGTGCAAATCGCCAATATTGGGCAAGCCCAGTTGAAAGAGATTTACGCCGATTTGATTGAGGGTCGCAAGGGTGGGGCACTCTTCAAGACCGTTTCTGAGCAATATCCCGATCCTGAAAAAGCCATGTTTCTTTGGAAGGATTTGATGAATTCTGTGGAAGCGGAACGCAAGACTTTTCTGCGTGACCAAAAATCCATTCAGGATATGGTGGCTGAGCGGGAATCGCTTATTGCTGGGTTTATGTCTCGCCCGATGTTGAAGATGTTTGGCGGTGATACTATGCCTATGAAGCGAAAGGGACATCCCGAAGCCGATGGGACGCCTGCCGACCACCAATACATCTTTATTACATCTTCCGACACCCAGCGAACTTCCGAGACGGGCAAGGAAGACGATACCGATCTTGGCCTGGATGGTGGCAAAAAGAAGGCCGAGAAAAATGGCATGTTTGCTCCTGGCCAAGGGCCAGTGAAATAGGAGGTTGCCATGAAGTCTCCCAAAGTTCCCAAGGTTGCCGTGCGTAAACTGAGCAAGATCATTGCTGATTTGGAAGTTTGGCAAGGCACCTATGATATGGACGATTGGGACTTGGCTGGTGCTGCCAAAAGCCAATTGATGCGGTTGTTGCGAAAGTTGGAAGAGCAGGACGAATCGGTATGACCACTTATTACTGGGAAGCCGATTCTGGTTCTGGTCAATTTAGGGCAAAAGATGATTTTGAAGCCCGCCGCCGAAGACGATCAGACTGTATTGTGCTTTACAAGGAAAACGACACACCCAACGGCGATCCATTTATTATTGTTTGGGATAATAAAATGGATGAAAATGGGAGGTTTTTAGATGAGCAATGAATACCGGGTTACTCCAAAGGTCACGAAGACTTCCCTCAACAAGCTCAGAAGAATAATTAGCTTGTTGCATGATTGGCAAGATCAATATCCTTTTATGCTCCCTGGTTTGCCGATGGGTAGCCCAATTAGCTTGACCATTGATGCCCTGAATGCAAGTCGGCAGCTTGGGGATATGTTGAAACAATTGGAGCGAGAATATGAGCCGAACGAAAAAAGGTAGCAAGGGACCGGGATACGAACACTGGAAATCCCGATTGAAACGGCAAGGCGACCAACCCGGCAAGAAAACCAAAGTCGTCACACATCAAAGAGAGCGTGCTATCGCAAAGCGGGATTTGAAGAAAGAAGAATAATGGACAAAATACCAGACTTGTTTGCTTGGATGGGTGAAGACGAATTAGGCAGTGGTGATGTTGGGATTAAACAGGGATTTACGCCTTGTGGCTTGATTCCGTTGGTGTCGGTTGATGTCAATAAGATTGCTCAGCCGCTCATCGCAAATCAAATGCAAACCCAATCCAAGGCTTATAAAAAAACTATTCGTTTAATCAGGTTTGTTGCCCAAGAAGTAGTTATCACGGTGGAACCATGAAGTGTCAGTATTTTTACAAAGCCTGGATTATGGAGCACCACTGCCAAAGTGAGGCTGTGGCTAAATTGACAGCCTATGGCAAAACTACTTGTTTGTGTGAAAATCATCTTCGAGAGCGGCGTGCTATGGCGGGAGAAGATTGTACGAAGATAGAATACCTAGAGAAAACATCATGACATCAGAATCGTCCCCATTAGATGAAACTACTTTGAAGCCGCCTGCAAAAAAGCGGCAAAAGCTTTCTCCCTTGGCTAAAACAATTCTCAAGAATGCATCCCTTCGTGCCACTCATTGTAAGGCATTGAGAGAGTTGGGCATAAATCTTGATTTGGTTATGCCCGACAACACGAAAGGTTTGCGAGTTGAATTGTTTGCTTATCATGTGTTAGAAAATCCAGCACTTACTGTGGAGGAATTTCCAGAGGCTTTGAAGGTGGAATTTGGCGAAAAAGCCAGGACGGTTGCCATTCTTATCAATAATTTTATTGTTGATAAAATACGACTCAGGCATTTGCCAAAGCCGAGGAAAGAAAAAGACAAAGAAAAAGAAAGCAAACAAGCAATTAAAGAGGTTCTTGAAGAAACTCTCGATGATTGTTATGCCGAAGAAATTGAGGAAGAAGAGGTTGCGTAAAATGGAACCATATCAGTCACAAATCGAAGAGGCATTTGACAGTGCTTTTGGTCGCACTCCATTGCGTCAGCGATTGGATGATATAGAGGGTGAAGTCAGGGAGTTGGTTCGTTTCACCGATCTTCGCAATCTGAAGGAAGAAGCTGGTGATGCCCTTTGTAGCCTGATTCAATTATGCAATGAATGTGGCTGGGATGCGGGACATTTAATTCAGGCTACATTGGCAAAGATTGAAGATCGCAAACTGCAATATCGTTCCCTGGGAAGAAAGATCAAGGTTGCTATTCTTGGTGGAGCTTTCAATCCAGTTACAAAAGCCCACATTCGCATTGCCCAGTTTGTTTTGAATACCAGTCGGACTTTTGATGAAGTGTGGTTGATGCCGTGCGGTGAACACCATATGTTTGGCAAGGAAATGGCTTCTGCCGAGCATCGCCTAAACATGGTGGAAATTGCTTGCGAGGCAGATGGTCGTATCAAACCATTTGATTATGAGATTAGAAACAAACTCAGTGGCGAAACTTACCAAACTGTTAAGTTATTGTTGGAAGAAGATTTTGCCAAAAACCAATATGATTTTTCTTGGATCATTGGCATGGATAATGCCAATGAATTCGATAGGTGGGTTAATTACGAACACCTTGAGAAAATGATTCGCTTCATAGTGGTGCCAAGGGATGGTGTGGAGCGAGACCCCGATATGGGTTGGTATTTGAAGCCACCGCACATCTTTTTGGGTCATACGGATGGAAAGATTGGTGAAGTATCTTCCACGATGGTGCGGGAATGTTTGAAAAATGGCATAAGCCTAAATCAAAAATTATTGGATGAAAAGGTGTTGGAATACATTAGAGAGCATGAATTATACGGGATTTATGATCTCGAAAATTTGTAGGGTGCAACATGGAAGAAAAACTAGCAAATGCTTTAAATGATCTCATTGAGACTGTGGAAGCATATTATGAAGTTGAGGAAGATGCAGAGGTTGTATCCTCTATCAGCAAGGCGAAATCACTTCTGTTAGAGTGGGAACGGGCGAAGCCAAAATGACTCCAAAAGAACATATTACACAAATGGATATTTGGGCAGGCCCAGAACATATTGCTGAATGGCTGCCCAAAAGAGAAGATATTCCCAAAGAGTTTTGGGGAGAAAACAAATACACAAAAATTGTCCACAAGTGGTTTTTCTCCGGGGCAGAGGATGTTGTATTTATAGTGAAAGAAGGCATCAATCAAAGTCGTGCCCTTGCTCATATCAAGGCTTGCCTAATGTCTTTTGATCCCGATCATGAATGGAAAATTGCCGGATGTGCCTATCTTTTGTCTATTTGGTTTGAAGTAAAATGATAACTGCCACTCTCCAAGTTTATGAAGCCTATAACGAAGAGATTGTTCACAGCACTTTTGACAAGGATTTTTCCGACGAAGATGCTTTGAACAGATATTTGGGCGAACAAAACCAACATCCATTTCTAGGCATTAAAGTAATAAAGGAAAGGAGGTGAGCCATGATTAAACACAAAAAAAAGTTTGGCATTTATCATTGGGACACCTTTGATAATGAAACTATTTTGATCGATGAGGCCAACACGCAGCAGGAAGCAGAGGATAAGGTGCAGAAGCGTTATGGAGACCGCATTCGATCTATAGGTGCCGATCAGGTCGATATTGTGGACAAAAAAGGCAATATTGTCAAAAAGTTTTCAGTAGGATAATTATGACCGCTACTCGACAAGATATTGAATGGTGGATTAAAACTGCTCAAAACAAGGGAGCATCCCACGTTGTCGTAGTTCACGATACTTTTGATGGTGATAATTTTCCGCTTTACATTATGCCTGGGGAAGACCCAACGGAAGTATTTCATGAAAAATATATCAAAGGTCGGAAACCACCCGAGGCAGCTTATGCTGCTGATGAGTGTTATGACCTGAGATTGAATATTCAAGAACAGTTACAAGAACGCAGGGCACATCACTGGGAAAAATGGCCCAGCTTAGGACCAATAGACCCAACCATATCTAGAACCGAAGGAGAACCACATTGAACATCATCAAGGAATGGATTATTCCTGTGAGTGCGGTTTTGCTTATTGTGATTGCCCTTGTAACCTATGTGGCCATAAGTGCCCATCTTCAATGGCACGAACAATATGGTGCAAAGCCGGGCACAGTTGAGTTTAAAACAAATGTCGGAGGCAGCGGCAAGATGGCGGTGCGAGACCTGGACAATGCCGAACAGGAAGTACAAACGGAGTGTAACCATAACTGGGATATGATAAAAGCCATTAAAGGGATGGAGATTAAAGGCTTTGATGGATACCCCAAAGTGACGATTTTGAAGAAAACGCCCTGGTGATAGTTTTCCTGTACATTGAGGGATTGAAAGGGTCAAAAACATGAATTTTGGACTTGTCAGAGTCGCCGCTGTATCCCCTAAAGTTAAAGTAGGCAATGTTGCTGCCAATGTTGCCGAAATCAAGCAGGCGATATTCTATTTTACGAAAACTGATCCTGCCGAAATCATTGTTTTCCCCGAATTATCCATTACAGGATACACTTGCGGCGATCTGTTTGGGCAAACCAAACTTCTGGATGCTGCCGAAGCTGGGTTGTGGGAAATAGCCAACAGCGTCGAAAAAAACCAATTGGTTGTGGTTGGTCTTCCTTTCCGTGTAGGCAACGCTCTTTATAATTGTGCGGCTGTTCTTTCCAATGGACAAATTTTGGGCATTGTGCCCAAGCAGCACATTCCCAATTACAAAGAGTTTTATGAATCCCGTTGGTTCAAAGCTGCAAAAAATATTTCAACCCTCATTCCTTTCCCAAGGTATTGTGAGGGACGACAATATATGCCAAATACTCGATTTGGCACCGACCTTTTATTCCGTGCTGGGGAAGTGGTTGTAGGAGTCGAGATATGTGAAGATGGTTGGATGCCTATTCCTCCATCTTCTCATCAAGCAATTGCTGGGGCGAACATTCTGCTCAATCTGTCTGCCAGCAATGAAGTGGTGGGCAAGGGTGATTATCGAGCCCATCAGGTTGTGCAAGCCCAGTCGGGACGTTGTATTGCCGCTTATATTTACGCTTGTGCCAGTCCCACAGAATCCACCAGTGATATTGTGATGGCCGGTGACTGCATCATTGCGGAAAATGGATCGATTTTGGAACGGGTGCGATTGGAGCCCCACGCTTCTATCATTACTGATGTTGATGTTGAGAAGTTGCAGAACGAGCGACGACAGACCATCAGTTTTGCCACTTTGGAACCCGACCAGACCTATCGCTTTATTGATTTTAATTTACGTGACTCAAGTGATAGTCGTCCATTGAAGCGGCACGTTGATGCTCATCCCTTTGTCCCCGCCGACAATGCTCAATTGAATGATCGTTGTGAAACAATTTTCAAGATTCAGGTTCTGGGCTTGCAGAAACGATGGGATCAGATGTGTGGACACCCGATGTATCTTGGGCTGTCCGGTGGTTTGGATTCCACATTGGCTTTGCTGGTTGCCAAGGCTGCTGGGGTTGATGTACGAGCTATTACTATGCCCGGTTTTGGCACTACCGACAAAACGCTAAATAATGCAAAACGATTGGCAAAACTACTAGATGTGCCTTGTGAAACCATCGACATTCGGAAAACTTGCTTGAATATTTTCAAGGACCAAAATTACAAACCCTTTGACATTGATGTTGACCATTTGTTGCTTTTCCCTGAAGCTGTGGATGAATTTCAAGAATTACTCCAAGAAATACCACCCAACAGCAAAGACTTGAAGTTTGAAAACATTCAAGCCCGAGTGCGGACACTGGAATTGTTCTCCCGTGGATTTGTTCTGGGCACTGGTGATTTGTCCGAAATGGCTCTAGGCTGGAGCACATATAACGGCGATCACATGTCCAGCTATAATGTAAACTGTGGTGTCCCAAAGACTTTGGTAAAATTTTTGGTGGGATGGATTGCCAGGAATCGGTATTCCAAAGGTGATATTGCTATCCCCGGAAGCGTAGCCGAAGTTTTGATGGATATTGTCAACACTGTTATTTCGCCTGAGTTGCTTCCCGTTGGACCGAACGGAGAGGTACAGTCGAGTGAGGACTTCCTGGGTCCATATGAATTGCACGATTTCTTTCTCTATCATTTTGTGCGAAATGGCTTTAGTCCAGAAAAGATTTTGTATTTAGCAAATCAGTGCAAGTTTGATGTGGATTACTCGCCAGAGTTTATCAAAAACACACTTCGCACATTTTTGAAGCGATTTTTCCACAATCAATTCAAACGAAATTGTGTACCCGATGGTCCCAAGGTTGGAACGGTGAGCTTGAGCCCTCGGGGAGATTGGCGTATGCCGAGTGAAGCAGACCTTGCTTTGTGGGGAGTAGGATAATGGACACAATACAACATTTGTGGGAGGCAAGCAAACCATTTGGCCCAATCGTCTTGGGAATGTTGGCGATTTGTGGTATGATGCTTGCTATGAAGTTATTCCAAAAGTTTTTGGAATGGCTGGAAAGGTGGTAACATGATTAAAATTCAACTCAAATTGACGCAAGCAGTTTTGGAACGGTTGCTTCAAGATGACGCCCAGTTGGAGGCTATTGTTGGTGAACAACTTCTAACCAATCTTGCAGATAGCTTGAAGGATAGGATTTCCAAAAGCATTACCGAAGGCATTGATTTGCAGGGAATGCACATTGGCAATGTCACCGTGAATGAATTGGTGCGTGCCCAAATCAGAAACGAAGTGGGTAATTACTTGCGGATTGAGGCCCCTGTCATTCGGCCTATGATTATAGAGGAGGTGCAAAAACAGCTTCCGGGCGTCATTCAAAGTCAGGTTGCCTCGGAATTGAAAAAGGCGGCATCAAGAGTGTTAGAAGGCAAATAAATTGCGGCGGGTAGCTCAGTTGGCCAGAGCATCAGCCATAAACAAGCTGAAGGTCGCAGTGTTCGAATCCTGCCCCGCTGACTTAGGAGGAAATGATGAAAGTAATTCTCATTGAAGACAAAGACGCCAAATCTTTGTTGGAAAAATTGGAGTTCGCCAAATTAAAGGAAGCAGGTTTTTTTAATTATGAAAAACCTGGGGAGCCACTAACTTCAGAGCAAATACACCGAGTGTTTCATTTGGTGGTGACTCGATGGTTGCAAGAACAAGGGGCAGATAGACTTTTTTTACAATGAAACCATTTCGCTATTTCCAAATTCGATGGAGGGAGCCCCTTGGTTTATCTGAGTGTCCTTACCTTTATCGTTGGACATTCATTTTTTTTAATTTTTCCATCCGAATCCATCACTGGATCAGAAGCGACGATAAACGATATTTTCACGATCATGCTTGCGATTTTGTGTCGATCATCCTCAAGGGTCATTACACGAATGTGACTCCCGAAGGGCGATTTGAAGTCAAAGCTGGTTCGTGGTGGGTATCCAAGGCTGACAAACGACATTACTTGGATATTCCCAAGGGCGGGGCGTGGACAATCCTGTTTTGCGGCAGACCATATCGCAAATGGGGATTTTGGGTCAATGGGCACCTGTGGCGTCCATTGCGTTATTTTCATAAGTTTGGTGTTCCTGCTTGCGACGTACAATAGGGAGAAAAATTATGCAAACGTTAGTAAAAGAACAAGTGCGGCTGCCGGAAGAGTGTGAAAAATCAGATTTGGATTTGGCTAAGGCGGCAGATGAATTGTTGGGCTATGGCCGAATGAAGAAAAAGATAGAAGCACAGCTTGCCGATAGCCCCGCTCGGAGGCTTATTGTGGCTCTGAACGCCTTGGATGTTAGACCATTCACACAAGAGTCGGTGCAAGCCTACAAAGAAGCAAGAATCAGCAATGTAGAAAGGCCACCTGAGTACAAAACAACATTTAAAATGTTGCATTTTTTGGACAATTGTATGGGTTCTACATTGCTTGCAACGATTGCGTATTGGATAGTGGCTGGCATTACAGCAGCAATTTGCAATCGTTTTGGTGTCTCTTTGCCAGTTTGGGCCATTGTTGTGGGCTGTGTGCTGGGTGGCTCATTCCTTTGTGCGTTGTTGCCCTATTTGATTATCTATAATTTCATAGCCCCAGAACAGTTGGTGGCAAAATGGGTTCGTTATTCGCTTGACCAATACAAAAATGATATGCCAGAGTTTGCTTTGCAAACAGCGGTGGATATTAAGAAGCGATGCCCAGAAGCAAATTTTATTGTTGAAGAATTTGATGTAAAAAAGCGACCGAAGATACAAGACCCATTCCTGATTGTTTTTACACCAAGTGGACAAGAGTATTACATTGAGGTGTGGGGAGAAAAAGAGTTTTCCAAGAAACGTCCAGAAGAACCAGTGCAATGAACCGATTTGTTGCTAGGGCCGAGGCTGGAAAGGGCTGGAAGATTTGGAATCGAAAAACCAAACGTCCTTGGGGAAATTTTTATCAAGCATATCCAGAAGATTTGCTTGAAGAGTTGAATGGAGAGCGGCGTCCAGAAAAAATAGTTGAACTAACAAGAAAGTATCAAACATGCAAGTAATTTATGCTGGCGAAGCTGCTCCCGAATCTTTCAGCAAGTCGATTTTTCTTGCCGGTCCCACTCCACGCCAATCCCCGGCGTTAGCCATAGAATCGTGGCGACCGAAAATGTTGGAAGCCCTGGAGAAGGCAGGCTACGATGGCGTAGTATTTGTCCCTGAATCACGGGATGGAGTTTGGCTAACTGATTACATGGGACAGATTGAGTGGGAACAATCGTCCATGAATATGTCGGACATTGTTTTGATGTGGGTGCCCCGTGAAATGCACAATATGCCAGCACTCACCACCAACATCGAATTTGGGATGTTGGTTAATTCTGGCAAATTATTTTATGGTCGTCCTGATGGGTCTCCACATACCGCTTATCTGGATTACATGTATCATAAAATTACTCATTCCTATCCACACAAAAACATAGATGAGTTGGCCCAAGAGGTTTCTGACATTCTGAAAGAGGGTATTTCCCGCACAGGTGGTGAACGTTGTATCCCTCGACATATTTGGACCACTAAACATTTTCAAGATTGGCTAAAGCAACTGAAGGCAGTTGGCAATCGTTTGGATGATGCCAAGGTGCTATGGAATTTTCTGTTGAAAAACAATTTTCCATTTTGTTTTTCAATTTGGGTGAATGTATGGGTCGAGGCAGAACAGCGGCACAAAGAAAACGAAATCATTGTTTCTCGCACTGATATTTCCTCCATTTGTGCTTATTACAAGGGGGAAGGCCGAGTTGGCGAAGCCGAGGATTGGCTGGATACGGAAATTCTTTTGGTGCGTGAATTCCGTTCGCCAAATCGCACAATTGATGGATTTGTCCACGAATTGCCGAGTGGCTCATCATTTGGTAATGATAATCCACGAGAGGTTGCTGCTCAGGAATTGGAAGAAGAAACAGGTATTTCCATTAGTCCCAATCGCTTTGTGGAAGCCAAAAGTCGGCAATTGGCGGGAACCTTTAGCACCCACAAAGCCACTTTGTTTACTGTTGAGTTGACAAAGATGGAAATCACGGCAGCAAAGATGAATGCCGGGCTTGGAGAAGTTCACGGAAATAATGTGACGGATTCAGAGCAGACCTACTTGGAAGTCAGAACCGTCCACGAAATACTGGAGAGCAATCTTTGTGATTGGACAACGGTTGGCATGATTATGGAGGCCATTCGATAAAAAATGCACAAACCTTGGAGAATGCTGGGCACGAAGCGGTGGTATAATTTTGACAATGACTTGAGATTATACCACGGCACATCCAGTGTTTTTATACCATCAATTACAAAATATGGTTTGTTGCCGCCATTGAAAAGTTTGTCAGAACGAGTGGCAGACGCAATTCGCATGTATGGTTTTGAGGCAGATGAAAAGCTGTTGAAAGCTTGTGTGGATACTGTGTTTTGGAACGAAGAAGGAGCAATTTGTCTTCACCCTTCACAGATCAGTGCAGCTAGATATTCTCGACATTATAAAAATGGTGGAGAATTGAATGATTTGGTAAAATACAAACTCGAAAAAAAGATACGCAGAAAATTGCCCAATTTGCATCCCAATAGTTTTCCAATAGTTGTAGAAGTTGTTTTGCCGGTAAGTTGGTTAGAAAAACATGATGGGGAATTTATTCAGAGAATGCACAGTTGTGCTCGTCGGATGGCGGAACTTACGCACTATACTGCTGATGAGGAAAAGGATCATTTTATTCAAGGGGCTGGCGAATTTAGGTTAATGAAAAAAATTCCACCATCAAGAATTACCAGAATCATGGAAAGCTTGGGAAGGGGATTTTAATGGATAAAAAATGGGAACATATTTTTGGGGTATTTGACGCATGGATGACTTCGTATGAAAGTCATGTAACTTGGCCCGAGTGGAAAATTCAAAAACGAGTAATTCAGCATTTGGCTGAATTAACATTCGTTGCTTATCATATTGATTGGCCAAAGTTTTGGGGAGACACAGAAAATAAACTTGAGCATTTAGAATGGAAAGAACAAAAAGAAATAATTGCAAACGCTTTTGATATAAAATATTGTGAGCGAAGACATATGATGGATAAGCCCAAACGGGCGGCTGTTTCTTTCGAGGTATGAAATGAAATTTCCACATAAAGCAACAAAAAAGGGTGATGTTTGGGTTCACGATTTCCATGATGTGTTGTCGGATTTTTTTAACGATCATGAAATGTTCTCCACTGATTTGGCGGGTCTAGCGTATCATCCTGTTGGAAACACCAAAGATGATGGCAATTTCATAGTCATCGAACATCGCAAGAATCATCGCCCTCGCTACGTTGGACAATTCTGTGTGAGCGAAACGAAAATTAAAAGCAAGGCATGGAAATACAAGGGTAGGAAATACGGATATTGTATTTACCAAGCCGCAGATGACAACATAGGTGCAAAATGAAAGAAGCATTTATAAAAACGGTGCAAGATCGATTTTGTTTTGATTTGCGGGAAAAAACCAAACATTTTTTCTTGAGCTACCTTCTTGACAATTGGCTCGCTCTTACAGATGTGTTTGAAGCCGATATAAAACAAGCTGATATCGATCAGTATGTCAAGGAAGTTGCCGCCGTTACTGGCAGCGAATGCACAGAGGATATGGCACGGCTGGCTATTTGTCTGGATGTATTGGGGAAAATATGCAAGCCGATGGAGCCCTGGACCCCTGAGCAAATGGAACGAATAGCACAGCTTCGTAAAAAATATGCCAGCGTAATTTCACAAGGAGAGTAAATCATGGATCAAAAACAGCTATTCATTCCAGAGAAAATCAAGGTGGGCTTCCAAAATAGGGAGGGCACCTATACCAAGAAATTGGCATATGTGATTTATTATGACCAGAAAGGCGTTCTCAGGAAAGAGAAATCTTGGCAGTCTTGGCGGGATAAAAAGATTGATCCAATTGAGTGTTCCAATGTGCCAACCGAAGGGTTTGTTTTGAATAAGGGTGTAGGAGGAGCCCGACATTCATATGGTTGGAATGCTCGCAATGAATATATTCGGGTGTATGATCCCCGAGATTTCGAGTTTGAAATTTCAGTTGCTAATTTGCTTTTCATTCTGCGGGAATGCGATTGTAGTCGGGGCAAAGGACTTGAAGGAAAGTTTGTTTTTGCTTGGGATGGGACGGAGTTGGTTTTGCTGCCCGCATGTTCTCAGGATTATAAAAATTCGCAGAATTTCACCGAGCTTCAGGGGCAGGGTGTTAAGGCCAAGGATTTGATTCCGGGGGCATCTTACACAACGAAGAAACAGGGGGTTCTGATTTATTTGGGCAAGTTCGATTGCCATTATACTGTGGAATTGGACCATAAGGGTTTTCCATCTAATAAAACACCTCTCAAGAAGTGGGTGTTTGTCAAAGTTGGCAAGGAAGATTTTGTGCTGTTGGATAATGTAAAATCTTTGGCAGTTTGTAATTCGTCAACACCTGTGCCGAATTATGCTGAACTTATGGACAAGTTTGCCAAATCTATCTACGGCAGCAAAGTCGCAAGATTATTTACAAAAGAATACGCTCCAAAACCCAGAAAAAATTACTGGGATTACGATTTTTGGTTTGCAAAACTTCCCAATGAAGAGTATGTGGAGTGTGCGACACACTACAAATATGATGATCCCACAAAAGTAGATTATGTGGAGACTAGAGAGAGAGTTTTTCTCAAAGACGGTGTGTTGCACCACGAATGGAATAGTCGCTATACTTACCGACCAGGAGATCAACGCCGTTGTGGCAGTGAGTCTTGGATTGAGCCAACAAATTTGCATTTGTATGTAGAGTTGGAAAGTGGTTCTCAGTTTAGATTTTCAGAACGTCGCCTATTACAAGAAGGAGAAGCAGATGGCTAAGAAAACAGATCAGAAAACACTTGACCTAATCAAGGAAGTCAAGCGGAGGAAGGAAGAGATTTCCAAGATTGAAAAACCCAATTGGATTACCAATTGTTCATTTGGCTACATTGAAGGCAATGTGGCAGGTCGCACCAATATTCATGTTGAGGCGAGTGTGAAGAACCTCATTGGTATGGCTGCATTTTTAATGGACAAAGAACGCACGTATGCAACGGCTGCGGCTGCTATGGAGGTAGACGCCCCATTGTTTACGTGGGATGGTTTTTCAGTTTCGGACTGGGTTGCAGACATCAAGGCAAGAATCAACAAGGTTCAAATTGCTTCTAAGAAAAAGTCTCTAGAAACACTTGAAGGGCGATTGAATGCAATTATCAGCCCCGAACTGCGGGCTGAGCTTGAGTTGGAAGCCATTGCCGGGGAGTTGGGATAATGAATCTTGATGATTGCACCAAATCTCATTTGATTGATTTGGGCGAACACGCCATGTATGTGATTTTGAAGGTTTGCCCAAATCTTCACGATGTGGTGGTACTTCACCATAATGGCGAATATCAAGATATTGATTTTTATTTCAAGGATGATCCCAGAAAAGATGAGGAAGGTTATCTTGGTTGTGGGATCGAGGAGTTCACAATGGACTCAGAGACTTACGATCAATTGGCAACAATAACCAACATTATATGTGCTTGTCTGGGAGTCAAATAATGGGTTGCCATCGTTGTGAATATGTGATGTTTGGAGCCAAATTCAAATACAATGAGTTCGAGACTCCCGATGACGACTATGAGCTAACTGAGCCATACGATGACAACGCATACCAGGATAAAGTCACTAGTTGCAATGGACTGACACTGGTGACGGATGGCATGAATGGCAATTATATTTACTTTGGTGAAGTGATTGCAAAAGCAAGGGAAGAAAGCGAAGGAATAGAAGTTAGTTTTGAAGTTGAAACGCTGCAATCTGTTATTGGTGTGAAAAGAATTGCAATTATTGCAGCAATTAAAAAAGAAGCCGAGAAACTGGGCATCACTTTGCCGCCATTTGATGTAGGGTTGCATGTCTTTACTCATTGGCATTAATCGTGAAGGAAATGAAAATGAAGGAAGCAACAGAATTATCGATATCTGTGCGTCAATTTGCCAAAAATAAGGACGTGGTTTCAAACGGAAATTTACCAGCATTTTTGGTAATTGCTTTGGGCAATTTCTCCCAGGCAGTATTAAAAGCCTGCGAAGATGCTGGGATGCTTGTAGACATCAGTATGGAAATATCATCGGAAAGCTCGTGTAAGGGGCCTGATGACCACCACGATTGAGTTTACAACCTCCATTCCTGAAGTATAATGTTGTGGAGGTGAAAATGATAATTTGGTTTGCCCTGATAATCCCCATTCTGGCTGCCCCTTTCCTGTACTTCGGGTTTAAACACCTAATTGTATGGTGGGAATTGCTTATTCCAGTGGGGGTATGCCTCATCTTCATCGCTTTGATGAAATGTGGTG
This sequence comes from Pseudomonadota bacterium, assembly GCA_023229365.1. NCBI lineage: Bacteria > Pseudomonadati > Pseudomonadota > Pseudomonadota bacterium. The sequence continues at coordinate 43,659 of JALNZK010000002.1, read as the reverse complement.
TGGAAACCTGTCTTACTGCCGATACGGAATATTGGACTGGCTATGTTACGCAAGCCAAATTCCAAGAGCGATGGACAGAGGAGTGGGACGAATATATCCCCGAACAAGGGCATACTGAATATAGCGGAAGTGGCAAGAATCAAACGAGTCGTTATGTTGTGGATGTTCCCGCTCATTGGGAACACCGCATTGTCCACCACCCTGATGAGTTTTGGATGGTTGACAACAACGGACTTACCCGAAGCATCAGCCGTGATTATTACCATCAGTTAACAAAGCTGTGGCACAATAAGCATCATCAAAATGTGATTCATGTCAATCAAACTTCCCGTGGCGATGGTGGAATCAATTGGACGAATTGGGATCAAAAAAGAGACACAATGATTGTGTTGACAACTTCCCATCAATATGAAAATCGTGTGCAAGCCTCGCACTCTGTTTTCAAATTCCCCAAGATAGAAGATAAAACAGACTTATTTGATTATCCCAGCCTAGAAGATGAAACTAATGTGCCCAGCATTTTGGGGGTGTCCGAGAGCGATCCCGCAAATCGTTTTCTTTGCACCCGTAATGCTGAATTGGGACAAGAGAAACAAATTCGAATGTGGATTTTAGTTTACAATGACAAATCTTTGCAAACCGCCATCGATCAAGAGTCGTTGTGGATGGGGGGCAATAAAAATGAATTGGTAGTTTGCATTGGCACTAATGCGAAGCAAGAAATCAAATGGTGCTATGTTTTTTCATGGACGGAAAGTGAACGGCTCAAAATCGATGTGCGGCAACACATACTGGGGCAGAAGAAGCTGGATTTGATGGATGCAGCCGTGTATATGAGCAACGAATCCTGCAAACAATTTGCCAGAAAGCATTTCAAAGATTTTAGCTATTTGACAGTTGATCCACCCATGTGGTCAATTTGGACCACATACATTGTTACGCTTTTGATTACGGCTGGTTGCTCAACTTGGTCAATATTTAATCAATTTGATGAGAATAACCCGACAGGTAATGGTGGCTATGGTCGCCGTTGGTCATACTAGGAGATAAAGATGGACGACACACTGCTTGCGTTATTGAAGGGATTGCCCAAAGATCAATTGCAATCCATTATCGATGCTGGTCAAAAACTATTGGGAACCCCCAAAGATCATCGATGCCACTGTGAAGAAGAGGATGGTGGGATTGTGCTGACGACGGGTGAAGAAGAGAGGGAAATTCCTGAAAATGTAATGGATGAGTTGCGTGAATTGTGGAGTGACACGCAAGATACGGAATATCTTACAATTACTTACCCCACAGAGCTTGAGGTACAAATTGATTGTAATGGTCACTCGGGCGATTTTGAAGAGGATATCGAACTGGATATCAATGTAAACGATATGCCAGACGCAGCAGATATTTTGCGTGATAACAAAGAAGTCAAAAAAGCCGCCGATGCACTCCACGCAAAAATGGAAAAATTCCTCAATCGAGCCCAGGCAGTGGCAGATGAATACGGCAAGGATGTTGATGACATAATTGATGAATTCTGATGAAAACACTTTTTGTTGTAGGCACCTATGACGATTCGGGTGGACGGCCATCTTCCTATGGCAGGAAGTTTGTCGATGAGTGTTTGCGACAAGGGAGTGTTTTAGAGTATCAATTCTACAATGGTGGCAAGTTCGAAGATTTGGAAAGAATTGTATTCAGGGATTTTGATACCATTTTTTGGCTTGCCGATGTTCCTAATGACAAACCCAAATTGGTTAGGGAAATCAAAAAGAATCATCCAACTTGCATGTTGGTGACATCCAAGCGAAACGATGCCAGTAAGTATGGCCCTTTGCATCTGGTTTCTAGAGCCCTGCAAACAAAAAGTAATTTGTTGATAGAGCTTCAAAAGAACAATGGTTTTGTTTCTGCCGCTGTTTTAGACCCTCTCGGCAATTGCTTTCTTAAACAAACTCCCTCCATTGCTGTGTTGGCATCGGCATTGTTCAAACGTCTTAGTGTGCTACGAGGCTTTACAAGACAGCCCAGTATGCGGATTGGCGAAGCCATCCCGTTCCCAGAAACAGAGTGGCAAACAGAATTTTTTGATATGGTGCGTAGACACGCTCAGAGATTTCATGAGCTTGTTGCCGCCGAAACGGAAAGATTTTTGGGCAATGTATCATTTCGTTGCTTGAATGGATTTCCATCTTTTCGACACAAGCAAATAATTTTTGTATCTAAAAGAAATATTGATAAGCGAGGGATTGATAGAGACGGATTTGTTGCCGTTGAGAAAGCAGAGGGATATGTCGCTTATTACGGCACAGATAAGCCCTCTGTGGACACGCCAATTCAACTGGCTCTTTACAAATTGTTTCCCCGCATCAACTTCATGCTTCATGGCCACACTTATGTGAAAGGTGCTCCTACAACAACACAAATTGTTCCTTGTGGAGCTTTGCAAGAAGTGAATGAAATTCAGGCTATTGTTCCGTCAGACTGTAGCTCCTTCTGTGTCAATCTTTTGGGACACGGTAGCTTGTACGGAGCAGCGAGTTTGCAGATGCTTTATGACATTCCTTATGTTGCTCGCCCGCTGCCGGAATATCAAGAGTAGGACACTACTACATTCTCATCGCATTGATATTGTGCGATCTCTGTTTCTATAAAATTCGTGGCAAGTTCAATTGCTGTGGATTGCCATGTTAGTTCTCTTTCAAACCATACTCGGTTTGTGGTATCCACATAATTGTAGACCGGGGCTTTGCCATCAAAGCCTGTAAGGTTTACTTTTTTTATTACCACTTTTTCTAAAACGCCTTTTCGTGCCTTGGCAATAACATAGAGTACAGACCCTATTCCAAAAGGAAATGTATAATATTCGGTGACTTTAATTGGAAGAGCACAACCTTTAATGGTTATTTTTCCAGTTGCTGTGTAGTCGGCCATGTTTCTCCACTTATTCAGACATTGGTTGCCCCATTTTGGGCAATATTATGTATGTGATCTAATTGACTTTGTAATTGGGATAGTTTATTGTTTGATTTTTCAATTATTGTTAATGCCATAATGCCGCTCACTGGAGGCAAAACAGGAGTGATATTGACTGTTTGATTTAATAGATTCTGTAATCTTGATAATTGGTTATTGGCATTGCTGTATTTGATTTCACTGCCAAAAATAGGTTTAACTTCTGCCATACTGTATTTAGGGGGTAGGGGCATAGATTTAACGGGTTTACAACGGGCTTTTCTGAAGTATAATGCCTGTATGAAACAACGCAGATACCGCAAACGGGTGCCGGGAGACCCAGATTGGGTTACTTCAGTCCCTCCAAAAGAGGAACATGTCTGTATGTTTGTCGTTGATTTTTCTAATGGACCCAAATCTGAACCCGTTATCTGCGGCAAAGCTGCTGATGTGTTGTTGTGGTGGAATAAAGACAAACAACCACTGGCTATGTGTTTTGACCACTATGAAGAACGAGCACGGGGACGCAGAACACTAAATGAATATGGAAGGAAAGATCATGGGTGATGAACCTATTGAGGAAGAGCCTATTGAGGAATTGCGTGAATTGGAGAAATTGATTGGCACAGAAGCCACCGAACAATTTCTCAGAGAGACGGTAGACACATATTTTGGCCCGTCGCCCCAAGAAGCTAGCGAAGAAGAAAGACAAAACATCGCCAGACTTTGCCGGGAAGGTAAAGTTGAGGCAAAAGACCCTAGTGCTCTTGATTCCATGTTGGATGCCATCAATACTGGCAAAGAGCCTGATTGGAATGTAACTAAAGTTGAATTGGAAAGCAGCTTTGGGATACATTGGGCCACCGTCTCGGCAGGCTTTGGAGAAGTGGTTTTTTATCTCAAAGATGGAAAACCACATTGTGACTCCGAGGGCATGAGCAAGCAATTCGTAATGAGCGTCCTTGCCAAACTTGTAGACTCAGCAACTTTCAACTGATTATGTGGGAGTCGTTTAGTTGGCTGCCGCCTAAGTGTACATACTACGGCAGGACGCATTGATATTGTTGTTTTGGACATCCGACGAAAGCTGGTCGGAAAGAAGATGCAAGGATATTGATGCGTAAAGACAGTGGTTTGCGGAACCAAAGACGTAGGTTCGATGCCTACCCCCCACGCTTCTTTTAGGACATTAAATCATGAAATTAAAAGAATGGATTCTCAAGATAACCTCTGATGGTTATGGTGGTGCTTGGGCTGTCTATGAAATCAATTCTTCCGGCATTTTCCGAGATACGTTTTTTGGACCAATGCCCGTCAAAATACCGCCAGAGGTTGAACTGACAGAGGAAGAGCAATCCCTCCACATTGAGGGTTTTGACGAATGTTGCAAATGGCTGGATTCGGACTTTACAAATCCAGGCACTGAAGTATAATGGCATTGTCAGATACACCTCGGTGTATGGCAGCGGCGTGGATGGACACGCTTCGCAATGAGGGTAGGCGAAAGCCTACTGGGTGACACGAGCTATCCGGTAGTGCCCGGTGAGTGTAGGTGACTACTTCGTGCCTTCCCCGCAAGGGAAAGGACAAAGCGATTAGACCCTGGCACCGACCCAACGAAGACACGGCACTTGATACGTTGGGGAAATAACGAAAAATTGGTGTTCAAAGTTCGTAGTTGGTACTCAAGCCCAACCTGCCATTTTTTTTGGTTTACAACGGCGAAATCTGAAGTATAATGATGACCGATGACAGGCACGTATCCAAATTCGAGACATATGGGTAGATTTTGGGTGCGAAATGGCTTGATGCTCAAGTTACTTTGGGTGTTGCAACATTCGGGTAATAGCCGGTTCGATTCCGGGTCGTCGGACTTAGAAAAAAATTTTTCGGAATTTGGGCTTGATTTTTTCTCGAACGTACTATATAAAGGAGGTAGTGAGATTTGGAGCATTGGTCGAGGGTTTGGGTTTTACCCAACCGCCTAAGACAACCAACCCATCCAAGTTTCGCTATTTTAAGGGTCAAATGATGAGTAATTTCTTCGGAACAACAAGACGACCGGCACCTGAGGGTACAACAATACCCACAGTGGCGGTACGTCCAGAAGTCGAAGATAATACCGCCATTTGACCCTGAGCTAGACAAGGCTCAGGGGCAAAACCTTGAGCCGGAAGAAAATCAAAACCCGGATCAAGGAAACTTGAGTCCGGGTTTTTTTATTGACAAAGGGGAAATAAAATGCGTTTGGCATCAGTGAAAATTGGTTGAAGTTCAAGCCGATCTACCGCTACTTCTCCGAAGAACATTTTGATTTTTCGGATGAGGCGGCGATGGAAGCTTACCTCTGGGAAACCCGAGGTATAGGCAATATGAAAATCAACCTTTTTGATAACAAAATAAATGGATACGTGGTCGGAAAACACTGGATGGATGTAGTGGTTAAAATGTGGAGAGAAGACATCAAACGAAAACTTCTTTTCAAACACGAACTTTACAACGATCCAGAGTTGAAAGACTTCGCTTGGTGGCTCGATAGAGTCCTCAAGTAAAACCTGTGGGTGTAGGACGACGAATACGCTTGGTAAGCAAGTAGTCGTAAACCCTCCGATCTTTGACAATTCGGTTAAATTTCCAAATGCATGTAACATGCATGGGGTGATTCTTTCACTTTTTTAGGGGGCTTGCTCCGAAATAAAGTAGGTGTAGAATCAAAAGGGAGATGGCCACCTGATTAGATTCGGCTACGGCTTCGTTCCTTAGAAGAGTGAAAGAATCATCCCATGCATTTCTGCCCTGTTGGACTAACGGTTATGTCGTCAGCCCTTCAAGCTGAAAATTACGGGTTCGAATCCCGTACAGGGTACTTTAGTTATGGCCCGTTCGTCTACTGGCTAGGATAGCTGTTTTTCAGGCAGCGGAAGACGGATCGAAACCGTCACGGGCTACTATATTATTTATGGCCGCATAACTGAGTGGTATTTAGTGCCATCCTTACACGGTGGAAACGGGTGTTCGATTCACCCTGCGGCTACTCATGCCCCGTTGGACTAACGGTTTATGTCGTCACCCTCTCAAGGTGAAAATCATGGGTTCGAATCCCATACGGGGTACTTTTAAGAAAGCAGAGAGGAAATGTGGGTTCGAGTCCCACTTGGTTGCGAAAGCCGCTGGTCGTCTAATTGGGAGGACACCTCTCGTTTTTTTTCGTCTTATGCTATAATAAATTTATGAAATTCAAAATAGGTGATCGAGTTAAAGTCGTTACGTCGTCGTCAGAGTGGAAAAATGAGACAGGTGTCGTGCTCGACTTTATAACCAATCCTGTGCTTGTGTTTTTGGTGCAAATAGATGGCTCCAAAACATTACTAACACTTGCAGAAAGTGAGTTGGTTTTAGCTGAAGATAAAAAAGATTATTTTATGGAAGCACTGATATGAAATTCAAAATCGGTGATAAAGTTAAAGTCATTGGAAATAGTATTTGGACAACCACTATAGGCGTTGTTGTAGGGTTGCCCACAAAAACGACAGTTTATTATTTGGTTTCATTAAAATTCGTAACAGTCTTGCCAGATTTAACAAGTTTTAGTGGAACATGTTCTTTACAGTTTGCAGAAAATGAATTAGCATCGGTTGCCGAAGAAATTGATTATTTTATGGAAGCACTTATATGAAATTTGAAATCGATGACAGGGTTGTTGTTAAATATCCATCGAGATTTCCAAACAATCTTGTGTGGCTGGGACAGCAAGGCGTTGTTATAGGGGTTGCTTTGCCACTTGTTTTCGTGAGAATAGAAGATTCGCATAACAAATTCTGGTCGTTAGGCTTTAGGGAAAATGAGTTGGAATTGGTTTCGGTCGAAAAAGAAATTGATTATTTTATGGAAGCGTTTGTATGAAATATAATTGGTTGAGAAAAGAACATCTAAAGCAAAAAATAGAAGATGTGGCAGCATTTATCAAAGCCGACTTGGAAAAAGATGGCATCGATATTGACCAGGGTTTAAATGATGCAATTGATAAAGATGCTGCTGATTTTATGAAAAATTCCGAAGGAATGGAAGTCAGATTCTGGGATAATGGGGAAACCTTGAATCATATGAATGGATTTGTTAAAATAAAAAATGATGAAATTGTTGGCTGGATGCCTCTTTGGCAAAGTTAATTGATATGAAGAAATTGCTGGCAGTCGGTGATCGAGTTAAAGTGTTGTGCCCTATACGAGCAGGTAATGGTGTAATAATCAAAGTCACGAAAACTGGTTATGCTGTTGATCTGGATCGGGGTGGGGCCACTTGGACTTGGCATTGCTATGTGATAAAAATTGCCGCTGTGAAAGTGGCAGAAGAAAAAGATTATTTTATGGAAGCGTTGATTTAGTTTCGGTCTGTGGTGTAATGGCGACATACGAGTTTTGGGAACTCGGGTAACAAGTTCGATTCTTGTCTGACCGACTGTTTGCAGGGTATAGTGAAGCCTAGTATCACGCTTGCTTTGGGAGCAAGAGATCGTCGGAGCGAAGCCGACTACCCTGACTTCGGGGTGTGGGGAAGTCCAGTATCCCATGTGCTTCGGGAGCACAAGAACGTCGGAGCGAAGCCGACCACCCCGACTTTTTTCTACAAAATATAAATTTAGTCACCTAAAATGAGTTGAATCTTACTATATAATATAGTGAGGTTCAAATGTATAAAAATAAAGAAGATCAAAAAGAGTTTCAAAGAAAACATTTTCAGAAAAATAAAGCAATTTTTAGAGATCGAAATAAAAACAGAAAACAAGCAAACAAACTGTATGTGGAGCAATACAAAGAAGCACATGCTTGTACTTGCGGAGAGTCGTGTGTTGCTTGTTTGCAACTTCATCATCTTGGAGATAAAGACACTTCTGTGGCAACGGCTATTCAGGGCTTTGGTTTAGAAAGATTGAAAAAAGAGATTGCTAAATGTGAAGTGGTTTGTGCAAATTGTCATAGAAAAATTCATCGCAATGATTGTCCACCCACAACAAGTAATGTAAAAAGGCAGAGAAACAGAGCGTTTGTTAGCGAATATAGAAGAACGCATTGTTGTGAAGAGTGCGGAGAAAAAGAAGAGTGTTGTTTGGATTTTCATCACGATGGGGAAAAAGAAATCAATATTACAAGGGCTGTTTGTGATTGGGGATTGCCCAATTTAAAAAAAGAAATAGCAAAGTGTAAAGTGCTGTGTGCTAACTGCCATCGTAAAATACATTACCATTGGGCAGTTAGAAAATAACAGGGCGTAGGGAAATGGTTTATCCCGCAAGTCTGGGGGACTTGAAATTGCGAGTTCGATTCTCGCCGCCTTGACTTTGGTCGCATAGTTCAGTTGGGAGAACGCTCGCTTGACGTGCGAGAGGCTCGCAGGTTCGATCCCTGCTGCGACCACTGAGGAGAAAATTATGAGAATTGATTGCAATGTTGTTATTTGGGGATCACAGAATGCAGTTTACAGTAAAGAGTTGGAATTAGAAATAATTCCGCACACTGGCGATGGCATTGTTTTTCCTGGCATGCATCCTGATGTGGCTGGGGAGGATTGGTGTCTTCGTAATGCTGATTTGCTTATTTATTCTCCGTGTGATGGTAAATTATCTGAAGTGTCTTTCGACGTTGAATGTGACGAAGAAGGAAAGTTTGCAAAAATAGAAAATATTTTAGCCGAGAATGGCTGGAAGAAAGTTGTTTAGTATGGGCGTCTGAGGAGAAAAAATGAGTGATAAGCGATGCGACGAGCCAGGGTGGGGAGGATACCACGTCAAGGCAAAGGATTTGATAACTGGTGAAATGTTTATGTTTCAGGATATGGATGCTTTTTTGTTGCACGGTCCATATTGGAAAGTAATTGGACATGAGCATGAGAAGCAACTTGTTTTAATCAAGGATATTAGAACAGGGTCTGAGAGCAAAGCACATTACGATCAATTGGTGCGTGTTCGACCTTTTGCCTACAAATTCATCAGGGAGGAGTGCTTAAAGGATTGGATTTATTATAAAGAATGGCCTTATGATGAAGAGGGTCATTTTTGCGAGCCTTCCAGAGATTATTCTGGATGGAAAAGAAATGGGCCGTTGGTATAACGGGATTACGTCGCCCTTGCACGGCGAAGACAGGAGTTCGACTCTCCTACGGTCCACTTTTGCGTCCATCGTATAGTGGTAATACCTGACCCTTCCAAGGTCAAGCTGGGAGTTCGATTCTCCCTGGACGCTCTTTGCCACCGTAACTCAGTTGGTAGAGTAGCTGATTTGTAATCAGCCTGTCGTGGGTTCGATTCCCTCTGGTGGCTCTAAATCGTATTTTCTCTAATATACATTTGTCATCCGAACCATCGCTGCGGAGCAATCCGTAGAGGAAAGTCGGAACATCATCACTTTTAAGGTAGGAGAACTTTGTTCGTCCGAACTACCGAGGATGCAACTCAAACAGACTGAGGGCGTGAGTGACCCTGAGAAGTCGGGTAGAGGCAGTCGAAAGACCACAGCAATGTGAGATAAATGATGGTTGTAAACAGAATTCCGCTTATGAGATGACAAATTTTGGGCGTGAGGTGTAACGGTTTTGCATCCTTGACTGTCGATCAAGGGGTAGCGGGTTCGACCCCCGTCACGCTCGCTTTTGGAGAAAATCATGCATAAAAAACAAACGGTAAGATCAGTTTTTCGTAAAGCTGTGTTCAAAAGAGATCGATATGCATGTAGGGTCTGTGGCCAACCTGGGAAATGTAGTCAAACTGGCGAATTTGAAGGTTTAGACATTCCAAGAGCCAAGTTGGATGCACATCACATCACTGACAGGGATGCGATGCCGAATGGTGGCTATGTGGCGGAAAATGGCATTAGTCTTTGTGAGGGTTGCCATAATAAAGCCGAATCGGGCGACCCCTTGCCAGATCAGCTTTACGAATTAATTGGATCATCACGAGAACTTGCTATTGAAAAAAGCATGAAGTTGATTTAGAATGGCAGTTGAAGGAAAATCATGGCATGGGCTTTGGTGACAATATTGTTTGCGAATTTGTTGTTACGAATTATATTTCCAGACATTATGGATGAGATAGACGACGAGCACCCATCTGTAATACCGCTACCAAAGGTATAAATCATGGTTGATGTATTCAAATATTTTGGCGGAAAAAAAGCAGTCCAAAACAAGTTTGCTCACACCGTCAAAACAAAAATAGATGCCATTGATGACGACAAGCTTTTGCAAGTTATCGCAAAGAAATTGCGAGAAGAACCGCCATCGTTCAGCAACATTATGTCGATGGTTGGAATGAAGCTTGAGGATGTGTTTGGCGATTTCACAATTCCAGAAGAAGATGTTGAAGGACTAAAGGAGTTGATGAAAGAGCAAGGATGTGCAATCCCTTACAAAGAATTTGATGAAGTGCAAAAGTTGAAACTTTTTGTATTGCTTTATGCATTTCAGAATTTGGATGATTCGGTGTCATAGTGTAGCGGCCCTGCACACCTGCCCGTCGAGCAGGAAGTACGAGATCGACACTCGTTGGCACCGCTAAGTACCCGGTGTTCCGCTCCCATATTTTGGTGACGAACATAATGGCCGGGTCTGCCGCTGTAACTCAATGGTAGAGTGCCACTTCGGTAAAGTGGATACGTGGGTTCGATTCCCACTGGTGGCTCTACTAAATGTTTAATATTTTTTGTTAAACATTTGGTTTATTACTCATATATAGCATGGAGGTTATATATGAGAAAATGTAAAAAGTGTGGTGAGGAGTTTCCGCTCGAAGCAATAGTCGATGGAAAAGCAAGAAATTTGCAGCGTCGTAAGTTTTGTTTATCTTGTTCTCCGTTTGGCAGACACAACACAAAGAACTTGGAATATGAAACGATAGATGCAACTGCCAAGTTCGTTCCATCAATATGCAAAAAACACGGTGCGGTGGAGTTTGTGAGAGATTGCAAGGGATATCGATGTAAAAAATGCAGATCGGAAGCTGTGACCAAGAGCCGTGTAAAAAGAAAAGAAAAATTGGTCGCTCACTTTGGGGGAAGGTGTGAGCTTTGTGGTTACAACAAATATCAGGGCTCATTAGAGTTTCATCATGTTTGTGATAAAAAGTTTTCACTTTCGCAGCAAGGTTTGTGCAAAAGTTGGGAAGTTATGTTGTCGGAAGCAAATAAATGCGTTTTGGTGTGTGCTAATTGCCATGCCGAAGTTGGCAATGGCGTTACAGAAGTTCCAGAACACTTGCTTAAAAGGTGTTATGATAATCGGGGGAAAAGCTGATTAGGTATATGCGTCGGCCTGTTAAGCCGAAGGTAGTGAGTTCGATTCTCACTTCCCCCTCTCTTTACAAATTCAATTGTATTTGTTATAAGGATGTTTCTATGAGAATTGGTGGAAGAGACCTGTTGAACAAATACGGGACAGCACTAGCTGTAGCTGAGGCTCTTTTGCGAGGAGAATTAAATTCTAATGAAGAGCAATTTGTTGAGGATGTAGTTTCTCCGACCATTATGCAAGCTGCGGTGTTGCGACAATCAATTACAGTGACGCAACAAGTATCTGGATTGCTGCCAAGGCAGCCGATGCAACTGCCACGGCAGACAAAATTGTTAGAAGCGAAAGTGATACGATAATATTCCGAGGTACGCCAATTGGCAGGCGGCGATGCTGTTAACATCGTGTAATCCGTTCAATCGGTATGGAGGTTCGAATCCTCCCTTCGGAGCTTAAAACAAAGGAAGTTAAATGACTGCACTTTGCAAAATTTTAGGTCACAAAGTGGGTTTTGATGACATTGGTGGCGGCACCATGTTTCAGGTTTGCACCCGTAAGGGATGCACCTGGGTAGGACGCTGTGTTTACGATCATTTTGCAGATACAGCGACAAGAGAGGAAATTGCAGGTCTCAACAAAAAGCATGGCATTAGAAAAATATTGAATCATGAATCCAAACAAGCAACAATGGATTGAAGAAACACAGCGATTCCAGTGTATTGCTGGCGTGGAAGTAAGTTCGGCTGAGGAGTTGGGAGACGAATGGGATGAATTTTCCAACAGCAGAAAGATGCGTGAGTTAGAAAAAATAAAAACACACAACACGATTGCCGAAGTGGCAAGACGCATGAAATAAAAGGAATGTTGTCTGTCTTGGATGATTACGGAATATTGTCACAAGACCTTGGCCAACGAATGCTACGGCAACTAGGCATGAATTCAATTCGTTGGCTTTTGGGACGTTAGTTCAACGGATAGAACAGTGGCCTTCTAAGCCTCCGATAGAGGTTCGATTCCTCTACGTCCTACTACATTTTGGGTAAAAATCATGAAATTCGAATCAGTTTTAGAAATTAATCACATTCGTGATATGTTAAATGACATGGGCAACAAAACCATGAAAGAAAATGAAAAGGCTATTTTTTTTGAAATGGCGGATCGTCTTAGAAAAGTAATTGTCAATGAAGAAATAGATTTTGAAGGCGTGTAACTGAGTGGTTTAGTGCCATCGTCACAAGGTGGAAACGGGAGTTCGATTCTCCCCATGCCTACTTCTGCCCGCTACCTCGGCGGGGTCATAACGGTGCTGAGAGTCTTGATTGTGCTGGACAACAGTATGAGTTGATAACACAATTCGGACTCTTGGCAGAGGTATTAAATTACTTCTTTTATACGACAAATGAAAACGATCCTTGAAAGACCTTTAATAGGTAAAGTTTTAGTTTTACCACGTTCATCGGCTGCGGAATTCAAATATGAAGAGCCCTGGTGCTGCATTAGCATTGCTTCAACTGCTGGTGAATTGCCGACAATCGACACAAACAATAGAATTGCTTTATTGCAATTGACTTTTGAGGATTTGGATGCTATACCAGGGGCAGCATGGGCAGCCGCATTCCCTCAAAAGGCTGGCAACGTGTTCAAAGAGGAACACGCAGAAAAAATACTTGATTTTGTTTGTGAGAATTGGGATAAAACGAATTTATTGATGGCACATTGTTATGCGGGAATGTCTCGTTCAGCCGCAGTAGGAAAAGCAATTGCATCAATTATGCAGCCTCGATTTGAAGCGGATTACAAGTTTTATCCGATGTGCAACAAATTGGTTTATGAAACCATCATGCGGGTGTATCAAGAAAAATTTGTAGCAACATAATGTATGCACAGATAACAACACGTTGTAATATGCTTTGTCGGCATTGTTGTTTTTCTTGTGGACCTGATGGTGAGGATATGCGGGCTCCGATATTTGAGCAAGCCGTGCAATTGGCTGTGCGTAATGATAACGAGCTTTGCATTGGTGGCGGGGAACCGACGATACATCCAGAGTTTGATTATTTTTTAGAATTTGCAATGCAGCATAAGTGTAGGGTTTGGATTACCACGAATGGCAAACGCACTGACCAAGCATTGCGACTTTTAGAATTAGCCAAAACAAGAAAAATAGAATATGTGCGGTTATCATTGGATGATTATCATGAACCCATAAGTCGTACTGTTCGCAAGGCTTATAGAAAAGCAGCAATGAGGGGCAGGATTGAAATAGCGACTGTGAAGGTTGTTTATCCCATAGGAAGGGGACGAAAATTAACAACAGGCAAAATATTGTTTCCTCCAACCTGTGATAGTGGCATTTTTATCAAGCCGAACGGAGACATATACCAATGTGCTTGTTTGGGGGCTCCTAAAATTTGTGATGTTTGGAGTTATCAACCCATAAGAAAAAGTTGTTATAATATTGAGTATCGGAAATCGGGGTGAGGTGCAATGGTTGCACGCCGACTATCGGGGATTTACTCCCAGGGGACGGAGGAAGCAAGTTCGATTCTTGCCGCCTCGACTGAAAGGAAATTAAAATGGCAATAATTAAATGTGGAAGATGCGAGTGGGAGGGACCGCCTGAAAAATGCAAGGCGAGCATGAATCCTTATCACGATATGTATTGTCCTGAGTGTGGGACATCGAATCTTGACACATCAGAGCTTAATGCCGAGTGGCGGTTGCAGGGCAGAAAGTATGGTTATGGCGATGGCAACGTTTTGAATACAGGGAGCTAATGATGGATGAAAAAATGTATGCGGCAGGTGTTGAAATTGATTCGCAGGAAGTTTTTTGGAACGTTACGTTAGTGCCCAAGGAAAACCCTGGCGACAATTATGACAGCAAATATGCCGAATTGCAGTGGGGCTGGACGGCTGGGATGAGCGAGGAAGATTTGAAGAACGTAGCAGACGATGCACCCAAGGGATATGATTATGTAAGATTGCTCCCAGATCAGGCAATAGATTTAAGGAATCAACTGGATGCTTGGATAAGAGCAACAAAACCTCGACCATTGCACATGCTGACTCCTGAAGAAAAGGCAGACATTGAGGCGTTTATGCCCGATGGACAGGATTTGTCAAAACAAATTGCAGAGGAGCTTTCAAAGGAAAATGAATGAGTCCCAACAGGCATTTTCTGAGGCATTGAAGTACATCAGCACAGTATTGTATATACTTGTGGGTTGTGGGTTGATTTTGGGAATTACTCTAGTTTATCAATTGGTTTGGAGTGGCACTAAAATTCATGCATTTAAGCCATTTGATTCCATAAAGGATCGCAAGAAACCAGATGAACATTGACGAGAAAACAACTTATCACACTTCGACGGAATGGCTATTGCCTTTTATGCGTTGTGTGTGCCCAAGATGCCAGCAAATAGCACACGATGAGATAGCGGGGAGATTGTGGTTATTTGGACACAGTTTGCCGCTTGCAGCCCCTGGCAAGCATGCAAAAATAAAAATCACAGTTGAAATCGAGCACGCTCAGGTTGGGGATGAGGATTCTGTTTTTCAGGATGGTACGAAAGCTGGAGAAGTGAAATGATTTCTGTGACTTTGCTGTATGTTATTCTAGGATTCATTCTTTTAACTGCTGGTGTGGTTACTTTAATAATTATAGTGGAGCACATAGGCGGAACCCTTGGGGACAGCAGTTTGGTTCCTGGTTGTTTGATGTGGGCTATTATTATTTTGGCATTTATTATAGGAGCAGGATTTGCCCTGAAATTGATAACATGAGTGGAGAACGATTACGCAGACAGCGACGAAAAATGTTTGCTGCTAATCCTCATTGTTTTTGGTGTGGCAAACTTATGCGATTGGTAGAATTGCCCCGTGGTGGACCGATGCCCAGTGATGCTGCCACCATCGATCATCTGTATAGTAGATTGCATCCTCGAAGGCTTATGTTTTCTGGTGAGCCACGCCGGGTTTTAGCTTGTTCCAAGTGCAACAATGATCGGAGCAGAGAAGAAACAAAAATTATTTATTTGAAGCAACAGCAAAAGCAATCGGGCAGTTTGCCGCTGGAGTCTTTTGGGTATATGGAACGAAAGCGACGACTGGAAATGCTGAGAATTAAAGCAGAATCCAGTTTGCAAGGATTGGTGGCTGTAATGGGGAAACCTGTTAGGGAGAAAAAGCATGAGTATGCGGTCGCTTGAAAAACTTGGAGAATATCTTACAAGATATTTTTGGGTTCCCACTTGTTGGAATCGAAAACCAGGACCGGGGCAAGTGGTATTGAATGCTCCTGAAGAGGATCGTGAGCAATTTAGAAAGTTAAAATCGGATGATGTTGCCAATTTTATTGACCCTGGTTTAGCAGCATGGGAGGCGATGCCAGAAGAAGAAAAAGATCGACATCGTTTTGATGAAGAAAACAAAAGATTGTTGCGAAGTTTTGATCGAGAGATTGAAAAGCACAGAAAATTCACATGTTAGAACAAATTATTATAAGCACTTGTCCAAATAGGGCATATATTCATCAAACTTTAAGAGCCATAAAGGCAGATGATTTGCCAATTTTTTTGGTTATGGATTCTTTGGAAGATTATCTTCCTGAGTATAATTTCACCAAAGTGCTTAAAACAACCAATGATGGTGACGCCAAAGAGCGTGCTTTGCGAAACTATTGTCGATGTTTAATGCTGGCAGAAGGCAAGAATACATTGATATTAGAGGATGATGTGGAGTTGAGGGATGATTGGAGAAGAGACTTAAAGAGATTTGTTGCTTATGTGGAGAGAGTTTATTCAAAGTATGTTTTATCTATTGGTGAGCATTGGTGTCCTCTCGGTGGTTTCCAATCAGGAGCAATGGTGCGGGGGCCATTACAGATAGATTTTGGTTTGGTGAGAGAGCCAGTGCAAACAATCATAGACAATAAAGCATTGCTTTGTTTAGCGGGCACTCAAGCACGGTATTATCCTAAAACTCTACCGATAAAAGAAATAGTCAGCACTATATTAAACGGATTTAAAGAGACTCCTATTTTATATGACTTGTTATTAGGTAAATATTTGTTTGAGACACAAACTAAAATATTTATTTCCCAATATCCATTGATTAGGCACATTGGTCAAGAAAGCACTTTAGGAACCGAGATACATGCCCCGTTGGACTAAGGGTTATGTCGTCAGCCCTTCAAGCTGAAAACTGCGGGTTCGAATCCCGCACGGGGTACTGCCATTATGGTGTAAAGGCAAAGGAAAGTAGTGTTGTGAAGTGGGAGAAAATGCTATTTGAAAGTTTTTGGATAACAATTGCAAAAGCTATAAAAAACGTGAGCCAGCAGAAAGGCTGGACAGGTCCAAAAAATAATATATAATAGAATCATCAAACTTAGTAATAACATGGAATCGTAGCCGTGGTAGCACGCTGGCATAAGCATTTGCAATTGGAGCCAGAAGTACAGGTTCAAGCCCTGGTAATGGTACTTTTGCGGCGGTAACTCAGTTGGCAGAGTCTCAGATTTCCAATCTGATGGTCGAGAGTTCGAGCCTCTTCCGCCGCTCTGTTTTATATGTGCCGGGAATGGGAAACTCCGTGGCGAGTAACCACGCCCACCCGGCTCCATATGGGGGTTTAGCTCATTCAGGAGAGCGTTTGGCTGGCAGCCAAAAGGTGGCGGGGGCAGAGCCCGCAACCTCCACTAACTTTTGAAATAAAAATTCATTCGAACCTTACTATATAATATAGGAGGTTCGAATGAAAAAACAGTATAATTGGGAATTAATGCAGCGATGTTACGATGCGGGGAATAGTTGGCCAGATGTGGCAAAGGTTTTCGGCGTGACGTACAATGGACTAATTCGGAGGGCAGTAAAGCAGGGCTGTTTGAAAAGTAGGTCATCAACTGCTGCAATGAAATCGGCTTCCTCAAAAATATCAGCATCAATGAAAAGGGTACATGCAGAGGGTAAGCATCCCGGCTGGCTGTCGGTAAATTTAAACAAAGACAATAGAACGTATCCAGAACAGTTTTTTTTAAACGCCTTAAATGAAAGTAGTTATTTTTCTCAATTCATTGTTCTTGAAAAATTGCAATTCTATCAATATGTATTTGATTTTGCGATTGTAGAATTTAAAATAGATATCGAGATTGATGGGCGGCATCATACTGATAAGAACACTGTAGAGAAAGATAAAAAAAGAGATGCTAAAGCTTCGGCGGAAGGGTGGAAAATTTTTAGGGTCTCTTGGGACGAATTACGTTCTGCTCCCAAAAATATAATAAAGGAATTAAAAGAATTTGTTGAGCAGTTCGAAAGCACAGAGAAATACACTATTGGAGTAATACAGGTTGAGCCTACTGGTATCAGGTCATTTCGTGCCGCAAAATTCAAGATAATAAAAGCTGACAGCGTGAAGCCGAAAAGAGAGAAAAACAAATATTATCCAATAGAAAGTATCCGCAAAGTCAAACGACCCACGAAAGACGAATTGCTGTTATGGGTGTGGCAGAGACCTACAACAGTAATAGCGAAGGAGTTGGGAGTCAGCGACAAGGCAGTGGATAAATGGTGTAAGTGGTATGGGATATCAAAGCCGCCACGAGGATATTGGACAAAGGTGAGGTCAAAAATCGTCCCCTGAGTGTGAAAGATCGCACGTCAGCCTACGAAGCTGGAGGAGTAGGAGCGTTACCTACAGGGGATACTACTTGAAAGGTAAATTATGGGATGGTTTAAAAAGAAGGTAATACCACCACCTGTTCAACTGCCTATTCAACAATATGAATGGGTAATTGATTGTGAAGCGATGCAGCTTGGCATGGATTATATGCATATGATTGATGACGAGCTATACAAATTGGCCGTTGGCCATATAACACAGAAAGACAGTCATGGCAATCCGCTTATTACAGTTGAGGATATGCGGTTTGCTGGTGAAAAAATACTAAATGATATTCGAGTAGGTGGGTGTGATGGATAGCACGCAAGCCTCCGAAGCTTGAAGAGCGGTTCGATTCCGCACCGACTCACTTATGCCCTGTGAGTGTGATGGACGCACGTCAGTCTTCGAAACTGAAAGGAGAAGTTCGATTCTTCTACGGGGTACTTTGTGCCTATGATGTAATAGTTGCATACGAACTTGCCGAGTTCGGTGTCGGAGTGCGAATCTCCGTAGGCACTCTTTTGGAGAAATCAAAAATGAATTTCAATGCCGATACTAGATTCTCTGATTTAGATCACAATTTGCTTATTGCCAAATATCGTGACAGAGAGGGAAATTTGTCGGTTATTTATAGTGGTGGCAATTATCCATCCAAGTATGTTGTTGTATCTTTTAACAAATATAACTATTGCAATAATGCTGCCGGTTATATATCACTTCGTGATGCTTGGAAGTTGTTTGTAGAAATTGTTCAGGAAGATTTAAATGCGGCTGTAACTTAATGGCTAAAGTGCTACCTTGCCAAGGTAGAGAGTGCGAGTTCGAATCTCGCTAGCCGCACTAATTATGCAATTCAGTCTAAAATCAATGTTTATTGTAACTTTCGTGGTAGCTTTGCTCTGCGGATTGACCAGGACTGTTTATCTATTGAGCACTGATCCAGATAGAACAATTCCTGTTGTTGGCATTGGAATTGCCGAATGTCTAATGCTATGGCCTGCAATCGTATTGTTAATACGTTGGATAGGAAAACATTACAAATAAAAGTTATCAAAAAGAGACATTAATGGTGGTTTAGCTCCCATAATTAAGCCATTCGTTGAGTAGAACTTGTCGTTGTTTACATTTTAAGCATTGTCGCCACTTAAACTCACCAGATGTATCGTGTTTGTATTCATGCCATTCATGTTCACATTTTGGTTGCAATTCTTTTTTGCCAAATAGTTTTCTAATGATGTTCATCAGTGGCTCCTTTTTACATAGTGATTCTCCGAAATTTATAAGGTATCTTTTAGTATATAGGAATAATAAGCGGGTATCGTATAGTGGTAATACCCAACGTTCCCAACGTTGAGCGGCGAGTTCAATTCTCGCTACCCGCTCTGTTAGTCGTCGGGCCTCTGCCGCAAGGCATGCACACTTCGGCGGCTCATGGGCCACAAGTGTAACGGGTTTGCACGCTGTCCCCGCAAGGCGGAAGACGGGATTCAACTTCCCGGTGGTCCACTAATGCATTAATTGTTACTCATATAATATATGAACACATTTGTTATTAGTGATTTGCACATAGGAGACGGGGGACCGAGAGATAATTTTGCCATTGGTGGCAGAGAACAACAATTGAATTCGTTTCTCGATTATGTTGAGAGACAGTATGGTAAATTAATAATTTTGGGTGATTTATTTGAATTTTGGCAAATGAATCCAAGCAAAATTATTATGCAACATTTGCCATTATTAGATCGACTGGCACGAATGGATGCTATTTATGTTGTCGGCAATCATGACGATGATTTACAGCATTTTATTGGAACCGAGTTTTTAACCCATCCTTTTTTCAATAAGATGTGTGGGTCATTTGAGCAAAATTTTGGGGAGAAGTGCTTTAAGTTTATGCATGGGCATGAAGTTGATGCATCTAATTCCAGTGACACACCATACCGAGGAAGAATTGTTAGTATTTTGGCTGGAATGGCAAAAGACAGAAACAAATCACCTTTATTCAAAAGTGGTGATTTTGTAGAAGATAATTTAGAAAAAATTATTGATGGTTTTCTCGGCAGGTGGTTTAGAATTGTCAATGAAATAAAAGCCATCCTACGATTAGGAGGGTTTGGATTTTCCACAACCCCCGCACAAAACCCCAATAGAATTAAAAGAATACATTGTTTGTATCGCCAAGATTGGGCATCGCATAATTATGATGTTTTAGTAACAGGACACACTCATCGTCCTGGTTTTATTGGTGGTTGGTACATCAATAGTGGTACTTGGGCAAGAAAAACAAATACTTTTGTGCAAATATCTCCGACAGGCGATGCAGTTTTATTTGACTGGGTAAAAGAAAATCCAGTTCCAAACAATGTTGCATTGGAACTGGATTTGAAATTGTATTATAAAATGTCTTTAAATGCCGGGATCGGGACCGAAATACAAAACTGTTAAAATATCAAAGCCTGGGGCTGCACCTTCTCCAGTATAAGCTGGAAGGTTTTCTAAAATCTTAGCTTTGTTACAATATAATTTCATTGTATTTATAGCAGCTTGTCCAGCAACAACAAAAATTTCTCCATTTTTTACTTTATTTGGCTCAGGCGGTCCCCAAGCGTAATTAGCATATTTCCCTACTGAAGGCATAGAGGTGGATCGATCATTCTTGCGTTGTTCTTTTAGATCATCAAGATATGTTTGATTGGGGGTGTCTACAATATTGTCTGGGCTGTTTGTGCCCTGTAGAGTTGAGTTTGGTCCAAAAGCCTCACTTGTTGGCGGTGTAAGGTTGGTTTGAAATACAATTACCGGGAATGGAAGTGCCATGTTTAATTTCTCCTTTTAAGTTATATATGGCTTTGACATAAATTTTTTTTCATGATATAATGCGGCGGACGGACATGCATTCGTGTGTTGTCGGAGTTTGCGAGAGATCGCATTGAGCATCCACCGAAAGGGAGTTGCCGCTACGGGGCCACCAGGGAAGCATATGCCGAGAGAAAACCAAGCCCAGACGCTAAAATGGACATTGCTAACCCATTTTGTCTGGATGGATGGTCGCAAGACACATTCCTTTAGGTAGACCTACGGTTATGATGGGTTCGATCTCCCATTGGCTCCACTATGAAAGTCATTGTAATTAAAAACATTTGGCACATAATGAGTTCCACTCCTTTGTTGGGGCGGGCTGGCGAGATTGTTTCTGAAGATGCTTACAATCATAAAATATGTGTCAAATTTGATAAATTACCCCATGAGATGCATAACAAATGCTTTGACATCCCTGATTATGCTGTATTACCATTGGAAAAATTTCCAATTTACCAAAGTGCTGTAGCGAAGCTCACTTTGGAAGAAAGAGAAGTTTTAGGGATAGTTACTCATATATAATGCAAAGGAGCATTCCTATGAAAACTTTTTTATTTATTGCGATCATGTTAACAGCAAGCTCTTTGTTTGCTGGAGATAAACTGGGTACTGGTGAGAGCTTCTATGATAAGCTAGCAATACAAGCTGCTCTTGCTCAAATTGATGCAAGACAGGCCCCCAAAGTTGAAGCCCCTAAGCCCAAAGTTGAAGCCCATAAGGTTTCAGTTCAGCAGGCAGAACAAGTGGAGCAGGAAATTCAGGGCATGGTAAATACTGTTGGCCGTGTATTTGTTTTTTGCAAAGAAGCCTTTGTAGAAGCCGAAAAGCAAAAACAACTCATGGCAGAGAAAGAACAGATTAAAGTCACGGCCCCGGTTAGTTTTGTTAGTCGCCGTCGCCCGGTTGCAAGTGGAAGTAATTGTCCTGGTGGTAATTGCCCAACACCCACAACCCAAACGGTCGCACCGTCACAGGAAGCCCCTACAGAACTTCCATTACCAGTGCCAACAGTGGAAAAGATTGTAAAGCCCGACCCTAATCTTGTGCCAAATCTCAAGGGCAATACTTTGAAACCACAGAAGGAAGTAATTGTAAAGCCCGATCCAACCCTTGTGCCAAATCTCAAGGGCAATACTTTGAAACCACAGAAGGAAGTAATTGTAAAGCCCGACCCTAATCTTGTGCCGAATTTCAAGGGAACCAAAGCACCAAAGCCTGGGGCGTATGGTGATGAACAGGTATCGCCTTCTGAGCAACAGACTTATGTTGAGCAGGCAGTAGTTACACGGGGAAGAAGATTGGGACGAAGATTGCGAAACCGCCGTCTACGTTTTGCGGAGCAAGCTACACCTAACATGCCAACGTTGGCACCGCCTGTAGTAGAAACACCCACAGAATCAGACACGATTGATGTGCCTGTTTATTATGAGGTGTCTCCAAGACCAAGATTCTTTAGACGATAGAGCAGGGGTCTTCTAAGCCTCAGACAGGGGTGCAATTCCTCTACGCCCTACTTTGTCCTTGTAGCGTAATAGGATAACGCATCTCTTTCCTAAAGAGACGATTAGAGGTTCGAGTCCTCTCAAGGACGCTTATTAGTCTTGTTTTCAGAATAAAAAATTGATAAAATGCTGGGGTGGCTAGATTGGGATGCACTTCCCCTGTAAGGAAGCTAATGAGGGTTCGAATCCCTTCCCCAGCCCTGCTCTCTGCCAGTGGCAGTAGGGCCAGCAAAGGCTTCCGCTGAGCCAGCCTGGACAAATCAGCGGTATGCCTTGGTAGCATAGTGGCCATGCACCATCTTGGTAAGATGGATCACGAGGGTTCGATTCCCTTCCAAGGCTCTTGGAGTTTATAATGGTATCGGTAAGTCACATCTTGAATTTTATGGCATGTCATGGATATTGCGTTTCCTTGGCATTTTTTCCAGAGGATGGTAATGGCACTGGTTACGCTGCCGAGTTTACTTACGAAAAACCAGTAATGCCAGAGAAAAAGAATTCATGCGGCATGTATCAAACAGCCGTTATGAATGCTGCCGAAAGATTATTTCAGCAAGACCCAGAAATTGCAAGGAGATGGGCAGAGGAAACGCTAAAATGTTTATACAAGGACAAGACATGACAATATTAGAAAAATGGAAATCCAAAGGTGTGCTTGATGAGATAGAGGATGAAAAAACTCAAGCAATTGTGGCATTTATGTTGGAGGCCCGAGAAAAAACTCGCATAAATTACACACAACTTGCAAGTGATATTTTCGGTGTGCAGCAGCTTCCCAGCCAAACTGGATTGGTATATTATTACAATCAAAGAGAAGAAAAAGATTATTTTATGGAAGGCATGAATGGTTAAGACATGATTAAAATTTTCAAATATATTTTCGATAAATTGTTTCATAATGATTTGGACGATGACGACAATTTTGCGTTTTATGACGACATTGATCCAGCAACAGGCTTTCCTCTTGATTCGGATATGTGACATATGAGCAAAGAAGACTGCGGAAATTCAAAAAGATATAAGGGTGTTCGCCCACCTAGATGTAATGGCGGAAAAGGCTGTGATGCTTGTCGCAAGATACGAGATCAGAATTTGGACAAACTCATTGAATTGATTAGGAGATCATAATGCTTTTTAAATTTGAAGGAATGGATCAGAATGGAACTGAAATCAAGGACGAATTAGAGGCAGAATCGAAAGAGTCAGCATTGGCACTCATCAAACAAATGGGTTTTTTCCCAACGAAGCTTTCGCAGTCAAAAGCTAAGCCCAAGGCAAAAAAGAAAACACCGATTTCTGGGGCATCTGGTTATTCATATCCACCTTCCGGTTATTCATGTCCATCGGAGCCAGAGGTTCCTAAAAATAAATTTTTTCAACTCGATGGAATGGATTCCCACTCGGCCTTTTTAAATGGCCTGTATACGGGGATTGTTGGCATAATTGCCGTGGAGGTGGTTGGTCTTTTGTTATGGTTAATTTTATGAAAAAAGAAGTATAATAGAATTGCTTGACAGAACTCAATCCAATCAATACAATATTCCAAGGAGGTAACTATGGCGTATTGTTTGTTTTGTACTCAGGGACATATGACCAAAAAGGAGTTTCGAGAGGAGTGTTCCTCTGGGAAATGGCTGCCAATACTTGTCATGCGAACAGAAGAAAAGATTATTGTCCCCATATTCGACACAGCGTTGATGGCTGGGCAATTTGTCAAAAGAAATTTGCCCCAAAATTGGTTGTGCGGGGTGGTAGACCTGCAAGTGAAAGACGCTCAATTGATGGATGATCGTGGATGGGAAGCTATCAAGTTCACTTTTCCAAGAAAACTGAAGGATGTGGTCGATTTTGATGTGGAGATATTGGAGTTTGAATTGAATCACAAATTGAGAATTGATATATGAAATTACCGCCAAAAATAACCTATACCTTTAAATGCAGAAGAACAGCCTCTCCGTATGATGCGTTTTATGAGTCTTTGGAATCTGCTTTGAAAGAAAAAATTTCAAAGCAATCAAAGAAAGTTATTGCCGATGCCTTGAAGGCGTTGGGTGGTCCTGGCACAACGGTTTCGGTGTGCAGAAAAGCCTTTGATATCATTGAGGATGCTGATACTGGGCAGCGAGACGATATAATCGACCAAATGCCCGAAGAACTTTGGGAAATGTTTACAGAGAAGTTTTGGAAATGAAGATTGGTATTTTAGAGATTTTGACATTTCCAGCAAGCTCATTATCTGAGTCTTGTTATGGTGCGTTGGTGTCGAGGCAGTATTCAAGCATAATGCCTCAAACAGTGTCCTATTGGTGTCGCAGCTTGGGGCACGAAGTTTATTATAACACCTATTGGGGTGTGGGCAACATTCTGAAAAAACTGCCCAAAGACCTTGATTTTGTTTTTGTTTCTTGCCCCACTCATCTGAGCCATCTGGCTTATATTGTGGGAAAATTTTATAAAAACAGAGCCATTACAGTTTTGGGTGGGCCACACGCCAAATGCTATCCAGAGGATTCTTTAAGATTTTTTGATCTTGTTGTCAAGCGTTGTGACAAAACAACAATTCAATCAATATTGAATAAGGAATACGCAAAAGGCACCACAATCGACACAGAGTTTGCAAAGCTTGAGTTTCCGAGTGTTGAGCAACGGTTTCCAGAAATAAAAAAGTCTTTTATTTTAGACAGATCATTTTTGTCTGTTGTACCTTATTTGACTTCCGTGGGCTGCCCCAATAGATGCCCTTTCTGTGTGGATTGGAATTCTGAGTATTCTCCGCTTTCGATAGACCTAATCAGGGAAGATTTTTATTTTTTGTCGAAAACAATTCCTTCTGCAATAATTGGTTTCCATGATCCAAACTTTGGAACTAATATTGATGAGGTTTTGGATTTGATGATTTCTATCAATTTCCAAAACCCCTATGTGATGGAATGCTCGCTGGATAGTTTGACCAGCACTGTCGTCAAGAAACTCAAGAAAACAAATTGTGTTTTGATAGCTCCTGGCATTGAGTCTTGGACAGCTTATTCCCAGAAATCTGGGTGTGATAAATGCGATCCAATGGAAAAATTAGAGCATATTGTGGGGGTGCTAGAGAATTTAAAAGAGGTTACAAATTATATTCAGTCTAATTTCATATTTGGCTTGGACACTGATGAGGGAGATACTCCACTTCGGCTCACAAGAGAGCTTTGTAGTCGAGTACCATCTATATGGCCTAATGTGAATTTGCCTATGGCTTTTGCCGGAACGCCTTTGCATAAGCAACTGATGAAGCAGGATAGACTTCTTCCGATGCCATTTAGCTTCTGTGTCAACCCATATTTAACTATTGTGCCAAAAAATTACGACATCGAAGATTTTTATCTTCGATTCACAAATTTCATTGCCTTTGTGACCAATAGGGCAAGTCTTTCCAAGAGGATTCAGGGACGGGCTTTGTTGGAAAAGATTGTGCATGTTTTTCGGTCGGGGGCTATGAAACTAGACTTGGTGCAAATGAATAGGATTTTAAAAGAAATTAGAAAAGATAAAGGATTCAGAAGATTTCACTCTGGTGAAAGTAAGATACTTCCCCAATATTATCTAAGAAAAACACAAGAATTTTTTGGGCAGCTTTATTCCATGTTCTCGCCAGAGGAGCAACACTGGCTTCTTAACCCTTTGACTTTTGTAGACCAATGACTTATAAAAACTTTTCAGAAATTATTAAACGAATTCAAGCTCAACAAAAATTAATTCATTCTGCATACAAGCTGAATATTGATCTTGTCGAGTTTAACACAGATTTGTATAATGTTGTTGATTTGTTGCTTGAAGAAGTATATGGCAAGGAAGGAAAAGGTTGGTTTGATTGGTTTATTTATGAACGGAATGGCAATCCCGATCTGAAAGCATGGGATGCAGATAAAAAACCAATATGCTATTCTGTAAAATCTTTGTGGGAATACTTAGAAAAGAACTGTAAATGAAAATTGGTCAATTAGTTTACGTGATACAGGATTCCTGGGTATTCAAGGCAAGGATCGTCAGTTTCAACGCCAATTACCCCAATGATCCAACATGTGTGCAAATAGTTTTTCCTCATATGGATGAGTTGTTTTTTGTTGATAAAGTTTTTTCCTCACACGAAGATGCTCAAAAGGAACTGACAAAATGATGCCTGAAACAGCAGAGCAATGGTGGACACTTGTGGAACAATACCACGATGAATTGCGGGAATTAGTATCCACATTTCATCCTTGCAACCACACCTACACAGATTTCGCCATTACAGCAGAGGTAGCGGAAGCCATTTGTGAGCAGGCAAGGGCTGCAATACGAGCAAAAGATGCTGATGATCCGATTGAAAGATTTGAGCAATACCGCACAGAAAAAAATCCCAAATTAGCCAGCTTGTTGAATGAAACATGGTTTGGGATGCCAGAAAGCACAGAGGTGCGATCTTATCCTGGCTTTGGTGTGTTGTGTAACTTATGCTCTGAGGCTTATGTATTGCAAGAGGACGATTGTGCAACTTATTGATTTAGCCCCAGGTCATTTTTTTGAACGCAGCAGTCATTCCGACTACAGCGGACTAGCCGGTAAAAAAGGCACAATTTATATTAAATTGGATAATAATAATTCATGCGGCTGGTGTGAAGTCGTAGACACATCCATATGGCAACATGCTTCGATATTGTTTGAAGTTGAGATTGTTGATTACGGTCCAGTTATGGATGTTAGAGATAAAAATTGTTGAAAGGAAGTGATATGGGCAGAAAGAAAAAAGAAGTTTCGCATTTGCCAACTATGGCTCCGCAGAAGTTTTCTTTTGATACAGACACTATTGTGTATTTGGCAGCATTGCAATACAGTGTAAGAGAAGCCATTCAACAACGTATGCTTGAGACAGCAGACAATCCTATATGTATGCCCGTCTCGCTTGCTAGAAAAGTGGTGAAAGAGTTTGGTTTACAAAAATATGAAATATTAGAGGATAAAAAATGAAGATTCGCACTGGTTTTGTTTCAAATAGTTCATCAAGTTCTTTTTGCATTATTGGAATACGCAACAGATTTGCTGATCGTATTGTCGAGGCATCAGGGGTGTTTGCCGCCCTTCGTGAAAAGGGATGTGAAGCGGGCTATGAAGTTTGTGGTGTTGAGGATCACGACGGATTGACTTTCGTTGGTGCCGAGGGTGAGATTTATTGGGCTGGTATGGCAGCAGAACCATTGCTGAAAACCATGACAATCCCAGCCGCTTGCGAACACTTCAGGAATTTGATAAAAGAAAAATACAATATCGATCTCCCTTTGCAAAACATTGTGTTTCATTATGGCGAAATCTCAACAGGCTGATTGGCAAACCAATAGAGATAAAAAGAGAATGCCCAAACAGGGCAAATTTTGGTGCGATAAATGTGATGCCCAATTAGTTCACGAAGGAAAAAGGTGTATTAATTGCGGTCATCGAAACGGTGCTATCAAAAGAAATAAGAAAGGCTAAATCATGCATACTTGCAAACATTGCAACAAACAAGTTGAGGATTCTCATTATTGTGAAGTCGCCGGAAGAACCATTGCCTACAGCGAAGATAATAGTGATGATTTTTTGCTTTCGGCAGCAATTGGCTACGCTACTGACAGTGCCTTATTGGGCGGATTGTTGGGCGGCGATATGGTTGGCGGTATTATTGGCGACCTTTTGAGTGACTAAAATGAGAGACCAAGTATCCGTTGATCGAGAAGCATTACTTTGGTTGTTGAGCAAAGTCAAAAAATTGCCTGTTTCCCCATCCAGAGATTTCTATGAAGAAGAAATGCTCGAAAGATTGGAAAAGAGATTTAACGATGAAGATAAAGTATGGAACTCAAAGGACGTGGAAATAAACGACTAACGCTTCTTTTTGCTTTTTTTCTTTTTGCCAACTACGTGATGAATGTTGGTAAGTGCATTAGCTGCACCGGCACTGATTGGTGTAAAATAGAGCGGCGGATATTGAGCCACGCCATAACTCGGTGGGTATATACCGAGGCTGGTTCTTAGTCCGTTTTCTTTAAGCCATTGTCTGAATGATTGCATAAAATATATAGGCAGCTAAAATGAAACTTTTTGCCGTTATCAATGTTGAAAAAGGAGAAATTTTTCATATTGAGTCAGATAAGAACATTGCAGAGGCAATAGCTGCTGGGGAGAGAACATTTGGCTGGACGATGACAGTCATGGGATTAGATTTATCTCAACAATCCGTTTGGGCTATTTTGGATACTTTGCCACCCTCTTATTCTAAGAATGTCATATATCAAGTTTACGAAGAAAAAGTTGAATACGAGGGTGCGTGCAAAGTAACCAAAAACATACAACATTTGTGCGGTACTAAAAAAATAGCCCGCAAATATGGAAAACACGGATATGCTTCGGTAACAGCAGTAGAAGTAGAGCAGCCTTCAAGGAATGGTATTATACATCACATCAAAAGGTGGTTCCCATTCAATTTTTTGATTACCATCTTTAATTAGTGATTCTATATTTACTAATCTTTGGGCAAAGAGTTCAAGGTTCGACAAAATCGATTCTTTGTTTTGGAACAAGACTGCCGTCTCTCGTTGTAGATTTTCAAGGTCTTGGGCATAGATTCGTTGTTTGTCGTGATAAAGCACTTCTCTCAATAATGCTTCACACCACAGTCCCCAGGAATAGATATTGGGGGTGTTTCCAGCCTGAATGTCGGCAATTGCTTGTTGGGTCGCAGCTACGGTTTGCTCAAAGATAAAGATTTTTTTCATATGGTATTTATCCATTTGAAGTGCTATAATAATTTTGGAGGAATCAAATGGATACTTTAGGAGAACTTGATAGCATTGCAAGACAATTTGTTGAAACATATGAAAAAATGTCTCTAAAGGATTCTACTGAGGATGCCATCTATCGACATCGTTGGTGGCGGTTGGTAGCCAGTTATGATGGAATCGCAAAACAACTCAAAGAGATAATTGTGGACTTTGATAATAGTGGTGGTTGGAAATAACAGGAGAAATAATGACTGTATTTGAACGATTGCAAGATGTGGCGTCTCAAGTTTTTGGGGCCAAATTAGAGGAAGTAACCCTCGAAAGCAATTTGATTGATGATCTGGGTGCGGATTCTCTAGATTGGGCAGAAATGGTAATTGAAACCGAAGAGGAATTCAATATCACAATTGACGAAGATGAATTTAAAAAACTATACACTATTGGTGATATAATCAATTATCTCAAAGAAAATGGAATCGAAGATAAATAGCCATTGTCATTGGTGCGATCAACCATTGGTATTTGCCACAAAAAATTTGTTGTGGTATCAATGCGGTCGTATGACTCACCGTGATGGAGACGCCGGTTTTACCTGTTCGCACCAAGGAAGATTGGATAAAACTCGTTGCCGGGCAGATAATGGAAAACCTATGGGAACGTTTAAAGATTATCTTGCAAAAATATGAATAAGTATTTGGTGAAATTTGATGTGTGGGTGAGTGTTTGCAAAGATGCATTTTTGCGAAAGCATTGTGCTATGATGGTATTTGCAGATACTGGAGAAGAAGCACAAGAAAAAGCTCAAAACCTTGCCAGATTAGTTGTTTACCCAAATTTCCATCACTTTGATGGTGAAATAGGATGGACTCAAATAATTGATACGGTAGAAAAAGCGGTAGAGGTTTTTGGTGATCCAAACTTTGTAAGCAAAGCAGTCGTTGAAAAAATGTGCGAACCAGAGGGTTTGGGTGTGGTGAGAGTTATGGACCCGTAGCTCAGTTGGTCAGAGCAGCAGACTCGATTGTGATGCAACTCTAAACAAATACATTTTGCAGGAGTTGTTTCATTGGGTTGCTATGAGTTTTTAGATGATTATATCATTTGAAGGCACATAGTAGAATTTGTCAAATTCGGGGAAAACTAAGTTCTGAAAAGAATATGTCAATCCCGAGCCAAGCCACCAAAGTGGAAGGTGTAGAGACTGAATGGCAAACACGAAAGTGAAGAGACAGTCCAGACCACAAATCGCAAGAGTGGCGAAAGTCATAGTGGTATGCATAATCTGTTGGTCGTAGGTTCAAGTCCTACCGGGTCTACTTGAGAAATGAATGGGAGCGAGGCCAAATGGTGAGGCAGGCGGTTTATACCCGTCGTTATGGGCTGATTACCCAAAGATATAGGGTTCGATTCCCTACGCTCCTACTTTTGCGTGATGGTGTATTTGCGGGTGCTGTTGCCTTTGTTGCGTCCCTTGTATGTTGGTAGTTGAGAATCGCAATTTGGGCAAATTATTCTTATGTTTGGAACAGACCAATCATTGGCATGTCCGTTTATGTGATCCACAGTGAGTGTAATTGGTTTTCCGTTCCAATCATTGCCAGATTGCCCGCAAATCATGCAGTTGTTTCCATGTTTTCTTATAATAAATTTGCGTAAAAATCTCGTATTACCACTATGGTCTGGTGAATAATAATATCCATTTTTACTTTTTTCTGTGAAGTTAAAGTTGCTTTGACATATTTTTGAACAGTATGCACCACGCCCACTAACTTTTCCACCGCACATTTTGCATATTTTTTTATTCTTTGATCGCTTGGGAGAGATGGCGTTGTTGAAAGTGGCCGCACACGAAAGAGAGCAAAATTTTGGATTGTCTGTTGATTTATCACAGGCTTTACATTTCATAGTTTGTTTCCTAATATAATAGTATATAGTGAGACGAACTTACATTTTAAAGCAAGATAAACTTTTTTTATTTAATTCGACTCCGAAGCAGAGCACTTATGTTAGAAGTTGGCGATTTTGTTGTGAGAAATGCATCTAACTGGACTCCAAGCGATTTTGATGCATGGGGAGCCGGGGAAGGTGTAGGCATCATACTTGAAATCATTGACAGTGAAACAATTGATGTTCGTTGGCCGGGTGGTCGTTGTTATCAAAGGCCAGATGAGCTAATCAAAAAGGAAATTTAACCGAATTGTTTATGCGGTAAAATCTGTGAATCCGCCTTCTGGGTTATTATCACTTAGATCAACATGTGTTAGTGTATAAGCGTGTCCCAATGCTGTCTCACCTGCCGTAAACCTACCATTGCTTAGAGAAGCCATCGCTGCGTTAATTTCTGAGAGATAATTCAAATACTGTGGCCCACCACCGGGAGTTGTCCAAGTTGTTAAAAAAACCAACTCATCATGGATGATTATAAAACCAGGACTTCCGCTGTCGCCACCAATAATTTTGCTGTAAAGCAATTGTCGCTGACTGTTTTCTGGGTAGTATACGCTATGTGTACTAACATAATCTCCTACCAATGCTTCTTTAAGCTGATTGGTTGCCACTCCTGGTATGCGATCCAATATCAAACTACCAGTCCCAGGCCCGAATGATGGTAAATAGTTTGCCCAATTAGTCGGCAAGAGTTTTGCAAATTTGATTGTAGGTGGTATATCACTGTCAAGCACTCCTATTGTTATGTCTGAGAAGTACATATCAGCATAATTTGGTGGCCCGATACTTTGTGTAGCAAGAACAGTTTTTTCTACAACTTGGTCATCATCGGTAATGTATCGAATAACCGTACCGGCTCCAAATTGGTAGTGTTCAGCAAAAGCAATGTGTCGTGGACTTATCAGTGTTCCTGCTTGATTTTTTCCTCCATTGCTGTTCCACGGTGATATACAACTCACATTACTTATTCCACTTAGCCAACAATTTGTATTTCTTACATAATGCGGAGTAGTGTGATCCATTGTAGTGAATAGTGGAAGACAGCTTCTGGTTTTGCCAGCGATTCTTGTGTCCACATTGTCGGAGCAGTGTTTTCCCAGGCTGCCATCGACATAACTAATAAATATTTCTGTGGTTCCCCCTCCTACTCTGCTAATCGGTGCAGTGGTTTGTTTTGTTAATCCCTTCCATGTAACATTGAATTTTCCAGTTCCGTTTCCTACCTGAGTGATTGTGCCATTTTGGTCAATAGTGGCAATGGACACATCGGCAGAAGAATAATAGAGCGGGCTATCATCGCAGCCTATTCCTGGTGTCACAAGTAAATTAGTTAGATTATCATAAGTGGCATCTACATATTCTTGTAGATTTAAATCTTTGACAGTGCGTGCTGTGGAAGAACTTCCTGATATAAGGTTCGTATATGGAGAATTGGATAATTCAAAATCTAAATCTGTAGAATTTTTTGATCTTAGTTTCTTCCCAGTGCCATTACCGAGTATTCTCATTAATAGGTTATCTCCATTGCTTGAATATTAGCTCCCCAACGAATATTTGTTGCACTAACTCCGGTTACGGTAATTGTTAGTGCTTTGTTGGTATCGTCCGCAGCAATTGTTGGCGATGTCCAAGCTCCTGGGTTGATATCAACACCAACAGTTTGCACAGACCCCTCTAATGATACTGTGCCACTAACGTTTTTGATAATAACCTGTCTGATAAAATAAGCACTTGTTCCATCGCTTTTACGAGCGGCGATTTGAATAAAACATGAATAGGATTTATTAGTTGCACAAATAAAACGATTTGCGAGATTTTCGACAGTTCCAGAAGGGGATAATCCAGTAAGTGTCAATTGTGTTGGTGTAGCATTTGTTGTGGCTACACGCATAACAATATTTGTATATTGGCAGTCGCCGGTGACAGAGAATCTGCCACTTGCCAAAGCGTCTTGGTATCGTTTGTTTGCCAGCGAATATGAACCTTGTGCATGAGCACCGGATGCCGATGCGGTTGTGGAATTACCTTCGGCGTGACTGGCACCTCCCGATGCGGTTGTGGATTTACCTTCGGCGTGACTGTTGCTTCCCGAAGCCGTGGTTGTATCACCTTCTGCATGGTCACGGGAACTAGATGCGGTGGTTCTATAACCTTCGGCATGACTCCAATCTCCAGAAGCCGTGGTCTGCTCGCCTTCAGCGTGGCTATTTTCCCCAGATGCAGTGGTTTTCAAACCTTCGGCATGACAACAAATTGATTGGGCTTTATTTAGCATGCCACTTGTAAATGAACACAAATCGCTGGATTCGTTTGCAATGCCGTGGGTAAAAGAACCTTTACTAACGGAGTTGAGCACACCACACGCAAAATTATAGGGCAATTGATCTATGGCAGCCAGATATGAGTAATCGCTAACTATTGTATCATTTGCCTGAATTATGGTTCTATCATTAACTGCATCGTATATTGGTGCGGCGGTCGAAGAAAAATCTGTTCTGACATTAGTTGGACTTATAACTACAATTAGAGTGCCTTGTGGCAATGTGAGTGTTTGATCGCCAGCTATAAAAAAAACATTGTCTTCATCTTCGCCATAAGCATCATCAAATCCCAGAATAGGATATAATTTACAATTTAATGCACTAATTGTATTATTTTGTCCAAATTGGAATCCATATCCACCAATGGTGGATGTTGTAGCTGATATGAATGATAAGAAGCTTCCGCCCGCCGTTGTGCCATCGCCTATTCTTAATTCTTTGGTATCGGTGCAATAAGCAAATTCACCTGATTCTAGAACGATGGCGTTGATTTCTGCTACCGTTCCTAAACGTGGGATAAATACTCCAACTACATCTCCATTGCTATCTAATCCTGCATAGCCATTTGCAGCGTTTTTCATGTTGGTGCGTTCGTAATCAGTATCGTCGTAAGTAGCGGCTGATCCCAACACCGTCACAGCATTCCCATCGATATCAAATGGGATTGATGCCACGAGGTCTCGCAAATCGTTTGCTCCAATTAATCCGTTGGAATTGTCTGCAAAGCTGTTGTTTAGTAAATAATCACGAGTTCGTGTCGTATCTGGCATAATTTTTTTCCTATCTGAATATTTTTAATAAATTTAGCAGTAATGCATATGCTTGGCACACTGTTATAGATGGAACATAAGCTCCTTTTATATAAATTGGTGTGGCACATAGGTTTAGGGATGTGCAGTAATAATTTTTTCCTCTACACACAACCAATGTTGGTGTTTTTTCAAAAGCATTATTAAAAGCATTGCTGAATTGATTGCTCACTACTTATTTACACTTGTTGTTTGTTTATTTTTTTCAGATTGACAGACAAAACCTTAGAACATATAATCGAGTCAAAGAGGTGTAATATGAGGTGTTTAGTTACAGGTGGTGGTGGCTTTATTGGCGGCAATCTCGCCAAAAGACTTCTCGATGAAGGTCATGAAGTCACTGTAACCGCTATGGGTGGCGAAACCATCGACCCCAGAGCTAAAGTTACATATTGTGGGCTTCGTGGAATTGATCGGTTTGCTACCAGCGACAAGGATGTTGTTTTTCATCAGGCGGCAAACAACGATACGTTATGCCAAGATGAAGTCGAAATGATGAGAATCAATTACGAAGATTCTGTATATTTACTCACGAGAGCCAGTGAATGGGGTGTCAAGAAATTTATTTATGCAAGTTCTTGTGCTGTCTATGGAAGCTCCCCAGCACCATATGTTGAAGGCATAACCGAAGAGAATCCTCTTAATGCATATGGAAGATCAAAGCTAAGATTTGACCAATATGATTTCTTCAAAAGGCTTCCCACTGATTTAAGGAAAAATGTGATTGGTCTTCGTTATTCAAATGTCTATGGTCCTGGCGAAGATCATAAGGGCCACAGGATGAGTATGATTGGACAAATGATTCGCAAAGTCATGAAAGGACAGCCAATCAAGCTTTTCAAATGGGGATTGCAGCGGCGAGACTGGGTTTATATTGATGATGTGGTAAATGCCAATATGCTGGCAATGCAGTCGGATGCGAGTGGTATTTTCAACATAGGTTGTGGTTGTGCATACAAATTTATTGAAGTTTTAAGTGCGATAGCCAAGGAAACTTATAGTGTGATAGAGCCTGAATTTATTGACTGTCCATTTGCTGACGCATATCAGGATTATACGGAATGTTGTATTGAGAAGGCCAAGGCAGCATTTGGTTATGTTCCTGAATATGATTTATACCAAGGTATCAAAAAGTATTTGATGGCTTTGCGGAATAGATAGTGGCATGAAAAAGAAGCGAAGTTTTATAGACCTTGGCATAAGTCTCACAACCGTTATTGCATATACTTTGCTTTCTATTTTCACAACAACGATAGGATTTTTCTGGAACAGGCTTCTTTGTCATTGGTGGAAGAAGTGGAGGAAAAAAAATGACAGTGCGGGAAATGATATTAAAATTGATTGAATTTGATCTTGATTTGGAAGTGGGCATAACAGATGGGGTGTTGGTGAATTGTTATACCACGAACAATTTGTGTTTTGCCGAGTTTGAAGATAGCGACAAAACAATTTTAGATATTGGCATTGGTCATGATTTGATTTAGGGCGACTGATGCTATATAATTATTATGGAATTCCGAGAATGGCTTCTTGAAAACGCTGGTGCCCCTGGTTCAAAACAATCTCTTTATCCCATGTCATATGGAGGCATTGGGCTCTACCCACCATCAGATTTGATTACGTGGTCTGCTGATGCTGTCACTTACATGC
Source organism: Pseudomonadota bacterium (assembly GCA_023229365.1). Taxonomy (NCBI): domain Bacteria; kingdom Pseudomonadati; phylum Pseudomonadota; species Pseudomonadota bacterium. The sequence goes on along the minus strand of JALNZK010000002.1, from coordinate 7,904 downwards.
CAATCGAGGATCGTAAATTAAAGTTTGCTTGGGGCAAGGGCATGTTATCTAAACCAGAGGGTTTAGAAATACAAGCTCCTGCTTATGAAAAGTCACACGAAGAGACTGGTAAACCTAATTTTATTTGGGGCAAAGGCATGCTTGCCAAGCCAGCCGCATTGATAGACACTATTAAAACTCTTCATACGCAAGATCGGGATGGGGTTGGTCTAAAATTTATTTGGGGCAAAGACATGCTATCCAGACCAGATGGCATTGACATTTAATTTTCTCATCATTATAATCGGGGCATGTTATGCGAACTATGCGAAAATGAAGATGCCTATAATTTTCATCATTGTATTCCACGTACTCTACATGGCAAGAAGCGTATAAAAAAGGCATATACGAAAGCTGAACTAGCTTGTGGTTTGCATTTGTGCAAAACTTGTCATAAGACTATTCATGAATTTGCCTCTGAAAAAGAGCTTGGGGAGCGGTATAACACCAAGAAAAAACTTCTTGAACATCCTCAAATCAGGAAATATGTTAAGTGGAAAAAGACCCATTGATAATATTTTTTGTTTGCGATAAAATACCGACAGTCAGGAGAAGATCATGAAAATCAGACAAGGTTTTGTGTCCAATAGTTCAACTAGTTCTTTTTGCATTTTTGGCGTTGGTTTCATCTCCATAGCAGATGTTGCAAAGGCTTTGGGATTAAAGCCACAGATGGTAAATGGATGTGAGCACGAATTTGATCGTGCTAGTGCTTTATACTGCCCAGAGTGTGGAGAACATACCTTTGTAAAAGAGGATGAAGATGATTTGGCAAACAGGGCAGAAGAGGTTTGCGAGTTGCATGGGTTGGGATTTCAGAATTATACTGGTGAATGTGATACGGAAGAACAAGTATTTGTTGGAAATTCTCCCAGTGGAAAGGGACAAGTGACAATTGACAGGATGATTGCCACTAACAAGGCTTGTTTGGAATTATTTGGGAAAGAGGCAATTTTACACAGTGGGGAGTACGCCTGCTAATGAAAATTCGCATAGGTTTTGTGTCTAATAGCAGCAGCATGAGTTTCATTGTTGCGGTCAAAAAGAGGGGAAAATGTCCACATTGTGGGCAAAAGCCGGATACTTTGCTCGACCTTGTTGAGCGTGGTGGTTATGAAACATTTCTGCACGCCAAGGGACAAGATGATGTTCTTGCCTATATGAAGAGAGAAATGGAAGAATATTTTGAGGATAATGATGGCGAAGACAACACAGAAGAAGTAATCCAGAAGGTGAAGGAACTCTCAAAAAACACCGACTTTGATGTGGCGTGCATCAACATCAGTCAGAACGATGATTATCTTCAAGGTTTTATGGACGAAGAAGAGAAAAAAGGCAACGTAGTAACAATTTACGCATAAGGAAAAAAACTATGGCTAAAGCGACCCCGATGCCCACCAAAACAGAAAAGTACCCATATCCCAGCCGTTATGGCAGCCATGCTTCTATGGTAGATGCTGCCATGACTGAACAATTGGGAAATGAAAAATTAGTCGTCTGCAAAGACGAAAATGGATACTATATTACTGAGAAGAACAGATTGGACGACAATTGTGACGCCAATCGTTATGGCAGTAGCGATGCCAGAGATATGAAGAAATGGGGAGTAGAACCGAATGAGCCAGCCGTCAATCAGGTATAAAGGATAACAAAATGCATGATTGGGGATATTATCCAGGCGATGAAGTTTGTCATGGTGGCGGTGATGGCATTGCTGCCATTATGAGAAATATGGACAAGCCGCCGCCTCGCAATTCACTGAAAAAAGAGGAAAAACTTACGATGCCCGATACTCTCTATTTTGTAACGTGGTGTGATCCTAAAAAATATAATGTTGGCAATGAGCAAGAGTACGAGTGGTTTCAAGATGAAAAGAATGCCTTGGCCAAGGTAGGGCAATTGACACTCGACAAACAAGAACATGTTGCCATGCATATTTATTTAAGAAAGAAATAAACAAATATGGATTTTGCAGAAATACAAGAACAAATTAAAAAAATAAATGAACAGTTGGCTGGAATAGTCAAAAGGGTAGAAGATCGCACAGAAATCAATGCGATTCAGGATCGTTTATCAAAGGTAGAAAAAGCTGCTCAGCAAGCCAAACAAGATCAGACAGCCGCAAGAGTTATGGCTGCCCTTCGTAGAGATCAGGGATAACAAACACTAGTGTTTGGTGCCTTATGGACAAGTTATATGTTAGCCAAAAAGAAATAGATCAGGCTATTGATAATCTTCTCTATCAAATTCGCCAATCTGAACAACACTACAAATATGTAGTGGGCATTCGCAACGGCGGCGTTAATGTTAGCGAACCAATTGCCAAAGCATTGGGGTTGCCACATAAAAGCGTAGGCATTAGTTGCTATGGCGATTCTAAGGTTTTGCACGAACCGATCATCAGTGATGATTTTCAGTGGGAGCCAGACGGATTGTTAGTAGATGATCTGATTGATTCGGGGCGTAGTGTCATTGCCTTTAAGGCTCATTTTGGCGAAGCAGATGTAGCTGTTGTCTTTTGGAAAGAGGGAACGATAATTCCTGATTATTATGTGTATAAAAAGCCACATCATTGGGTGGTATTTCCTTGGGAGGTGGAGTAAATGGAATTTCTGAGAGTTGTATATGATGACCGTGAAAAATATCCCTGGATAGTATATGCAGGTAATTATATTTACAACAAATGTCAAACGCATCGGGGGGCAATGTGGCATCTGAGGCGTTTGACAAAAGTTCTCGAACATTATCAAAATGCACAGACTTACTAATCCCAAGATGGAGTATTATCGTCATGTTTATCGCAATAGTCAGTTGTGGTTAGGCGACGATTTAAAAGATAAACGGGTAATGCTATACTGTGAGCAGGGATTAGGCGATAATATTCAGTTTCTTCGTTATTTGCCCCGACTACAAGCATTGGGCTGCCATGTAATTGTGCATTGCTCATCTATTTTGCATCCTCTTTTACCCTATGCAGGAGCAAAAGAATGGCTTGATAAAGACAATGAAATATTGCCAGAGCACGATTATCACGTCTTGAGTTTGGATTTGCCATTTGTTTTATCAAGTGCTTTTAGTCGGTCAACACCTGGAGCAATGCAGCGGTGGTGGATGGGAGAGAGTTTGGATGAATATATGCCACAAATCAACAAGGACATTCCCCAACCTCCCTATATTCACTTTAATGAAAAAGAGGAATTGCCATCTGGGACAAATGTAGGTATTTGTTGGTCTGGAAATCCGAATCATTACAACGATGATGATAGGTCGTGTCATTTGAAAGAATTCAAAGGAATTAAAGGAAGGTTGATTAGTTTGCAGAAGGACATCTGCCCAAAATGGACGACAGGGGCAGAGGATATGGAGTTATTGAGTAATGGGCTGAATGATCTGCTGGACACTATGCGGCTTATTAATGCTGTAGATTTTGTAGTCTCGGTGGATAGTTTGGTGATGCATTTGGCGGGGGCATTGAACAAAAAGACATATTGTTTGTTGGGCGACAATCCTGATCCTAGATGGGGCAATAATCTTTGGTATCCTTCTGTTACATTTTGTCATAAGTCTAAGATAGGAGAATTGACATGACAGATTCTTATTATATTCCTGCTCCAGAGGGTGGATTTGCTTGTCAGGGGTATCTTTTGACATGTTCCAAATGCGGCAAGAAAATCATTGTTGAAACAGTTATAAACGGCACCAATCACAATGTGTCCGTGATGGCCATTTGTGCTGATTGCGTAGAGTTAAACAATAAATTCAAGGAAGGCCAGCCTGAGTTGGCCAAGGAAATCCAAGACAAGATTGATGCGTTTAAGGAAGAAAAATGAACATTAGCAAAATGACCTCAGCAGAATTGTATGCTTTGGCTGCCAAGAAGCACGAAGAGGAGGAAGCAGCCGAAAATTGCGTGAAGAGAGAGGGGTTTTTGAAAGAGGATTTATATAGTTATGACAAAACTGTGGTTAGTGAATTAGAGGAATCGGGATTTCTAGAGTTTTGGTTATATACAGCAAAAGAAAAAGAAACAATTATTTTTAATAGCTTTGCATTAGTTCTCAAAAAAGGCACTCGATTTGTGTGTTTTATTGATAATGGCAAAGAATCCTGGTTTGATGATGTAAATTATGGCATCGAAGAAATGGATGCTTATTGGGCAGGAAAATATTTGGAAAATGTTCGAGATGTTACGGCTGCCAATACCTAATAATTCTTAGGTCTTGTGGGAAGAATTTAACTTCTCTTTCTTGCGGGTTTTGTTCGGATTGAGCATCTTTTCTGGCCACCACTTGGATAATGGCTATCTGATTGGGGTCGATTTTCTTCATATCTTCAAAATCGGCTGCAAATCCCATTACACTCAGATCATTTGTGTCTCTATTGGAATCTAGTTCGATTTCTGATACCGCCGATTCCAGGGATTGCATAAAGGCATAGATTGCTTCAGCAGTCTTAATATATTTGTCCATTTCTGCCTCTTCAACCTCGCCCTCTGCCATTGATTTATAAATATTGCGGGGCAAATAGGACTTGAGGACACTTCTTATTTCCGAATGATCCCACGGCTCGTATAGAGCGTCTGTAGCCATATCCCAGACCGTATGGGCGGGCACCAAGCCTCTGGCCAATTCTGTTACCAACTTCATCTGGTCATAGATTTGGCGGGCTCTGTTCATATCATGGGTTGTGGACACCATTCGGGGGTTGTCATATTGAGATTTTCCCAATCCCCAGTTATTTTGACCTAATTCTGATCTGCTTTTTAGACGCCCAGAAGCTCTAACGGCGGAAAGGTTAGTGGTGACGTGGTAGAGGTTCCAAGTCTCAAAATCCTGGTCCTCATCGGGGCTGAACATATCTTTATCTAGGAATGGTGCGGCCTTACGATAATAGCCCGGTTCATGCATAAAGGGGAACTCCCTTTGGGGAGGGCGAAGAGAAGACCAATCAGATTCAAGGAATTTTCTAAAATTCATTCTAAAGTATATATAAAGACATGAAGACATTTGCTGAATTCTCGGAATCTCAATTTGGGCAACAACGAGACATGCCAGCGTGGCAAATAGCCCAAACCACAGAGAGAATGGTGTTACCACATCTGCGAGCTATGGGTTTAACAAAAGTGCCAGTTGAATTAAAAGTCGCAGCAGTTGATATTATTTTAAATTTCTTGGGTTTAAAAGTAAGTGATCTTCAACAACACAGTAATCAATAACGGAGAAAAAATATGAGTATGCAAAAGAATTACTATGCTTTGAAATTAGCGGGATTATTAAAAGAGCAAGCTGGCCCACCGATGGGCGGCGGTCCAGAAATGGGCATGGGCGGCGATGCTGGTGGCGGGGAACAAGGCGGTGAAGGCGGCGGGGACGACCCGGCAGCTTTATTGGATCAGGCTATTGATCTTTTGAATAAGGTTAAGGAAGCACTTGGTGGCGGTGCAGGGGCAGAGCCACCCCCAGATCAAGGAGCCGGGGCACCACCTCCACAAGGAATGTAAAATTTTAGGATTAGGGAAAACAAAAAACCCAAGCCAAAAAAGCTTGGGTTTTTTGTTTATATCATTTTGAGTAGCGGCCATTTTGTTTCCATAAGAAGAAACGTTCCGTCATGAAGAGGCGTTTCTTTTTTGATCGCATAGTTTGCCCTAAAATAATTTACAGCCCTTTTGACATCATAATGTTTGTCATTGTAATCATCAAATATAATATGTGTTTCATGCCTATGTGTAAGCAGCCTTACTAATTCAATATCAATTAAAATATCTTCATAATGATGAGAGCCGTCAATAAGAACATTGCCAATGTTCATTTTGTCTATTTCCTCTTGTTTTCCTTTAATTGATTGTAAAAAATCAAATGAGGTCATTTCAAAATGAACAATGTTTGTTAAAGCGGCCTTGTGAGACAAAAAGTTTGTTTTTTGACGGGAAAGTTTTTCATTTCGTTGTACGCCGCTTATTTGTGTTGTGTGTCCATCCTCAATAAAAGGATCAATAGTATAGATTGTCTTATTTGGGAACTCTTTAGCCAATAGACAAGGACCATCGCCATTATAAATGCCGATTTCTAAATAGTTATAAGGGCTATGTTTCAAGTGTTCTTGAAAATAGCGAAAAGAAACGGCACACAACATATGGCATCCCTATTTACCACAGATTCATCCAGCATACGGTTACAGCAGCCACATAGGCACCCGAACCGCTGCATAGCTGATTGACTTTGGGGCAACTTGCATAGAAATATCGCCATGTAGCTGTTCTGTAATTTCCGTCACGATCTTTGCATCGCATAATAATCTCCTTGATTGGTGGTTATAATATTTACACTTCTTGTTTAAAAAAAAATTGTGTTGTCTAAATATTTTATAGGAGGACATTATGGGTTGTTGTGGATGTAGAGCTAAAGTTAAAAGAAGAAGAGGTTCACCTCATCAAACCAAACGTCCTGTGTTGAATCCTAAAAAAATCAAGGGAATCAAGTGAATTTTAGAGAATATATTTTTAGAGAATATATTGAAGCGAAGCCGTGGAAAGCAAAGCGGGCTGATATTATCAAATTTTGGCAAGGTTTGCGTCCTAATATGCCTTTGCGTCCCACTCCAGTGAACAAGCAGCATAAGGGTACTAAATTCAGAGAAGATGGATTGCGTATCACGGGTTCGCCAGATTTTATCAATGGCGTATTGAGTCGATTAAAAGACCTTCTGCAATACGATACTTTTCCTGGGACGAAGTTAGAAATAGAATATAGGCAGATTGGACAAGAGCAAGGATTGCCTGTTTATGTGTGCTATCTACATGTCATAGACAGAAAAAGTTAAACAAAGAATTTTCTGGACAGTGATGATGAGGATTTTTTTCTCGTTGCAATAGGACAAGCATCTGACACCCATGTTGTCTCATTATCTTTTGTCATTCTTCCCAAATAGCCTCCACTGATTGTGCAACGATTTTGTCTCCTGAATACGCATGAATTGCACACACTTATTGAATCTTGATGGGTGCGAAATACAACTTGGGGCATTACTGGTATTATAAATTTATCTGCTGGAAAACGACTCAATATTGTCAATGTATTATCCCCATATTTTTTTGATGGGTCTGTGTTGTGATAAATTATAGACCATTCTGGATATTGTTCTAAGAAATGTTGCAAAACCAAAAGAGCATCATCGTTTCCAGGGCTTTTTAATGCAATCCATTTATTTACATTTTTGTGACATTTGTATAGCAAATTATATTTTAATGGGTTGATTAAAAGCAAATCGCAATTGGCGATTTCTAAGTTTTCATAAGCAAATATTTCTGTTTTACAAAATGTATAATTTATTTTTCCTTTAATTTTTTCTATTTCTTCAAACATTGGATTATATGAATAAACAACTAAACTAACAGGTTGTCCAATTAATAAAGCCATTGTTTCTTCTGTAATTTTTTCCCCAATTTCTGCTACGTTGCAATTTTTTGCCAAGCTTCTTAATTCATTGTTGTTTATACTCGTGCCAAAACCCATTAGTGGTTTGCCGCCGCTCGAACTAGAGCCTGAGCTTCCTGAGCCACTCGAACTGGAACCGCCTAAGCTTGAGCTTGAGCTTGAAGGTGATGAAATTTTCATCACTGGCAAGCTTGAGCTTGAGCTTGAACCCTTTGAGCTTGAGCTTGAGCTTGAACCCTTTGAGCTTGAGCTTGAGCTTGAACCCTTTGAGCTTGAGCTTGAACCCTTTGAGCTTTTTGAACTTGAACTTGAACTTGAACTTGAACTTGAACTTGAACTTGAACTTGAACTTGAACTTGAACTTGAACTTGAACTTGAACTTGAACTTGAACTTGAACTTGAACTTGAACTTGAACTTGAACTTGAACT